>CALGDE010000163.1 GCA_937883785.1 uncultured cyanobacterium
ACTCTTACTCAAGCGGCTGGCGTCATAAATTAGACTTTTCAGACGTCCTCTCAGAGGGCGTCAAAAGTCCATCTTCGTCTGTTTTCCGCACTTCTTTTAATTCTTCCGTTCGATGAGCGGCGGCGGCTTCCTTGTGCATTTGGCGATCGCCCCGCTCTTCGTAATACATTTCAGGCTCAACGGCATAATTATTCAAAAGCCCTTCACGACTAACGGTATATCCTCCCATTGTATCTATTCCATCTTGCTCGTTGGCATCCGGTGTCGACTTGTAAACTTCACCTTCACGCTCAATTCGCGCTGCAGTTTCGGCGGGAATCATGTTTGGATCGTATCCATCTTTCACCTCAGCATTCACACTAGTCGATTCAGTTAGCTGCTGACTCATTAATAAACCTCTTACATTTCGTCTCTTGCATATTCTTCCAATACCAACTCGCATACATCAATCAGAAGCGTTAACGCATCTTCTAACTAAAGAAATATATTTACAAGGCATCATTAATAACTTTCACTGATCCAATTAAAAAAAAGACTGAATTGAACCGACTGTTTAGTCAGGAACTTTCCCATTTTCAAGGTGAGACTTTGGAAACTTAGGGATTGCCGCCGGATTTCTAACCGTTGGTGGCTTTTCAAGCACAACCACAACACTGCTTAGATGACTTTCCAAGCTGGAATCAAATAAAGTGTCTAGCACTTTAACTTGAAGCAAATCTTCAATACTTTCCCTGACTTTTTCACGAAAGAACGCTTTAATTCCTGCGTGGGCATCTTCGGCTACATCATCTTTAGCGTGCTCTTTTAACAGTTGCTCTGGGCGACTGATGGACTTTTCAATAACAATAACTGCCTTATTCTCAAATAGCTGACACGTGATCTTACCGGGCTGGTGGGACAGCTCGCTGCGATACAGCGCATTAACTCTTTGGGAAATCTCTCGCTCTAATTGTCCAGCTGTTTTCTGATCCTGGGCTTCCATAGAGTCTGAGTCCTCCTTTGGATTTTTTTAATAACTTTCATTATCAACCCAAGAGCCAATTTTTTTAATCGCCTTTCCGATAGGTCATAAGAAATGCTCATCGTAGGCCACTGACTGCTGGCGGGCTTTACCGAGAAGGGAAGCCACCAGGCGAGCAAACCGCCCTGGGACACACCATGAGCCTAGTCGAAATCACATGCGATCATCAATAAATTTTTTGTTCTGGCAACTTACCACTGGAAGGTTGGCAAGTTAACGGTAGTTCCACGGTGAATGTACTTCCCTTGCCTACGCCTTCACTTTCTGCCCAGATTCGCCCTGCGTGAAGATCCACAATATGTTTAGCAATGGTCAGTCCCAATCCTATGCCTTGAACATATTTATTTTCGTTGGAGCGATAAAACTGGTCAAAAATAGTTTTGATGTCCTCTGGGGCGATACCGACTCCTGAGTCAGAGACTGAGATCCTGATGATGTCGCTGTTGTGGAATAGTCCCAGGCGCAGGTACTTGCCTTTCTTCGTAAATTTAATGGCGTTTGATATTAGGTTATTGAACACTTGGCAGAGGCGATTAACGTCACCTTTTCCAAAAAGAGATGGGTGTTGGAGAAAAGCGTTCGTAATGGTTTCTGGACCGCCAACAGTGATTGTTGTTTCTTGAAAATCCAAGCTGAGTTGTAGTTTCTTATCGATGAGTAGTGGGTATATCTCTGTTAGCAATGCCCCCAGCATTTCCACAAAGTTAATGGATTGCTCTGATAGAACTAAAGAGCCGCGTACAATTTGCGACAGATCCAGCAGGTCGTCAATCAAAGAAAGCTGAGCTTTAGCGCTTCGTTCTATGGTGGTGATCGCCTGATTAATAATCTTCCCGCTCGGATTCCGCTGCAGCATTTGGGTCCACCCCAAAATTGCATTGAGGGGCGATCGCAAATCGTGGGAAACCATCGTTACGAATAAATCCTTGAGATGGTTAGCTTCCTCCGCGGATCGCCGTGCTTGCTGTTCCCATTCCAATAGTTGCTGGTGCTCAATTTCCGCCCGTTTTCTATCGGTAATTTCGCGCCACACCGCCACAAATCCATCCCCAATACGGGTTGCCCGCAGATCGTAGGCGCACTCAATCGGTGCCGTTGTTGGTGCCTCTGTTCGCGTCTTGCCTGGGTAAGCCCCTCCCTTCTTGTACACCACAACCTCTTTAACTAAGGGAGTACCGGTATCAACTAGACTGCAGTATTCACGGAACATTTCTGTGGTCCACAGGGGAGGTTCCATCACGCAAAAGTTGTTCTCATAAATCTCTCCCTGAGATTCCCAATAGGAATTTTGGTTAGTATTCCGATGGGATTCTTGAAGCGATCGCGCCGCCACCGTTTCGCGGTTGCTGGCGGCAGAGTTTACAAATTCAGAGCGAAACCTAATGATCTTTCCCTCTTCATCTCGCACCGCAGTGTAAATCCCAAAGCAGTCGAGCATGGTTTCTACGGCGGCCCGAAAGCGCTCTTCTGAGCTTTGCAGCGATCGCCTCAGGTCGTAATGGGCTAAGGCTTGGCTGATGCTGCGGTGGAGAATCGCCGGGGAAATTTCGCCCTTAATTAGGTAATCAAAAATCCCCTCTTTCATCGCCTCAACGGCAACTTTTTCGCTTCCCTGCCCCGTCAACATAACCACCGGAATCGTGAGCTCGCGATCGCCCCCGCCATCTCTTCCGTTGTCTCTTCCGTTATCGCCGACTCTACTTAAATCATTCTCCACCGATTCAGCGGAGTTCCTTGCCAAGAGAACGCTATCTGCCGCACCACCACTTAATTCACCCTGTTGAATGCGCAGCGATCGCACAAACTCCAATCCGCTTAAATCTGGCAGAAAATAATCGACCAAAATAATATTTGGCTCAAATACTTCAACAGCCTGTAAGCCTGATTCTCCGTCTTCAGCGGAATAAACTTGATACTCGATTTGGTCTACGTTGTCTAAACACCATCGATAAATCTTCTGATCTTCGTAGGAATCATCAACAATTAAGACCCTGACTGAATTAGCCATTCTAAGGTCGCCTCTTCCCTGCTGTTTCACAGAGACTAAATGTCGAAACATTTCGAGGCGAAGAGGCAGCAAGGCAGGGGTGCGTTACCCATTAATCTTCAAAAGCTTTACCCGATGGAAAACCAACACCCCGTTGAAACAAAAAACATCAGGGGTTGAAACGCTCACGGCTATTGACTTGGAATTTAATGGCAGCCCCTAATTTGGCTTACCGTAGTCTCCCTTGACCTGAATAATTTATATCAGTGCAGATATATCAGTGCAAAAATGTTGCGAGGCAAATAAGTACTTAACTGCTTTGAGCCCATTTATAAAACCAAAAACAGCTACGAACACGTTCCTTTTACGTCGCCACATCCTTTGTTTGCCTATATAATACCGCCATTCTATACTCAGCAAATAGTTATAACAACCATAACGAATGAGTCAAGCCTTGTTTAAATAGTCTCGGGACATAGCGTGGTTTCTATTTTTTAAGATTTAACAACTTAGATATTTTTCAGTGGGTGGGTGACTAGGCGGACAACTGCCTTAGAGAAAACGCTTAGGGCACGTCTTCAATTAAGTTCATAAGCCACACACAGAGGGAAGTCCACGCCCTTTTAAAACAAAGCGAAGCATGTTGAGGGTTGAAACCCTTGTAGCTACTGCCTTTGAGATTTAAATGGTGACAGCCCCTAGTTCAAGTGGGGATGAACCACTTATTGCTTTCGTTTTCAATCGTGTTTTTCACATTTATTTTTTCGAGAATTCCTTTATGAGCCCGATAAAAAAAGAGCTTTCTACCTTTCGAAGGACAGAGGATTTAGTTTTATTCCTTCAATACTTATCTTCAGGAGGATGAATAAATACTTGAATTGTTGGTTTACTTAGATATAGCGAATAAGGTCTAGAAATTATGGATACCACGCAAGTTACAGAGCAGAAAGTAAAAGCACAGCTTGATAAGTTCGATGCTCAGATTACAGAGATGAAGGCAAAAGCAGCACAGTCAAAAGCTGAAGCGAAAGTTAACTATTACGAAAAAATTGAAGAACTACAAACCCAGCGAGACAGCATTGGGAAACAGCTAGAAGAGTTTAAAGCATCTAGCGAAAGTGCCTGGGAGGATATCCAGGAAGGTATTGAAGGAGCTGTTGGTCGTCTTCAGAAGTCCTTCGAGAAAGCTGCCTCACACTTTAACTAGTTCATTAAGATTAGGCGCAGTATTGACAACAGTTTTTTAGGCGAACATTGCGTCTGGGAAGAGTAAGTTTTACCGGCGTTCTTCACTTATTTACTGTAGTAAGCTCAACGCGCCATTGATATGACCCTCAAGGCAAGAATCTTCCGGATTCCTTGTCTTTTTTTATGGTCATCGAAATTTTAATCTCCTTCCACTACTCTAGTCTTTGCTAAATCAACAACATTGCTTGGATAAGAAGCGTGCTATTTCCATAGCAACAAATCAAAATCATATTTTGAAGTAATGTCTTTTAGACTCTCTATCTAAGCGTTTGAGGTGAAATGAATAGTAGACAGCTTTGGCGCTTACTTAAGCAATCATTTCAAGAATGGCAGAGCGATCGCGCCTCCCTTTTAGCTGCAGCGTTGGCCTATTACACGGCTCTGGCCATCGCGCCAATATTGATTTTAGTTATCGCGATCGCCGGATTTTTCCTGGGGCAGTATTCGGTACAGGGAGAAGTCTTTCGGCAGTTACAGCTACGAATAGGAGATCAAGGAGCAGAGTCTATTCAACTAATGTTGAACCATGCAGGTAACCATCCATCAGGCACCACAGCCACCATTGTTAGTCTGATATTGCTCTTTGTCAGCGCATCGGGAGTTTTTAACCAGCTTAGGGAATCTTTGAACTTAATTTGGGGGGTCAAAGTTACGCCTAAATTTGATTTAAAAAGGTTTGTCAAAAAGCGCATCCTATCTTTCTCGATGATCCCCGTAATTGGATTTTTACTGCTGATATCACTGGCAATGAGTGCAATTTTATCGGGGCTCTCCGAAGTGTTGTTTGGCTCCACTAGGGACTGGCTGCCCCTGCTAAAATTTCTCAACTTTTTAATTTCATCCACCGTAACCACCTTGTTATTTGCACTGGTATACAAGGTTTTGCCCGATGTAAAAGTGGATTGGAGCGACGTTTGGACTGGCGCCGTAGTGACAACGTTACTCTTCAATATCGGCGAATGGGCAATTGGAAAATATCTAGCAAATGGTGGCGTCTCATCTATCTACGGCGCTGCAGGTTCGTTTGTAGTACTCCTTTTATGGATTTACTACTCAGCCCAAATCGTTCTTTTTGGCGCTGAATTCACCCAAGTGTATGCCAATCAATATGGCTCAAAAATCAGGGCTAAATTCTCTGCAAAGGTGTCAAGTCATTGATTTCCACCCTTGGTGTCTCCCAGTCAACTTTCGGCGGGCGATCGCGACTTTTCCACACCACCGGTAGTTCAGAAAAAGGATTTTTATCACCACAATCGACTCTGAATCCGCACTTGCTCTGTGAACGGTGCCCACACGGTTCTGCTCAGCACTCGCTGACTGCTCTACTAATTCAAGGGTCGATTATGAGACGAAGAATCTCAGATTTTGCAGGGCCAAGGATTACGTGGTGACTATGGATCACTCCTAGCGAAGGACCAGCGAAGGACCCCCTACGGCCATACGCTGCTGCACTTATCAGCTCTTCACACTGAATTATGGCCAACTCTTGAATTAACAGAATGGTCGCTGAGCGGAGTCGTTCGCAAAGTGTTTGCAAAGCGAATAGGGCGGATTCAACTTCGGCTTTAAACCTCAAATTCGCCCTATTTTTCATCGAATTGACAGTAGAACTTGAAGTGGCTCGGGGCAGATTTGAACTGCCGACCTTGGGCTTATGAGTCCCCTGCTCTAACCAACTGAGCTACCGAGCCGTAGATTTACTCAATGCCATTCCAACATTAGGCGAAATCGCTCAGTAATTATATCTTGGGTTGCCCGTTTGTAAACCCCTCTTAGCGGATAGCTTCCACAGGGACTTTTTTGCGATCGCCCATCCCCCCATATTGCAGAACTTTACAATCCCCCGGTCTCAATGAAGACCTCGTTAGGCTGAGTGAACGGGACGTTGCGCTTCATACCTGTGATTCGTACCAATGCCCCCAAGTTCAGATCTGTTAGGTTCTGACCAGACAGCGGTTTCAAAGCATTAGCTCAAGCCACAGTCCCCAAAAGGCATGGCATGAAAAGCGCTGTCTATTGGCGAACCTCTTTTACTGAGTTTGCCAGGTATAAAAACTCAATATCGTTTCTCATCGCTTTACCAGCGGTTTGAAAAACGCGTTTGAAAAAATGTTTTCTTGGCACTGCGCATTCCCTGCGCTCATCGCCTTTTTCAGTGAGGAATTAGTAAAACTATGGCAATGAACCATTTCTTAAGCGCAGGTATCGCTGCCCTATCGACCAGTTTGGTAGCACTACCTGCTTTGGCAAACCCTACGGCTGACATTGAAACCTTAGACAGCGTTGATGCTGTATCCCTGGATGCTGACGCTTTGGTTTTTGACATTGAGGAAGTCAGCCGGTTTGCCGCCACCAGCATTCAGCCTTCTGAAGCTCCTAGTGACACGGCCATTGAAGTGGCCCAGCGTCCCTTTGAAAACTCTGACGGACGGCGCACTAGCTCCAAATTTAGCTACATTGGCGTGGGCTTTGCGTTGGGACTCTCCGATGATTCCGATTCTGAGCTGGGCGATGGCGGCTTTGCCCTCGCATCCAAGACGGGCTTTACGGAGAATATTTCTCTGCATAATCTGAGTGTGCTTGGCGATGATCCTGTAGCTAGTTTTGCCTTAACTGCTGATTTTCCAATCCGCTCTGGCGACAGCCCTGACAGTGCTATTGCCGCAGTACCTTTTGCGGGTGCTGGCATTGCCATTCGAAATCTGTTCCAAGATGATTCTGCCGCGGCGTTCTTGTTGACGGGGGGTGTAGATGTTCCCTTGGCTTATCGCTGGACCGCAACCGGTCGCGTTGCCGTAGGATTCTTCGATGAAACGGAAGCAGCATTGGTCTTTGGCGTGGGCTACACCTTCACCGGATTCTTCAAGTAGTTTCCAAATTCGCCTGGACCTAGGACTGTCATCATTCAAGTTCCCAAGCCGTTAATCGTCAGGGTTGCCACCCCCAATAAACCTCTCATTGAACGGGGGTGTCCTCTCCGCAGCGTAAAGCTTCTGGCACTTGCTGGGTGATACGTTTCAAGGGTGGGCTCATCAACTTATTTTCTGATTTGTCCACGGAATCATTCAATTCCGTGGATTTTTCTTGCTATTTTTAGCGCCAATTTTTGCGGGCGTACGCCCGGATTCTTGGAGATTCTGTTAGGATTGCCAGTGGCTTTGATAATTCAAAAAAATTCGTTAGTTACTCAGCATCGCTGAAATTGCTTATGCCTCCCCGTTGGCCTCGAAAACCAGACCGAGAAAACGACCCTGCCTATCGCAAGCTCGACGATCGCATCACCTTTGCGGTACACGTGGCGGGCTTTGGTGCCAGCAATTCCATCCTGTGGTTTTGGGAAAATCTGACCCAGCGTGGGGATGTGTGGGCTCCCTGGTTTAGCCTGGGCTGGCTGGCAATTTTGGCGGGACACTTTGTGTACGTGAGCGTTATTGCTGACTACTCCGAGCCCGCTGACTCTGCCACCGAATAGCAGCCAGTCACGGTCAATCGCCTAGAAATAACTGGTCCTTAGAATCGAGCCAGGGCACAGTAGGGGAATCCGCATCGTTATCCGACTGCACTGGCTAAAATCATCACGTTACCCTGTAGCGTGGTTGAGTTTTGGTCGAGTTAAAAGCACCTATGGCTACTGTGGCAAAGCGCGGAAATATTACAGTCCATACCGAAAATATTTTTCCCATTATCAAGAAGTCCATTTATTCGGACCACGAAATTTTCTTGCGGGAGCTTATTTCAAACGGCATTGATGCGATCGCCAAACTAAAAATGGCGACTTACAGCAGCGGTCAAACGTTCGATCCCAGCACCGCCGCTATTGATATCACCGTTGACAAAGAAAAAAAGCAGCTGTCCATCACCGATAACGGCATCGGCATGACCGCTGAGGAAGTGGAAAAATATATTAATCAGGTGGCTTTCTCCAGTGCCGAAGAATTTGTGGAGAAGTTCAAGGAAGCGGACGAAACCATTATTGGTAACTTCGGCTTGGGATTCTATTCGTCCTTTATGGTGGCGAATACGGTGGAGATTGACACCCTGTCCTACCAGGAGGGTGCCGAGGCGGTGCACTGGAAGTGCGATGGATCGACCGAATTTGAGCTAAGTGATTCGGAGCGAGCCGAGCGGGGCACAACTATTACGTTGTCCCTGATGGAGGAGGAAGAGGAATATTTAGAGGAGGCGCGCATTCGCAGCATTGTCAAAAAGTACTGCGATTTTATGCCCCACCCCATTAATCTCAATGGGGAGCGCATTAACCAGGAGAAAGCCCTTTGGAAGCAGAATCCTAAAGACTTAACCAAGGATGATTACCTGGAGTTTTATCGATATTTACATCCGTTTCAGGACGAGCCGTTGCTGTGGGTGCACCTGAACACCGACTACCCCTTTGTGGTGAATGGCATCCTGTATTTCCCCAAGCTCAAGCCCGATGTGGACGTGACTAAGGGGCAAATTAAGCTGTTCTGCAACCAGGTGTTCGTAAGCGATAACTGCGAGGAAGTAATCCCCCAGTTTCTAACGCCGCTGCGGGGGGTGATTGACAGTACCGATATTCCCCTAAACGTATCCCGCAGCTATTTACAGGGAGATCGCACCGTCCGTCGCATTGCCGACTATATTGCCAAGAAGGTTGCCGGCGAATTAAAAGGGCTATATCGCAGCGATTTGCCGGAATATATTCGCTGCTGGCAGGACCTAGGCACCTTTGTGAAATTTGGCTCCTTAAACGATGACAAGTTTAAGAAGCAGGTGGAGGATATTCTGATTTATCGCACCACCGCTGAATTGGGCGCTGAATTGGGCGAAGGCAAGTCCGACGCCACCGTTGCCGTGGAGGTGCAAACGGAGGAGGGAGACGCCTGGGAAAGCACTGAGGAGACCCCGGATCCCAGAGACGAAAACGGCTTCTACTACACCACACTGAAGGATTATTTGGAGCGGAACAAGGAGCGCCATGAAAATCGGGTGTTCTATTGCACCGACCCGGCGTCCCAAGCCACCTATGTGGAGCTGCACAAGAGCCAGGGGCTGGAGGTGTTGTTCCTCGATTCGTTCATTGACACCCATTTTGTGGGATTCCTGGAGCGGGAATTCACTGACGTTAAGTTTGCCCGGGTGGATGCGGAAATTGACGATGCCCTGCTCGACAAGGACAAGAAAGAGACGGAAATTGTTGATCCCACCACCAATAAGACCCGCAGCGACCAAATTAAGGAGCTGTTTGAAGGGGCACTGGACAACTCTCGCGTCAATGTGAAAGTGGAGGCACTGAAGGGCGAAGATCCCGCCAATACTCCCCCGGCGATGGTGCTTTTGCCGGAGGCGATGCGGCGCATTCAGGATATGACGGCCATGTTTGACAACAAGGCGGCGGCGTTCCCCGATGACCATATTTTGTTGGTTAACAGCAGCCACCCGTTAATTGAGAATCTGCTGGGGATGAACCAGGGGGCGATCGCCGTTGAAGGGGGTGAATCTCCTAGCGCAGTCCTATCCAAAGCCCTGTGTAACCACGTTTACGACTTAGCCCTAATGGCTCAGAAAGGCTTTGACGCCGACGGTATGAAGTCCTTTGTGGGGCGGTCTAACCAGGTCCTGACTCAGCTGACCAAACGCTAAAGTTGGTGCCAATCCAAGGTTTCCAGATCTTGATCTTGGATTTGGTGCGCCGATCCAACGAGCCAACGATACCCACCCGTTGGCGATCGCCATTTTGGTATCGCCAGTGAGCTTTTATGGGCAATTTCCTATGCTGATTCGTAGGTTTCCGTCAGCACACCAGGGACGATTCCGTTAATTGGAATTTCAATGGTGAAGGTGGTGCCTATGCCACGTTCCGAAACGCAGGTTAAATGGCCGCCGTGGGTACTGGTCACAATTTGATAGCTGTTCGCCAACCCCATACCGGTCCCTCGCCCCACTGCTTTTGTGGTGAAAAACGGATCGAACATGCGATCACGCACCTCGCGGGGAATGATCGGACCGTTATTGCTAATGGAAATTAAACAGCGATCGCCCTCAGTTTTCGTAACAACCACAATTTGCGGTTTCGCCACGATGGGGGCAGCCCCTAAGCTACGGGTAAACTCCCTAGCCAGAGCATTGATGGCGTTGGTGATGATGTTCATAAACACCTGATTAAGCTGTCTGGCGTGACAGTACACCAGGGGCAAATCACCGTAGTTTTTGACCACTTCAATGGGAACAGCTCTGCCATTAAGCTGCAAACGACTGCCTAAAATCGTTAAGGTGCTGTCAATACCTTCGTGCAGGTCTACCCTCTTTAAGTCTGCTTCATCCAGTCGGGAAAACGTGCGTAGGGACAGAACAATATCTTTAATTCGGTTTGCTCCAGCTTCCATCGACCGCAATAACTTGGCGGAATCCTCCTTTAGAAACGGCAATTCCAACTCTTCTATTCGTCCCAAGTCAGTTTGAGATATTGCCTGGGGGGGACAGGCACGACGATAAATATCCACTGCCTCCAGCAAGTCGTCCATATACTCTCTGGTGTGCTGAATATTGCTGTAAATGAAGCCCACTGGATTGTTGATTTCGTGGGCAACCCCAGCCACCACTTGCCCCAGACTCGACATCTTTGCACTTTGAATAACCGTTGTCTGGGCAGCCTCAAGCTGTTTTGTCCGATCCTGCACCCGCTGCTCCAAGGTTCTTTGGGCCAGCTCCAGCTCGTCGGTATATTCTCCGGCCCATTTCACCAGCTGCCCAATGGACATGGCCAGTTGGGCGGTTTCATCCTTGGTTTCCACCGATACCTTTAGGTCGAAGTTTTTCTTGCGGGTGATCAGATCAGTTTGAGCCGTTAATTGTTGGATGGGGTGGGCGATCGCTCGACTAATGGAAACTGCCAGCACAATGGCCACCGCTGTTGATCCCAAAAGCCCCACCATCATCATGAGGGTTCGAAAATCACGCGCCGCCAAAAAACCAGCTAATGCCTGCTTCTCGTGGGTGGCTGCCTCCTCTCCCAAAAAAGACAGCTGCTCCGACAGCTCCCTTAGGCGAGTCTGTAAATTCCGCGACTGGTAGGCGAGTCTGTAAATTCCGCGACTGGGGCGCATCCAACTCATTTTGCAACAGCACCAGCTGGTCCCGGTGTAGCTGGGACGTCAGAGATGTGTCTGGGCTGTTGGCTATTTGCCTCAGGGGCGAGGAGTGCAGCGATCGCTGAGCAGTGGTTTCTAGCCATAGCTCATAGTCGTCCGCAAATAGTCGCAGGGAGCGGATGGCTAAAACAGCCTCATTAGATCCCGGCGAAGCAGGGTGTATCTGAATAAAAGCCTCAAATTCACGAATGGAAGATCGCAAATCAGAAATACTATCGACTGATGCTGTCACTTCATCGTGAAACCGCTCCGATTGGTCCACGATTTCTAGCAAGTGCCCTGAATGCAGTGTTGCCAGGGGCGAAATTCTGTTAGACAAACGAAAAATCCATTCGGCTTTCCCAGCAGCAATATCGCGATTTTGGGCGGCTTCCTCTTCCACACCAGATCCCACCGCAATGCCCGCAGCGGTGCCCACAATGGCGATGCCCAAGGTTAACCCATAGCCAAGGATAATTTTATGGGTGATTTTTTCGCACCTAAGAGGACGTCTGAAAAGTAAGAAAGCTAACGGAGGTTAATCTGTAATTACGA
>CALGDE010000164.1 GCA_937883785.1 uncultured cyanobacterium
CATTGCTCAAAGTCTTAGACTGTTGTCCTAAGTCACTCCGTCGCCGCTATAGGTGGGCTTAGATTTTTGCAAAAATATAGCCTAAGGCTAGTGGGAAGATAGTAAAAATTAGCCGGAGAATTAGCGGGCGATCGCCGTTCCATCAATAGCTTCATCCAAAGGCACGGTGTAGCCGCCGATAACCCAGCCTTCCTGACCGGTGGTTAGCTGCACCCGCTGCCACTGCCCGTCTTCGCTGCTGCCCAGAATGACTACCGTTTGCTGCTTGTACACGCCGGTTACGCGATCGCCTCGACGGCTGGGTGCTGAGCGCACGACCAATCCACGGGGGTAAGTGACCCGTGCTTGATAGGCCCCTTCCGGTAATACCGGTTGTGCTGGAGGGGTGGTGGCGGAGGCTAGCTGGGCGGTCGGTTGAGTGGGTGGGATTTGATTTTGGGGAGCTTGATTTTGGGGCGTTTGGTTTTGAGGGGCTGGACTGGGCTGGGGGGCGGTGCGTACGGGCAAGGTGCGTGATCCAGCGGGAAGCTGGGCGATCGCCGTATCGGGGGTTAAATCCTCGTTGGCGTAGGCGGGTTTTTCCGGCAGGGTAGCGATTTGCGCCACGATATATCGCGCCATAATCGTCGCGCCGCTTAGGAGCAAAATACCGGCGATCGCCCAGCCCATCGCCAAACTTAATAGCCAGCCAAATACCCGCGCCAGAAATGTCATGGATCGGTTCCCTGAGAGAGTTTCAAAAGCGGTCCAATACCTGTTTCACGTTTAAAGATTGCCCAGGATTGGATTGATGCCCAATTTAGCCCACGCCAATGGTGGGTTGAGTAAATCTATGCTAATCGGTCTAACCCAATCAGTCTCGTATTCAGTAATTTTTCTGCCGATTTTTTCCTAAGTTTTTTGCTTCGGTTAGTCCAGCGCCCTAATCATCCGCGCCTTGGATCTGCTGAATGCGATCGCTCAAGCTACTTTGGCGAGAAGCTAGCCGAGCCTTGCCCGCCGCCGCCCAATCTTGCAGCACCTGAATTTGCTCCTTCGCCGTACGGGCCAGCGGCACAATTTGGCTAATGGCAATTACGATATCGTCCGTCACAAAGTCGCGCCCTTCGCTAAAGCCCAGGTGCATCGCTTCAATTAAACACTGCTCAATTTCCGCCCCGGAAAAGTCAGGGGACTCGTAAGCCAACCGATCCAAATCATAGTTGCGCACGCCGTGGGGGCGCAGACGATTTAGATGCACCTCAAAAATTGATCGCCGCTCCGACCGGTTGGGCAACCCCACAAAGAAAATTTCGTCAAAGCGCCCTTTCCGCAACAGCTCCGGCGGCAAGCTCTGAATATCGTTCGCCGTAGCCACCACAAACACCGGGGTGCTTTTCTCTGCCATCCAGGTAATAAACGTCCCAAATACCCGCGACGAGGTACCAGCGTCCCCTTTGCCCCCCAGACCGGCGAAAGCCTTGTCGATTTCATCAATCCACAGCACGCAGGGCGCCAGCGCCTCCGCCAGCTGAATAGTTTGGCGGGTGCGGGATTCCGATTCCCCCACCAGACCGCCAAAGAGCCGACCCACATCCAGACGCAGCAACGGTAAATGCCAGTGGTGGGCGATCGCCTTAGCGGTCAAGGATTTACCGGTGCCCTGAATTCCCACCAGCAGCAACCCCTTGGGATGAGGTAGTCCATACTGCCGTGCCTTTTCAGAAAATGCCCCCCCGCGTCGCAGCAGCCATTCTTTTAAGTTGTCCAGCCCGCCGATATCGGAAATTTGTTCCTTAGCTGGGTAAAAATCCAGGATTTGGGTTTGACGAATGGACTGGCGCTTTTCGTCCAAAATCAATTCCGCCGACGCCTGGTCTAGGCTACCCTTCGCGGCAACCGCCCGTCCCAAAACCCGACGCAGCCGCTCAATGGATAACCCCTGACTAGTGCGAGCCAGCTCATCCAGAGCCTGATCCCCAAGGCTAACCCCCATGCCCATGCCCAGCCGCTGAATTTCTTCGCGCACCTCTTGCCGACTGGGCAAAGGAAATTCTGCCACCGTCAGCACCTCCCGCAAATCGTCGGGAATGGTGAGCTGAGGAGCTACGATTACGATATTTTTGGGCTGGGATTTTAGGCGGCGGGCCAGGTTTCGCAGCTTGCGAGATACGGCAATATCGTCCACAAACCGCTGGAAATCGCGCATGATAAAAATCGCGGGAGCCGTTTCCGGCAGCTTCTCCACAAGTTCCAGTGCCTGTAGGGGATTGCGCCGCCCAACTCCGTCGTCATTAGCAGTGCCCTGGTAGCCATCCACAAAATCCCACACGTAAACGGCGCGGTTGCCCTGGTCCTTTGCCAGTTGGGTCACCACCTTTTCCAGGCGCTCCTCCTCCGCCGTGGGCACATAAATTAGCGGATATCGTGCCCGCAACAGCAATCCAAACTCTTCAGCAAAGCCCATCGCCTCTATCCCCCAAGCCCTTCAACTAGCCCGCCTTGGTGAACAGTTACACCAAAGTCTTAGGCTTTAAAACACCCTATCAAATATTGATAAAGGCGAATATTTTTGAAGGGTTTTTAACCAGCAGGCGGTAACAAGAGGGAGGATTCCTCCGATGGGGCATTTTCTGGGGTATTTTCTGGGACGGGCTCGGGCGATCGCCAGCTTAGACCAATAACCACCGCAATAACGATACCGACGGTAACGGCAACAACGGTGCCAAAAAAGATCATCGCCGCCGGGCTGGAATCATCCGTATCCGCTGACGGACCTGAATCCGATGGCTCCGGTGGCGCTGGATCCGGTGCCCCTAACGCTACCGGGGCAGGTGCTGCTGGCATCTCCCCAAGGCCTCGGCTAGTTTCACCGGTACTGGGGGATTGATCGGCGGCGTCAAGGTTAACAACATCAGAGACCTCTACGCCATCACCTGCCAATGCCGCCGTTTGCGCAGCTTTCAAGCACTCCAGCCCTGGCTCTGAGGCGAAATAGGTAAGGTGATCGCAGGCGGAGTCCGGCAGGATTTTGGGCTGGGGCGATCGCGATGAATCCACCCGCTTGATGCTTTCCAAGGTCACTGCAATATCATTGGGCTGCTTAATAAACACCGTGTCCACCACCGTGTCGATGGTTTTGCCCAGGAATTTGGTGAGGGTGCCCATAAGCTTGGGGGACAGTTTCCCGTCCGCGTCCTTCGCCTGGGGGGACAGGGAGCGATCGCCGGCAATAATGGTGTAGGGGATGCCCGGGTCAGGGGTTTCCGCGATCGCTGCAATAAAGTCCGACTTCACGTTCATTTGATCCAAACTGACCACGCTATCGTCGAAAGCGTCTAGCAACTGAGCCACGGTGCCCGCCGGCCAAAACATCGTCGACAGGCTATTGAGCCCAAAGGTCAGCGAGGTAAATGCCCAATCCTGCACTGCAGACCAGGGAGAGCCCCCATTGGGAGTGCCGAACATACTCAGGTGCTGCACCATATCTTTGCCCCCCTCCTGCTCAATAAACCAGCGGGACACTAATCCCCCCATGGAGTGAGCAATGATATGGAAATTTTTGCTGTGACCGGCGCCGAGCCCCACCGCCTCCAGACGTTCCCGCAGCTTTTTGGCGTTGCCTTCAATGGGGGTATTAAGATTTTCGTAGTCGAAGGCTAATACCAGGTCATAGCCACCGTCGCCCACCAGCCCCACATCCCAGATGCTGCCCACCATACTGGCGGTGTCGCCAATGATGCCGTGGATATACATCACAATATTGCTGGCGGCGGCCACCCTAGCTTTTACATGGGGCACGTCAATGTTGTAGTTAGGCTTAGCATCGGGGCCATCACCGAGCGTCACTGACGCCAGCTGGGGGTACGCATCGAAGCTGCCCACCAGGCGATCGCTCACCAGCTTATGGAAGAAAATCTTCATCGATCCCGTTAGGCTACGGCTACTGATCTGGGGCTCCGGAAGCTTTTCGATAGAAATTTCCGTGCAGCCATCTCCCGTACATTTGCCATACCCCACCGGAACAAACAGATCCCCCTCCTTACCCAGCGCCAATACTTTTTCGTTATCCGCAATGGAAGAATTGACCCGCAACTTTAGGGGATCTTCGGAAGTGACGGCATCAGGATTGGGACAGGAGGAAATCTCCAGCACGCTTAAACCAGGATCACTGCCGCGGGTGCTAGAAAACTGAAACGCCCCCACCACCGATTGGTCCATTTGCAACATGGCGGGCATCGTTGGTCCCGCGTCCACATCCCGAGACACCACGGCAGCGCTAGTCAGGCTAGCCTCCGCCCTAAGGGAGCCATGGGGCTCCACGGTCACCTGATCTTCCAGCAGTTCCACGGTACGCCCATCACCGATCGCCATCGACTCTTGAGGGCGCACCACCTCCACAGCCACTTGCATCGTGACCCAATCATCAGCCCGCCGCTTACTGGGCACCACTTTCCGGGTACCAACGCCCCCCATCATCAAATCCAAAGTGCCTGCCTCGACGGAAATATTGCGGGTGGGCGGCGGCGGCAAATCCAAGCCATCTTGCACCATCAAGCTGGCGTCAAAATCAGTGGTGCTGATAATCACCTTGAAAACATCCCGGACTACGGTGATGCCCGCCGCCATCTTTTCCTCATCGATCTCTAAGGAAACATCATCTTCAAAGGATTCTCCTGGTCCGATACGGATGGCTCGGTTTGACTCTCGCTCCCGCAGGAAAAACGACCGGTTAATGGAATAGTCGCTGTCCAAACTCAGCACGTCGCAATAGACCGAGGCGCGACTGTTATTGGTCAGCCGAATCACAATATCAGGGCTGACCAATATTCCCCGATCCAACTCGTAGGGCAAGGACACTTCCCCGGAGCCAACATCAAGCGGTGGCTGTAAAGCACCATCGACACTGACTTTCAGGACTTCAAAGGTAATGTCGCCGGGGCGGATTTGGCTGCGGGCGGGGGCGGCAAGATCTAGCACCGTTTGCCACCGCGCCATATGCTCCAGACGGGCGATCGCCTGTTCCGCCGCCTTCTGGGAATAGCTATCCTGAGCCGTGTGGGGCACCGGTCCCACCACCGGCAAATCATCCACAGGATTGACAAACCAAAACTGCCCATCGCGACACAGCAATGTCACATCCGCCCCAAAGGCCTGCTCTGCCTCCTTCAATTGCAGGGACGGCTGCCCCGCCGGACCGGACGTGGCGAAGGTGGAGCGAGCCAGCTCAATGCCTGCCTCTTCCCCTTCGTCTGCCTTGAAGAACACCATCAATGGGCGCAGGGGCGTGCTGGTGACGATCGCCCGATAACTAGCCCTTTTATAAAGCTTGTCTTCCCCCTCAGTGATCTCCACCTGACTGCGATTACCCATCACCCGGATCACCTTCAGCCGCGCCACCGCATGGGATAGGGATCGCGACTCTTCCGCCGGCACATCCACCGGCATCACCGCCAGCATCGTCGTCTGATCCCCCGACGGTTTCGGTACCCCGTGCACCGCGCCGCCATCGATAAACCAGGTGCGATCGCGATCGCTATAGGTCAACGTAAACCCATCAGACACCTCCGAAGACGCCGCGCCGCCTAAAAACGACAGGCTCAGGTCCTCTCCGTTGGTGGCATAAATCAAAGGCGACTGGTCCCGCTGCTTACTGCTTACCAAGGCGTTGAGGTTACGAATCAGCTCCCGGTAGGACATCTTGCCCTGGGACCGCTGCAACGTCTCCAGCAAATAGTAAGAAAACGCCCCGTGAGCCTTACCATCCTCGCCCCGGCATTCTTTCGCCAGCTGATAATCGCGACAGGCGGACAGCACCACATGGCGCCCCTCTGGCAAATTCCCCTCACTGTTCAAATCCTGAAGAAACGCCAGATCCTGGGCAAAGAGATAGCTACTCAAGGGGCGCACGCGATCGTCCGCCGGTCCCTGGCGCGTCCCTTCCGCCACGTCCCGAGTGCCGCCACCAGAATGGCAGCAATCCATCAACACCAAAATATGGGGATTTTTCTGCGCCACCTGGGCAATTAAATATCGCAGCTCTTTGTCAGCCAGGTCCCGTCCCGTGGTCGTGCGGCTGTCGTAGCACACCAGGGTTTCGTTCATTCCGTCCGGCTCCAGGGGCAGAAATTCCTCAGGAGCCCGCTCTTGGGCACCATGCCCGGCATAGTAAAACAGAGCCACATCATTTTCCGTCGCCTGCCCCAGAAACTCTTGAAACCCTGCAATCACCCCATCTCGAGTGGCCTGCTCGTTCTTTAGAACTCGAGGCTCCACCAATTCCCAATCGTCGCCGGCCACCTGCTCCCGCAAGTACAGCTCAATGGACTCAATATCGGTGACACAACCGCTGAGGGATGGCACCCGCGACGACGGGTCGTATAAATCCAAAGCCACCAGCAGGGGATAAATTTTGCGAGTCATGGGCTTATAAAGAGTTTCAATAGTTAAACGGCAGAGCGACGGTTATTTTCAACGGCGCTTATGTCCATCTCCCGCCTGCCTTGTTTCGCTGCTTTACGCCAAAGAAGACAAAAGCAAAGCCAGAAAAGGTGGCGTCTGAATCGGTAAATCAGCAACAACAACAAGTCGCTAAAGCCCCTCTCCCTAAAGAGGAGGGGTTCGGTGAGGGCATCATTGCCCCAGGGGCTTAGGTCAACCTAAAGTCCCAAAGCTTTACGGGTATTGGCGCCCACAATGCCGTCTGCGCCTAATCCCTTCTGGGCTTGAAATGCCTTAACGCCCTTATCGGAGCCGCGTCCAAAAATGCCATCCACATCCACGTCAATCCCTACTTTTACTAAAGCATTTTGCAGGGCACGCACATCATCGCCACGCATATAGGGACTCTGCAATCGCAACAGCCGGCTATCGTCGCTGGTGCTGTTGGTGCTGCTGGAGGTCTCATCTCCCGGTCGCCAATTTAGAAATCCTTCCCAGGACTGACCAAGAAACAGCGCCCGCTCAGACCGTCGCCGCCGAGAAAGCCCTAGCAGCGATCGCCCGCCTGCTTTATCCCATCGAGGAAACTCGTTTGATGCGCCTGCGTAATCGCCACCGTTCAGCTTGCGCAACATCGTAGATTTCTTCAGTGCATAGGCACCGACGTTATAGCTAAACGCCACTAGGGCACTGTACTGATCGTCGTTAATCTCCACGCTGACGAACTTTGCCACGGCCGCCTCAAACTTGCTCAGCTCCCGACGCAGCATGTCCTCCGCTTCTTGCTTGGTAATGGTCATTCCAGGACCGATACCCTCGGTGCAGCCATAGCCAATGGTCCACACCCCCACCGCATCTTGATAGGACTTGAGATACAGCCCCTCATAGGTTTTCACCAACCGCAATCCCTCAGCGTTAATTTGGCGAGGAATGGCCCGAGTGCTCTGTACAAAAGGTGCTTCGGCGTCGGAAGCGGCTACGGTGAAGCGATCGCCTGGCATCATTTGCAGCGCCTCAATCAGCTTGTCAATGGAGCCTTCCGTATCAACAACGCCAACCGCCTCCCCGTCCGCCATTTCATAAACCTTGCCGTCTCCAAACAACTGGATCGAACGTTCCATAACTAAGCCCTTTTTCCTAAATCCCTATAAATTTCTAATAAATCCCAAGCATCTAGGTGGACGGCGTTGGTGATGCACCCACCTGTCTCCCATCGTTATAGCCTGGGGGATTTAGTTTCTAAGGGGTTAGTAAAAATCGGCAAAGATTAACGGAACGCGCCCAGGGCGTGTCATCAATTGAGCGCCAGAAGCCTTACGTAATGGGAAGTAAACGCCCTTTTAAAGCGAAAAATACTGGGAGCTGAAACCCTTACAGCTGAAGCCTTGAGACTTAAATGATGACAGTCCCTAGCCAGACCCTAACTGGGACGGCGTCGGGTCGCGATGATACAAGGTGTTGCAAATCAAGGTGCCCGCCCCATTTTTCTCAAAGGGCAATGGCCAGTTGTCGGCGTCTACTCGAACGCGATCGCGACAGTTGTACAGCTCCCAGGGGCGGGTCTTACCATCAACGCGAACAATAGCCCGATATTCCCAAAATCGCTTCGCACTGCGCTTAATATCCATCAGGCAAATTTCCTGCCCCCCCTGGGTGCGGCAAAACTCAGCCTGGGCACTGGAAGGGGAGCCCAGCCACGCCCAGACTCCCAGGGCGACCAACAGTAGCCCCAGCAACCAGAAAGTGCTCCACTCCCGAATACGATTAATGGATTTGTTCATCCCATTGACCTGCCACCCTTCTCCCAAATCGCATCCTAAACCTTGGTGCGGTCGGTCAAAATCTCGTAGCCGTCCTTGGTCACCAGCACGGTGTGCTCCCACTGGGCCGACAGGGACCGGTCTGTGGTCACCGCCGTCCAGCGATCACCCAAAATCTTGGTCGTCTTCTTCCCAGCGTTCAAAATCGGCTCAATCGCCAAAGTCATCCCTGCCCGCAGCTTCACCTTGGGAATAGACCGGGTGCGATAGTTAAACACCGCCGGCTCCTCGTGTAGGTTTCGCCCTACGCCATGCCCAGTGAAGTCTTCCACAATGGCGTAGCCTGCCGATTTTGCCACCTTTTCAATGGCGATCGCCAAATCCAAAAGGGTTGCCCCTGCCTTCACCTGATTAATCCCAGCAAACAAAGACTCTTCCGCCACCTGGGAAAGGCGCTTCGCTTCATCACTGACCTCTCCCACCAGAATCGTTACGCAAGAGTCGCCATGGAAGCCATTAAAAAACGCCCCCGTGTCCACCTTCAGCACATCCCCTTCACGAATCACCTTCTTCTTATTGGGAATACCGTGCACCACCTCATGGTTAATGCTGGAGCAAATGCTGGCGGGGAATCCACAGTACCCCTTAAAGCTGGGCACCGCTCCCATTTCTCGAATCCGCTTCTCAGCGTAAGCATCCAGATCCGCCGTGGTCATCCCCGGCTCCGTGATCTCCATAATTTCCTTCAGCGTCGTCGCCACGATCACCGAAGCCTGACGCATAATCTCAATTTCGCGCTTCGACTTAATTTCAATACCGCGTCGCTGTTTTTGAATCGTCGGTCCAGCCTGAGTCTTCTTGTTAGACGGCTTAACTGCAGATTTGGGAGGCAGAAGGTCGGCAAAAATATTCATGGAGGTGGCGAGAAAAAGACCTTAAATTAAGGAACAGTACTAGTAAACGATCTAGTGGCTGGAGCTTTTGTGAACAAGTGTCGCAGGAAATCTTTGTCCAGAATCTATCCAGGAAACTAAACGGTGGAGGCGAGAAATTTGTTTTCGAAGCCGTGTGCTAACCGACCACTGCCCCAAAACCTCTGGTGTGACGACTTTCTAAACGAAATTGCCTTAGCAAATTCGTGATCGTCGAACTCTAATTACCTGGGTTACTTAATGTAACAGTTATGGAGCTGGTGTGCCTGACGTCTCCAGCACTTTGCCCAGAAGCCCTTTCAGTTAGAGTATCAAAAAATCCACTTTCATCTTCCTAATCACAGGGACTCTCAAGGCGCGTTATTGACTCTTCACAGGGTCTAAGGGTGTCATTGCTTAGATATCAGTTTGACGCGGTGGGGATTACGCGCCCTCCACAGCGCAAGGAACCGGGACTGCGTTCTTCCTGGAAGCCAAAGACCTCGCATTTTTAATGATGTCAGCCCCTAAGCCCACTGCCAGCCTCTAAGCCCATTGAGGGTTTGAGGTTGTGCGAGAAACCCACCAGGGATTGTGCTCCGGCCAAAAGCGTCTCGTTGAAGTTGAAGATGATTGAGTTCTAATGGGGAGTGCCTCCGAATTCGAGCACATGCTTCTCTGTCTCTCCAACGGGATTTGAAGGAGTCATGCCATACTCGGATTAGCTTTTTATCGTGGGTCTTCTAGGCTGGCTTCTGTTGAATCAGACTTCAAATTTGATGGATGATCATTGGGAAATATAAGAGGAATAAAAAGGTAAAGCTGGGGCGTTTTTCTGTGCCGCTTTTTAAACCGTTGTAGTTTTATTTACTCTCGCCATAAACTCCCTAAAAGAATCAAAGCGGAATAAAGTCTTGAAACCCGAAACGCCATAAGGGCTAGAAACATCCGGAAGCATCTACTCCAGGCTTGTATTTCTACTGACAGGGTCGCTACGTATCTAACCTGATTTGACTGCAATCTACTTAGCCAAGACCGTCTTTAGGTCTTCGGTTCCGGGTTCCAATTATTAGACCGACCTTAAGGCAATGTTGACCCGCCTCCGATTGCGTCACCTTAGGTATAGAGAAAACCGCAAATCAGGGAAGTCCACAAGGGGGTAAAAACAGAGAGAATGCCGAAAAACGCGGGAAATTTGAGAAACACAAACGAGATCGGATATTAAAACCGGTTTCGAAGGGCCATCTAAAAATGGGCTCTTTCCGAGGAAAAGTAATCGAACGAGCATTTACCTTCCCTTGGGGACTTTCTTTAAGTTCTTCCTTAGCTCCTACCTTTTAACATCCTCTGATTTTTAACGCCCACGGGTTAATCCCTGCTCACGGCTCACTGAGTGCACAGCTGCATTTGGTACATCTACCCGAAGTGCAAGTACACGAGAGGGCAAGTAAACGAGCCTCAATAGTTTTAAAAATTTTGCTCACTCAAGCCTAATTCACTCCTTTTTCGCTTATTTATTCAGTTTTATTTAGCTTACTTATTCAGCCACTGACCTCAGTCAACGTCCTTTTAACTATCAACTACCAGTCGTTTCCCAACTTTAAAAGCCATGAGCAATCAAGCGGCAGTTTTAACAGAAATTGTTCAAGAACTTGAGCAGGATCCACAAATCATACGGATCAAAAAATTGCTGCTTTTAAGCTGTACGGGACACTGGGAAAGTGACAACAACAAAATCACCCTGCTGGATACATCACGCCTGATTCATCGGCTGCGAGGGCTGTCGCCAAAAATGGAGATTGTTGAGAAACGTCTTCGTCAGGCGGCAGCGTACCTCAATAAGCCCATGGTTTACGATGCGATCGCCACCGCTTTAATCAATAAATTTACCCGCCTGTATTACTCCGACACGTCCAAATACCCAGCGGCTTCTCCTCCCAGCTTAAGCAAGCTATCTCACCCCAACTCCCCCGCCAACGGTGAACGCACCCAGCTTTCGTTCCAGGCGCCTCCCAGCGCAGATCTAGCCGCCAGCGCTGTCCAGAAATCCCCCTCAAATATTCAACGCAATCTACGCAACTATGATTGGTTTGAAGTGCGTACAGAGGTGATGCGAGCCACGAACCCAATGCGGGTTAAGGTACTGATATTTTTCACGTTGGAGCCACAAAATAATTTCAACGCCTATACCTGGGCGTCCATTAAGTCGGAGCTGTTAGATCGTCTGCTGTATCGTCTGTGTGAAGCTTGCTCCAACTTGCCCCTCCTAGAGGAGCGAGTGCATAAAACCGTTAGCCGATTTCCCGAGGCGGATGACTATGCCCAAACAGCTCAGGGAATGCTGCGGGTGTTGGACCGCCTGGTATATGGTGCGGAGGACGGTGGCGCCATGGGGCAGCGGCTGGAGCTGGAAGCCTTTGGGGCGACGGGGCATGTGCCTGACTTTAAAACCTTTGATGTGGCAGAACCGAAGGTGCGACTTAATCCAAATGAGTTAGAACTGGACGATAGTGAAGAGTCGATGTTCGTGATGGATGATGCGTTCACCCGGACTTCAATTTAAATTGAGGGGAAGGAAAATTCGGCGGTGCGAAGAGCAGGGCAAAAATAGGAATGGACGCAAAGGAGTTTTTACAGCGCTATCAGTCCGGCGATCGCGACTTCAGCGGCGTTAATTTGGGCGGGCTGAAGCTGATTCGCGCTGACCTGGTGGAGATTAATCTCACCGGGGCGGACCTTAGCAAGGGTAATTTAATCCTGGCGTACCTGAACCGCGCGATTTTTCGGGGAGCCAACCTGGAGCATATTAAGCTCAGCGGTGCCAATTTAGATCGCGCCAACTTGAGTTCTGCGAATTTAAGCGATGCTGATCTCCACGGAGCACGGCTAGAAGGGGCAGACTTACGAAATGCCAATCTGGCGCTGGCAACGTTGACCGACGCCAATTTGATTGAGGCAGATATTCGCAACGTTAATTTAAGCGGCAGCATCGGGCGGGGCGCCTGTTTACGGGGAGCCAACTTCCGCGAAGAAAAGCGGGTTTATCAAGGGGCAAATTTTCGCGGCGCTGATTTTAGCTTTGCCGACTTTCAGGGCGCTGATTTGACAGGCGCTGACTTAACTCGAGCCAATTTAACCGGCGCGAATCTGTCGGAGTGCTGTTTATTTGGCGCTAACCTAACTGAGGCAGATTTAAGTGGAGCCCGGCTTAATAAAGCGATTCTAACGGAGGGAAATCTGACTCAGGCGGTGTTGGTAAAGGCAGATTTGACGGCAGCGCGGTTGGAGCGATCGCAGCTAACCCGCGCCAACCTAAACGGCTCATTTGGCCAGATGATTCTGATGTCGGAAGCGAAGCTTATGGAGGCCACTGCAAGGAAAGCAGATTGGTCCTATGGACGTTTAACAAGAGCTGATTTAAGCCGCGCAGATCTAACAGGCATTAACTTATCCCAGGCGGATTTAATCGACGCATTTTTAACCAGAACGGTCCTTAAAGATTCCAACTTGACGAAAGTTCTAATGAACCGCGCAGAAATGAGCAGCGCCAATTTGATGGGAGCCAATTTATTCTGTGCAACGATGCCCGACGGCTCGATTTATCGATAATTTCCCCACATGCACAGTGCTTGTTTGGAAAAGCAGGAGACAGATGTTTCTTAAAGTCTGCAACCTAAAATTAGGCTAAAATTGGATGCGATCAGTCTCCAAACCAATGAGAAAATTTTTGCCCATAGTTCCTATTATCGGCTTGTCGAGTTGCGGCTTTATACCCACTACAGAGACGATTTCAGATTATGCTGGCGAGCCTCAGCTCCTAACTGAAGAGTGTAGTAACGATGTCCCTCAGTCAGAGGAATGGGGTTCGGGATGGACCCTCTTTCGAGGAGGTGAAATAGAAGATGCTCAGATGACTTTTGCCAAGGCATCTTCTGAGCACAAAAATAGCTCTTCATTTTTAATGGCATTAGGAACAACGATCCACTTTCAAGGGAATTTAGATGTAGCGATCAAACACTATGAAGACTCGCTGGCCCTAAATTCGGACAATGTATGTTCTAAAAATAATTTGGGCATTGCATTAGTACAAAATGGACAACTTGCCGAAGGCTTAGAAAAGCTTGATGAAGCTTTTGTCCAGGATTCTCGAAGTGTCACAGTTCTGCGTAATTACATACTGGCTAAGGCGCAGAAAGATGGTTGGGAATCCATCTCCGAGCTCATGCTTAATGTAGCGGGCAATGCTATCCAGACTCTGGCAACCAGAAAAAGCAAGATTCGATGGTATGCCAAGCCGTCAGAAGGGAGTGTTGGCTTTGCGACCAAGACCTCTGCGTCTGAATCACGTCCCCCTATCAGTCAAAACCACCAAATCTCTTTGTTGGAGAAGAAACAAGGCGTATCTCGATCAGATTCCGGCAGTGTAGAGTTCAATTACGATCCGCAAAGACTCAAAGCTTCTGTGGAGTTAGATATTTTTCAGGATCCAGGTTTCGCACCCCAGCTAAGGTTTGAGAGCAAAGTACTGGGGGCTGAAGAAGACAAGTCTTGGATTGAAGCAACATTAGAATTCCTCGGAGCTTTCATTGGGATTCACGCTGATGGCAGTTCCCAGAGATTAAACATAGCTGGAGGCGTAGACTTTTCTGGGAGTGGGAGTTCAGATCAGATACAGGATGATCAGGGAAAATCAGTGGAGCTCCCATCTAAGTCTGTATTCATGGTCAAAGTGAAATTTGGAGATGGGAGTGAAGAGATAGGCACAACTTGGATCCTCACAAGAGATAGCAATTCGACGTTATTAGTAACCTGTGCGCATGTTATTAGAAATAGCCGTCACTTAGAGGCAGCTTTGATAGAGGTTATTTCTCCGAGGCAAAACTCTAATCTTCCGAACAAAGTTTACAAAGCTGAGGTTGAAAACATCAGTGACGATGCTTTGATCGATTTAGCAGTGTTGAGGGTTCATGATCTACCTTCTCAAGTTCAAGCTCTTTTCCTAAGCCGTGAACCTTTCCCCTCTAACGAAGAGTTAGCAATTATGGGGCATTCGGAGCCAGAATCGAGTCAAAAAAGAGGAAAGATCTTTGGTCTCGATGAAAACACTTTCCGAATCATGATGAAATTGTCGCCGGGAGATTCAGGTTCCCCTATTGTGGATGATAGGGATGGTACACGCGTCATAGGTATGGTTTTTGACCGCCAAGGAAGTGGTGGTGGTCGCGCCTATTCCAGCCATCTTATTAGGTCTCAATTGTACAGATGGGGATATTGATTTTTCCACTTTAGATTTAGTAAGGCGAGAGAATCCCAAAGTCTTTTAAAGACTGATGCTGATATTCGAACATAGAAAGGTTAAGTTCTGACCAATAGTATTTGTCAATTGGAATGAATAAGCTCGGCGTGTTGTGCAGTTTTACTATGGTATCTCTTGCGGCTTTGTGTAGCTGTAGGTTGTCGAGTGACATCGTTACTACTGGAAGCTTGCCAAAAGGATGTCCAGAATCAGTTGATTCCTTAATTGCCTATCAAAGACGTGATGGGAATCGGTGTGAAGGGATATTCAACGAGCCAATCAGCTCTCCTAAGAGTGCTCAAATTAAGTCTCTTCATTTGGGTAGACCTCCCGAAGCTTGGGATTTAGAAGCTCTTAAAATCCAAATTTACGATTTAAAGCCGACTGATCGCCTGGAGATTGAGTTTCCTAACCAAGGGTATTTAATCAATAGGTTCACGAAAGGGTTTACGTCAGAGGGGTTCGCTTTTGAGCAGCCAACTCGGTGGCTTTCTGAAGCGAATGTTGATGCTCAGGACTTCAATGCTCGCGCTGAACAGGTGGAAAATGGACAAGTGTTTTACCTGCCCGTCATATTGGATGACGCGGCAGATGAAACTTACTATTTTCAGATACGTTTCAATAGCCCTCTAGAGCTGAAGACCTATGCTGTTCAACTTAATGACAAGGTCATTTACAGTGAGCCTGGCAATCCCAATATTTCTTTGAACATAATCACCTTCAAGTGGACACCCGAACGCAAGTACCCTGCCGATGTCTATACTCTGTCCTTGACTCCAGCCGATGGTGACCCAGTGCAATTCAAATTTCGCCATAATCCTGACTGGTTGCGCTAACTTTCCATGCCCCAACCTCAACAGTCCACCAACCAATCCCAGAGCCTCAGGCGGATAAAGTGGCAACCTAAATGGCGAATCAAATGGAGCAAACTAAAACCCGGTGAGCGCGTATGGTTTGCCCTAACAACCGCTGGAATCTTGGCAGTCTCTGCCGCTAAATATATAATCCCCGGCGAATTCTCCTTCGATGCCACCCTCACTGTCAACGAATTCAGTTTCGACTACGCTGGTTTTAATGAGCGCACCTTTTTACACGCCTTCAATAGCTCCCGTCTGGCGATCGCAGGTCAATATTCCGAGGTGATCGCTCTGCAAGGAACCTTCCGAAGTTCTGACCCAGCCCAACAAGAACAACTGGCAAAACTGGGAGCCGACGCATCCCTAACGCTGTCCTTACCCAAGCCAGAAAGCCAACTAGAAATCAAAGCCACCGAGGGGCGATCATTCAACTTCCAAAGCTTAACGCTGCTGCCCCAAACCCAAATCAAAAGCCTGACCTATCAACCGCTCGCCAAACCCAAACCAGCAAGCTTGAGCTTCAAACTCCGGAACTGCCAGTCCCAAGCCAACAAAACCTGTCAACTGCGATTCTTCCCCGGTACAAAACCGATCCAAATCAACGGGACAGAGGTGGCGATCGCAGAACTCCCCGACCTTAAAACTCCTCAACTCATCTACACCCCCGTCAGCAACAGCGAAATTGTCCTGGAGTTAACCTCGGAAAAACGAAGCCCCATAGGACTCGAACTCGATATCGAAAAATCCGTATCTGACTTCTTTAGCGGCAACCTCAACGTCACAGCAACTAACTTCCAGCGCCAGGTTAAGCGCGGACGTAACGTCGCCGACAGCTACCGCCAATCCACCATTACCAAAGGCACCGCCCGCCTTAAAGACAAAACCCTAACCCTCGAAGCCAGCCAATATCTAAGCATCAATCCATCATCCCCCGGCATCCAACGCCTCGAACGCCTACAAATTTCCCAAAAACCACCGGGACTCCAGCTCTTCGTCTCTGGTCGCGCCGAAAAACTCAGCGCCGGTCTCAACCCCAAACTCCCCACCCAAAACATCGGCGCTAAATGGCTCGACTCCCTACCCAGCGAAGTCATGACCGGACTAATTGGAACCCTGGCAGGAATCTGGGGCACCCTATTCGGTCGTCTATTCGAAGAAGAGGATTAATCGTCCGCTGCCATAAAACGCCCAAAAATGATCGCCCCATTCCCACTTCCCAATCCCAAATACCGCAAAGAAATTGCCATCCCCGGCTGAGCAGGCATCGGTGGCAGCAAAGTACCAAGAGACAAAATATCCCCCCGTTTTGGAATAATGCGCGATCGCCGCAACTCATCCCGCAACCATCGCACCACTGCTGCGGGTTTCATTCCTAACCCTTTTTCTAAAGACACTGTTCGGGTTTGCGATTGCCGCCCAACGGTGGTTTGCATTGCCACTTGAACCGTCGATAAACTTCGCCAATTTTCGGCGGTCATGGACACGGGATAGCCGACCCAGCCAGTGCGAGCTCCCGCGTTAGCTGTGGCGATCGCCTGGGCGTTAATGGTGGAATCTGCCGAGTAAATTAAGTCCGGCACCTCAATAAAGGGAATCACCGCATCTAGCGCCGCCAAAATTTCATCATCAGTGCGAGCCCGCTGCAATGCCTGAGCGTCCCGCATCCGCACCAAAATATCCCCCTCTACCAACATGCGCGTGCCGGCAGAAACGGGGATAGGCACACCCGAAGGTCGCAGCATATTGCCGAAGAAGATGCCGCGAATGGGACCAGAGGCACTAAATCGCGATCGCACCGCCGGATTAACCAGCGCCGCTTTATAACCGATAGGGCTGACGGGGTGACAAGAAGGCTAAAAGGCTTCCTGTATCTTCCTCTTAGCCCT
>CALGDE010000165.1 GCA_937883785.1 uncultured cyanobacterium
GGGCTAAGAGGAAGATACAGGAAGCCTTTTAGCCTTCTTGTCACCCCGTCAGGGGGAGTGGTTAGGGTTTTGTTAAGGGTTTAAGTGTTTTTTAAGGGAGGCACTTTACCCGTGCAATGCTGGATTTGCTGGGCTAGGGCGTCCTATGTCTCGATTGCTTGTAACGCGATATCACACGGAAGTTGCGCAAATTATCCAGTATGGGGGCTCGAAGAAAGAAACGAGCATCCGTAATGCGTTTGAGCGATTGTTGAACGAGTATTGTCGCCCGCGCAATTATTTATTGATTCCTGAACTGGATTTTAAGACCAAGTTCAACACGACCGTGTACCCCGATGGGACGGTGAAGGATGCGCTTCAGTTAGCGCATGGGTGGTGGGAGAGTAAAGATCAGTTTGACGTTTTAGACCAGGAGATCGAGAAGAAGTTTGAGGCGGGGTATCCCAGTGAAAATATTTTGTTTGAGGATTCGCAGACGGCGGTTCTGATTCAGCATGGGCGGGAAAAGTTGCGGGTTTCCATGGGGGATGCGGAGGCGCTGGATGAGTTGATTACGGCGTTTGTGGATTACGAACGACCGGAGGTGCGGGATTTTCGTACGGCGATTAAGGAGTTTCGCGATGATATTCCAGCGATTTTGGAGGCGTTGCGGGAACAGATTAAGAAGGCGGAAAAGGAGAATGATCGCTTTCGAGAACGGCGTAATAGTTTTCTGGAAGTGTGTCGGCGATCGATTAATCCTGAGATTTCGATTTTTGATGTGCATGAAATGTTGATTCAGCACATTTTGACGGAGGATATTTTTACAAATATTTTTCGCGATTCCCAGTTCCACCGGGAAAATAATATTGCGCGGGAAATTTCGGAAATTTTGGGGACGTTTTTTACAGGGGCGACGCGAAAAAACACTCTGAAAAGTATTGAGCATTATTATGCGGTGATTCGCCGTAGTTCGGAAAATATTGCCAATCACCATGAGAAACAGAAATTTTTAAAGGCGGTTTACGAGAATTTTTATAAGGCTTATAACCCGAAGGCGGCGGACCGGTTGGGGATTGTTTATACGCCGAATGAAATTGTGCGCTTTATGATCGAAAGTGCGGATTATTTAACCCATAAACATTTCGGCAAGTTGTTGAGCGATCCGGGGGTGGAAATTCTGGATCCTTGTACGGGGACGGGCACTTATATTACGGAGCTAATTGAGTATTTGCCGCCCAACAAGTTGGAGCATAAATATAAAAATGAAATTCATTGCAATGAGTTAGCGATTTTGCCCTATTACATTGCCAACTTAAATATTGAGTTTACCTATCAACAAAAGATGGGAGTTTATGAAGAATTTGAAAATATCTGTTTGGTAGATACGCTAGAGCATTCTACATTCAATAATCAGCAGCTAGATATGCTCGCTTTGAGTGCGAAGAATACCTTGAGAATCTCTAAGCAAAATACCAAAAGCATCTCTGTAATTATTGGCAACCCTCCTTACAATGCTCATCAGGGAGACTTCAGTAATCGCAACGCTAATCGTGCTTACAAACAAGTTGATAAGCTCATCAAGAATAGCTATGTTCAGGAAGGAACAGCGCAGAATCAAATAGTTGTTTACGATATGTACACGCGCTTCATTCGGTGGGCTACAGAGCGACTGGGAAAACAGGGAATTATTGCATTTATTACAAATCGTTCTTTTGTAGATTCCAGAACGTTTGATGGATTTCGTAAATGTGTTGGACGAAGCTTCGACTACGTTTACGTAGTAGATACTCAATCAGACGTAAGAAATAATCCAAAAATTTCCGGCACTAAAAATAACGTATTTGGTATTCAAACAGGAGTTGCAATTATCTTTCTAGTAAAGGTCTCGGGCAATGAGGCATAAGGAGAGAAGATGAAAGTCAAGAAGCAAGCTAAAATTTTCTACTTTTCGTTGGATGATGAGGAGACAAAAGAAGAGAAGTTAGAATGGTTTAAGCAAACATCTCTTAATCAAATTCTATTTGAGCGTATTACTCCGGACAAAAGATATAACTGGGTCAATTTAACGGACAACGATTTTGATGACTTTTTGTTCCTGATTGATAAGCAAGTAAAAGCAGGAAGATCAGAAGAGGCTGTATTTCGACTTTTTTCTCGCGGTGTGGCGACTCAACGTGATGAGTGGGTTTATGACTTTTCTCTCGATAGACTTCGAGAAAAAATCGAATATATGGTGAATGCTTATCAAAATAGATTAAAGACAGGTAAGCGAGCTAAGCCTGATATTAAATGGGACCGAGAAACAGAAAAGTACCTGGCTCGTAATATCTCAAAGCAAGTTGAATCGGGTTCATTTCGTATTGGAGCCTGGAGACCATTTATAAAAAAGAACTTCTATTTTGATCCACATTTCAACGGAATGGTGTACCAGAATTTCACTTTGTTTCCTAAAGCTGACCTAGGAAATAAAATTATTTGCTCAACTGATACTGGAACGCAATCTCCATATATGTTGACCTGTTCAGATTGTGTCCCTGATCTTCATCTCGTGGGAACTGCTGCTCAATGCCTTCCTCTTTATCGCTATGACGAAAAGGGCGATCGCCACGACAACATTACGGACTGGGGCTTAAACCAAATCCAAACCCACTACAACGACCCCACCATTACCAAACTAGACATCTTCCACTACACCTACGCTGTTCTGCACCACCCTGCCTACCGCACCAAATACGAAATCAACCTCAAGCGCGACTTTCCCCGCCTGCCCTATTACACCCAATTTCATCAGTGGGTCGCCTGGGGCAAAACCCTGATGGACCTGCATATTAACTACGAAACCGTGGATCAATACGAACTCAAAATTCTTGACACTTCAAAAGGAAAAAGTACGCGCAAAAATAAGCAAAAGCAAGCCCAAGAAACTCGCCCAAAACCCAAACTAAAAGCGGACAAAGATAAAGGGTATCTTATTCTCGACACCCACACCACTCTGACTGGAGTACCGGCGATTGCCTGGGATTATAAACTCGGCAATCGTTCCGCCTTGGAATGGATTCTCAACCAATACAAAGAGAAAAAACCTCGCGATCCCACCATCCGCGAAAAATTCAACACCTATCGTTTTGCCGACTATAAAGATACGGTAATCGACCTGTTGCAACGGGTATGTACCGTTAGCGTTGAAACTATGGCAATTATTAATCAAATGCCTGAGGAAATCGAAAAGCAAGAAAGCTCCTCAGTACAAGAATAAGAGTGGAGGTAGTAAGGCGCGATAAAGTTGATTTTCTCGACAGCAATCAAGGAGCTTCAACTAAATTTGATATGGGCTAAGCATTGAACGGGAACGCTGGGGGTATCGTTTGCATGGTGAACCCTATGAGCGAACCTATGTCGATGCAGTCTCCGCCTCCCCAACTGCCCCAAAGTATTTCTGTCCTAGCCGCGATCGCCGCCACCAGCTCCATTACCCTCTGGATAGTTTTATGGGCGATCGCCGCGATTTACCTTGCCGATAGTCAAAGAATATTTGCCCAAATAGACTTTGAATTACCTGCCATTAGTGAGTGGGCTGTGCAACTTCACGCTTGGATGTGGATAAGTCTCGGCGCGGTTTGGAGCGGTCTTTTTTGCTATGGAGCGCGACAACGTTGGTTTTCCCAATGGCAAGCGAAATTGCTTTTGATGGGCACCATCTTATTGACCTGGATTTGGAGCGCTGCCGTTTTTCTGGCGATCGTTGCTCCCAGTTTTATTGTGATGGAGGAAATTGGATAGGGTTGCCTTCAAGCAATGCCTTCGTTTAGCCACTCGCTAGTGCGGGGGAGTTGAGCCGCGATCGCCCCATCTTCCAAATTTCGAATCAGCGCCTGCAAGTCGTCAATATTATCCACATCCACCCAAGGCTCCAGGGTCAACGCCGTACGCTGGTGAGTTTGCAATTTTGCCAAAGTGTCATCGCAAACGGTCTCAGTGCTCCACGCCATCTCCTGAAACACAGCGGGTTCGTAATTATCTCGATGAAAGCCAATGGCGCAATAGCCCCCGTCGGTGCTGGGGATAATGCCGCAGTCGTGGGTACGCAACCCATCCAACAGTTGGGTTAAACGCTCCAGCGGTAAATCAGGGCTGTCGGTTCCCACCGCGATCGCCCGTTCTGCTCCGTCCTCAAAAGCCGCCGTAAATGCCTGGTGCAGGCGATCGCCCAAGTCACCGTCCGATTGGGGATAGAGATGATCGGCAATATCTGCCCCCCACTGACTTAGCCCCAACCACTGGGCAATCATGTCTTTCTTCTCTGGGGGGCTATACATGACCCGAAGCGTTGCCGGGGTGGATTGGCAAAACTGGTGGAGGCGATCGCACCAGTCCAGCACAAAGCAGCGATACAGCTCGGCGGCTTCCTTAAATCCGATGGACGCCGCCAACCGCGTTTTTACTTTGCCTGGAACAGGAGCTTTCAGGAACAGGAGAATACAGTCCATTATTTGGAGGATTTACTTGGACGTTTCCAATGCCTTTAGCAAAGCATCACCCATAGCCTGACAGCCCACTGGGGTCATGCCCTCCGCCATAATATCGCCAGTACGATAGCCCTGATCCAGCACTGAATTAACTGCCGCCTCGATGGAATCGCTCACCTCCGGCAACTCCAGCCCATAGCGACACATCATCGCCGCACTCAACACCTGCGCCAACGGATTCGCCTTATCTTGCCCCGCAATATCGGGAGCCGAACCGTGCACCGGCTCAAACACCCCCGGCTGTCCCGGCTCACCCAAGCTCGCCGACGGCAACATACCAATACTGCCCGTCAACATCGCCGCCACATCGGACAAAACATCGCCAAACAGGTTGCCGGTAACGATGGTGTCAAACTGCTTCGGAGCCCGCACCAACTGCATCGCCGCGTTGTCCACATACAGGTGGGACAGGTCCACATCGCTGTAATCTTTGCCCAAGGTGGTTAGGCGATCGCGCCACAGTCGAGACACCGCCAACACATTTGCCTTGTCCACTGAACACAGCCGACCTTGGCGCTGCTGGGCCGTTTTAAAGGCGACCTTGGCAATGCGATCAATTTCGTCCTCGCCGTAAACCATGGTGCTAACGCCCCGTCGTGCCCCTGACTCCGTCTCAAATATTCCCGACGGCTCCCCAAAATAAATGCCCCCCGTCAGCTCTCGAACCACCATAATGTCCACGCCTTCCACCACATCTCGCTGCAAGGTGGACGCATCAATAAGCTGGGGCAAAATCTGAGCCGGGCGCAAATTGGCAAATAGCCCCAAGCCAGCCCGAAGTCCTAATAATCCCCGTTCCGGGCGAATGTCGCTGGGCAGCGTATCCCATTTATATCCCCCGATCGCCGCCAACATCACCGCATCACAATCGCGACAGGCATCCAGAGTTTCCTCCGGCAACGGTCCCCCAGTGGCATCAATGGCCGCCCCACCAATTAGCGCCTCCTTAAACTCAAACGCCACATCCAACTGCTGCCCCGCGGCTTTCAGAACAGCCACCGCCACGCCGGTAATTTCGGGACCAATGCCGTCACCGGGCAACAGCGTAATGCGATAGGTGCGAGTCATAGGGCGTTGTATTGAGTCTCTTAGATCGTTTTTGCTTGTAAGCCAGGATGTCGCGGAATTGATTAGTCGAGCCAGTTTCTAAATTGGCGCAGGAAAAATCTCCGGACAGTTCTCCGTCGCCACGGGAGTTCCCATCATACGACGCAGTGCGATTGGGGCGAATCTCCGTACCGATTTTCAAACCGGCCTTAATCGCCAAGGTCATACCAACGGATTTATGGGGGTTTGCGGTTGCCCATAGTCGCCGCAACGGGACCGATCGCCGTTGTTACCCATTGGCGTAACCCTATCCCCTAGGCGATCGCGATACTACAACCAAGAGCAAACGCAGACACGCTCTTCACTCTCTCGCCTCTAAGCACAAGCTCCATCTACCCATGACGACTCAAATCAGCGCCACTCCCACCCCCTACCTAACCCGCACCAACCGCTCTTTCTTCAGCCAAGGTTGGGTCAAGGTTGGCCTCGCACTCACCTTAATCGGCGTCCAGCCGTTAATTGCCCAAAGCTTCCGCACCAACTCCCCTTCTAACGCCCCCTCCAGCACCCCTTCCAGTGCCCCCTCCAGCGCCTCCGAGTCTCTGCCCGCCTTTAAAATTGCCCAAGCGGACTCTGCCACTGAACTCACAGCCCAAGATGCCACCCAAACTCAGCGCTCCGTTATTCCCCCGGATCGCGGCGCCCCTGACCACACCGTTGGCTCCGGCTCTCGCTAAGTCAAATTTATAAACCCACAGGTTGTAAGTCCACAGATTGCAAATCTGCAAATTACAAATCCCCAGACTCTACCCACTACTCTCAGACGTCACCGGCACCTTTACTGAAACCGTTCCCCCACCCAGTTGACTGTCATCACCAGACTCATCTTGTCCTGAAGACTGGCTGGATTGGGCGAGGTAAATTCCCCCCAACACCACTGCGAATCCAACCCAGGTGCTGGAGGTAAGCGCCTCCGCAAAAATCACCCACGCCAAAATTGAACTTAAAATCGGCTCCAGCAGCAAAAAGAGCGCCACAAAACTAGATGAAAACTGCTGCATGGAATCAGCAATCAACCGCTGCCCTAATCCTTCGCCAATAATGCCCAGTCCACACACCGCCAGGAACGGCACCAGGCTGGTGGGAAATAGTTGGGATTCCGTCGCCAGAGTTAAAGGTAATACCAGCGCACTACCTACGGCGCAGCGCCAGAGCAAAATTGTTGTGGCAGAAAAGCGCTGCCGCAGCTTTTCTGCAATTAAAAAGTAGCTGCCTAAAAATACGGCCGACAGCAGCGCATATAGGTCGCCGATTAATAGCCCGTCGGCGCTTTGTAAGTCTTCCAGGCTTAGGGCGATCGCCCCCACCAGCGCAATGCCCATACCCAGCAAAAACCGCCGGTCAAACTGCTTTCGAAACAACAGCCAACTGCCCAAGCTCGTGAAAATCGGCGTCAAGTTGTTTAGCAACATGGACTTGGCGACGGTGGTGTATTGCAGGGACATCGCCCACAGTACTAGGGAGGTTACGGATACCACGCCCGCGCCAGCTAACAAAAGATACTCAGTGGTGGTGGGGCCGTCGTCGCGATCGGCATCTTCTTCGTCCGCCGCAGATATTTGGCGACTAATCCAGCGCCCACCGCCAAAGGACACCAAAAAAATCAGCATCCGGTTTAAAACCGTGGCGTTGGCTCCCAGTTCCGTTTCCGCTAGGCGAATAAAAATTGGCGCAAAGGAAATGGACAACAGCGCAATGCAAAGGGCAATAAAAGCACCAGTCTTTGGGGAAGGGGGAGAGGACTCAGCCGAAACGCTGACGGTCTTGGAGGAAATCACGACGCAAGGGGAAATACAATAATTCGAAATTGTAAAAACCCTTACAGTTTACAGAACCAAACAAAATTTTTAGCTTTGCTATGGGGTTAGTCATGTATTCCTTACATAGGCTCAATACCTCGCTGCCGCTAACCTTGCACAAAGGCACTTATACAAATACTAAAGGTCGATTTTTAAAGGGCTCAAAGGCGATCGCATCAAACCGATATAAACTCGCCGGACGCCCGGCTCCCCGGGACACTTTGTGACCGGTATCTAATAGGAAACCCAGCTTTAAAAGGCGCGTTCTAAAGTTGGAATAATCAGAAAAGTTTTGCCCCAAAACCGTTTCGTAAAACTGGTACAGGTCGTTTAGGGTGAATCTTTGCGGCAATACTTCAAAGGCGATCGGGCTGTATTCCAATTTATTTTTTAAGCGCCGATGCCCATAGTTAATAATTTCTCGATGATCAAACGCTAATTCTGGCAATTGACCCACTTCATACCAAGCAATTTTCTTTGCCCCTTTCTTCGCTCCCTCCGCAATAAACCGTGCTTCGGTGTGGGAAACCAGCGAGAAATAGCTCACTGATAAATAGCGATCGCCAAAGCTGTCCGGTGCTTCACGAGGATCTCGCCCCGGTCCGCCAAAGCTATAAAGCTGCTCCAAATATAAATTCTGCACCTGCACTTTTTCCGACAGGCTACGGTGGGCGGCATCTTCTAAAGATTCACCATTGCGTACCAACGTTCCCGGCAGACTCCAGCGATCGCTAAAGGGCGGTTCCTGTCGCAAAATCAGCAAAATTAGCAGTCGATGCTGTTCAATATCAACCGAAAAAATAACGTTATCAACACCCACTTTAAAATCTGCAAGTTGGGCTGAATGGTTCAGTGAAACAACATTATTTTCTAGGGGGCGTTTTGGCATAGATACAAACTTTCCCGTTGAATATAGGTGGCAACGCTGGGAGGAAGTGCTGAGGAGTCACCACCTTTACGATAGACCGTTGACGACACCGCCAATCCCGTTAAATCCGCCACCGTTACCGTTGCTCCCAGTTGTTTTAGCGGTGTTAATTTTTCAGCGGTAATGCCGTAGCCTGGACGCGGAATCACCAGCAAATCCACCACCTGAAATAGCTCGCCCACCTGATACCACCGAGGTAGTTGCTCGATTAAATCAGACCCGGTGGTTAAGGTGATTTGGGCGTTGGGCCAGCGATCGCGCGCCCGGTCCACCGTCACCCGCGTAAACCGATGGCTGAGGTCGGAATACACCGCAATATTGTCCCCGTGGGGCAAGTCTCGAATCGCCGCTGACAACATCGCCATTCGGTGGCGCAACGGCGTGCCGTGATCCTTAAATGGATTATCCGCTGCCCAAGCCGCCACCTGATCATACTGTTCCCCCAGCCAGCCCAAAATTTGCTGATGTCCCACCGTCGGCGGATCGGCGCTGGTTCCAAACAAAGCAAGGGTGGTCATCGTAGGCTATCGGTGCGGTGAATTTTGTGAGGCTATTTGGAGCGACGGGTTTGGTCCGTTAACTGTAGCAGTGGCTCCGATAATTTTGCCGTCAAAGGTTCCGGCTGCTCAGCGCGACGGGCAGACTCTGGCAATGTCTTCACCTGGCGTCGCCCAAAGGCTGCGATCGCCTCCAACCTTTGCACCGGGTAACAGCGATCGCCCCCCTCTATCACTTTTATAAGCAATGGTTTTTCCCCAGGCTCCGGCGATTCTGTTGCCAGCCCCAGGCGATCGCCCAGCCAATTGCCATCACCATCCCAACGGCGAAAAATCTGTTTTGCCCCTGGATAAGTCACTTTGCCATCCGCCTCCTTCATTACCGGCACCCCATCTAAATCCACCAGCTTGTACACCCCATTCACCGGTGTCCCCGTCACCAACTTCGTGCCAACGCCGTAGCCGTCGATCGCCGCCCCCGTCCCCCGCAAACGTGCAATCTCTGCCCCGTCCAAATCCCCGCTGGCGAAGATTTTTGCGTCTGGCAATCGGAGTCGCACCGCCTTTGAAAGTTCCACCAAATCCCCCGAATCCAACCGCACCCCCGGCACCGTCATCGTCCCCGCCGCCACTTCCGCCGCCAACGTCTCTACCGCCGCGATCGTGTCGAAGGTATCCACCAACAGCGGTGCGCCGGGAAACGCCCGATGAAATGCCTGAAATGCTCCCAGCTCACTGCCTTGCTGACTAGCGATCGCCATCACCAGCGCGTGAGCCATGGTTCCCTGGGGCAAAACTCCCAACTGTTGAGCTGCCAATACGTTGGATGTGGCGGTAAATCCTGAGGCGATCGCCGCCCGCGCCGCCCACACCGACGCCTGGGGACCAAACGCCCGCCGCGTCCCAAATTCCAACAGCGCCGCATCCTCCCCTGCCACATCCCGCATCATCGCCGCCCGCGCCGCAATCAACGTTTGGTAATTCAGCGTCGTCAATAAATAAGTCTCCACCCACTGCGCCTGCCACAGGGGAGCTTCAATGCGCAAAATCGGCTCGTTTGCCAAAATCGGCGTCCCTTCCGGCACCGCCCACACCGTTCCCAAAAAAATTGCCTTACCTGGGGCGATCGCCTCCCAAAACTGCTCCGACGCCCCGTCAAAAATTCCCGTTTCCCGCAGCCACAACACCTGCTCTTCCGTCAGCCGCAGCGCCGTCAAATACTGCAACACCTGCTCCAACCCCATCGCCACCAAATAGCCAAACCCATCGGGCAACCGCCGCGTAAACACCTCAAACTTCGCCGTCTTCTCCGCCAGCCCCTCCGCCCAATAGCACGCCCCCATGGTCAGCTGATACAAGTCCACCAGCAAGGCGCGATCGCCCTCCGACACCATCAACTCCGAACTCCGCCCCATCTCCCGAACCGCTTCTTGAACCATCAAAACCACCAATTCGTCACCAATAAATTAATTATGGTGATTTTTACCATAATTGTCATCCCCTTCCATGGAATCGCCTTGAGGCTGTCCATTAATCGTGACTAGAATGGCGATATGCCAAGTAAGGCTGAGGGCTAAGTGCCATGGTTGCGCCCACCGATGCCAAGCTCCACTGGACCAGTGCAGATCTAGAGTCGTTTCCTGACACTGGCGATCGCTGCGAAATTATTGGCGGAGACCTGTATGTGACTCGCGCTCCCCATGCCAGGCATCAGAAGGTGGGGTTACTCGCTTTGTCGGGCGCTGCCGCTTCAAGATTCTGATGGACGCAAAGGCGATATTTTGACTGTGCCAGGCTTTGTCTTTGCCAATGACGACAATGTCATTCCCAATTTGGTTTGGATTAGTGAGGAGAAGCTGAATACCTGTCTGGATGATGCAGGGCATTTCACTGCGGCTCCGGAGTTGGCTGTTGAGGCGGTTTGTAAGGCGCCAAAGGATGTCACTCGCGATCGCCAGGTAAAACTAAAACTGTATTCGCGGGTAGGCGTGCAGGAATATTGGATTGTGGATTGGCAACAGCAAACAGTGGAGGTTTATCGGCGATCGCAAGCTCAGTTAGAGCTGGTAGAAACGTTATTTGCTAAGGACGCTTTAACGTCGCCTCTTTTTGGGGAATTCAACCTTAAAGTTGTCGATATTTTCGGCTGAATCTATTAGTAAATCTCTTCCTCTTTGTGGGTATAAATTGTGCAGTCAGCGATCGCGTAAGAAATACAGGTCAAAATATATTTTTCCTCTAGTCCTCCGCTAAGTAAACCTTGTTCGTCTTGTTCGATTTTCCCTGCGGTTCCTCCCTCCACTTCCGCTACGCAAGCGGAGCACGCACCGGCACGGCAAGAAAAAGGTAGCTCAAGTTCTGCTTCTTCCGCTGCGTCCAAAATATATTCGTCTTCAGGCACTTCGATGGTGGTATTTAAGCCTTCATCTTCGTTGATAATTGTGACCTTGTAACTTGTCATTTAAACCTCTTGAGCTGAATGGTTTTTTAGATAAATCAAGGCAAAAAATAGAGTCGGCTGGACAGGTTTTATGGCGAAATTGGATATTAACAGATTCTCCATTGCCTATCGACAGTTGTATTGACGAAAAGTTTACTGATCGACAGTCACCCCAAAATGGCATCAGAATGGCGCAAGCATTGTCATTCAAGATGTTCAAGCCATTTCAAATGGTAAATTACCGGCTTGCCGGGCTTTACCATTGGAGAAATATTGGTGCGTGTCAGTTAATTTTGACTCAGATTTGCTGATCAGTTTTGGAGTGCTCTCATGATCAAAGCCAGTCTTGGTGCGATCGCCCTGGTATTTTTCGGCGCAGTGGGCAGTTTGTCACCCACCGTTCAGGCGCAGGCGGACAACACTCCCGTTGATGCCCAAAATCATTGGGCGCGGGGGTGTTTGGCGGCCATGAAAGATCGCGGCTGGCTGGTGGGTGATGGCAGCGGGCGGGTGTACCCCGAGGAGGTGATGGGGCGGCGGGATTTTGCCACGTTGCTGAAGCGGGCGTGGGGATCCCAGGCGCGATCGCCCCTGCCGGTGGAGAACGTACCGCTGACGCGAGGGGCGGCGTTTACGATGATGGCGGAGTCCCTGGGGTTGCAGCGGGACCGGCGCGCGGATTTACTGGTGGCGCAAACGTACATTGACGCGGCGAAGATCCCGGACGCGGAGCGTCCTGGGGTGGCGGCGGTGACGCGGAAGGGGTGGGGATTGGTGTACCCAAATCCGCGGCGTCTGGGGGCTGCGACGGTGTTGAAACGGGGGGAAGCGGCGGCGTTGATTTGTCAGTCGTTGGCGGATCGGCTGGAAAGTCCGGCGACGGATACGTTGCGATCATTTGTGGTGCGGGTGCCGGAGGTGCGCGGGGTATGGCTGACCAACGTAGATAGCAACGTGCTTTACGACCGTGATGCCATGGAGGCTGCTTTTGCGGAGCTGGCGCGGCTTAATTTCAACACGGTGTACCCGGTGGTGTGGCACAGCGGCGCGACGTTATTCCCTAGCGATACTTTTCGGCGGGTCACAGGGGAGTCAATGGGCTCTCATCCTCGGTTGCAGGGGCGGAACGTGCTGCGGGAACTGGCGGGGGCGGGGAAGAAGCATGGGCTAACGGTGATTCCGTGGCTAGAGTTCGGCATGATGGTGGCTCCCGAATCGGCGATCGCCCAGCAGCATCCTGAGTGGCTCTCCCAGCGGGCGAACGGCACCCAAACCACCCAGGCGGGGGCAGAACAGCGGGCGTGGCTCAATCCCACCCACCCGGAAGTTCAAAAATTCTTGATTGATTTGACGGTGGAAATTGTGCGGAAATACCCCGTGGCGGGCATTCAGTGGGACGACCATTTTGCCTGGCCTGCCGATTTTGGCTATTCTCCCGTCACCATCGCCGCCTACCAAGCTGAATTTCCTGGACAAACGCCTCCCACCAATGAGCGAGATCCCCGATGGGCTCAGTGGCAAAATTGGCGGCGTGGTCAACTGAGTCAGCTATTCGGCCGCATTTCCCAGGCGGTTAAAGCAGCCAAACCCGACGCCGTTATTTCCCTCTCGCCTAATCCGTACCATTTTGCTAATCCCACGTCTCTGCAAGATTGGGCGCGGTGGGCGCGGTCCGGCTGGATTGATGAATTGATTGTGCAGGTGTATCGCAACGATATGCCCCGTTTTCAACAGGAATTGGGCGATCGCACCCTACAAACTATCAGCCAAACTGTTCCCGTTAGCATCGGATTACTATCAGGATTAAAAGCAAAACCCGTATCGGCCTTGACCCTAGATCATCAGGTGCGAGCCGTACGAAATGGACAGTTAAGCGGCGTATCTTTTTTCTTCTACGAAACCCTTTGGAATTTAACCAATGAATCGACTCGTCAGCGTCAATGGTCTATTCGCCGCTGGTTCTTTAATCCTGCTCCCCGCCCCATCACCATCAAGCGCCCAATAATTCCACCACCTTCCTAATAATTATGCAAGATAATTATGCGGGGCTCCAAGTCCCGTGAAAGCTGTGGGGAATAACGCTGGGAAGTTGGAGTTTTGCGATCGCCCCGTCCTGCAAATGATCCGACGAGGCTGCATTGTAAATCCACACCTGGCTGCAATGGTTAACGCCGTCGTAAACCACCGTGAGCAGCCATTGTGGGAAGTTATCTTGGTCGTAAACCACGATCGGCTCTGAAGGATAATGCCCTTCGCCAGCGTCGATTACTGTTAGCTGGTCAGTTTCTGGTTGGTAGTGGGCGATCGCCCCAAACAAATCGGATTTTGCTCGCGGTTCGTTGGTTTGATTTGGGCGATGGGCGGAGAAATAAATATCCGGAGGCGGTTGCTGTGAAATATTCGCCCAATCGTTAACAACGGGAAATTCACACTGCTGATTGACCCAGGTTTTATGTTCGACTTTCTCTGGGTTATTCGGATCGAAACTAACCTCCCGTAACGTTCCAAACGCTGACGTTTCTATCTTTCCAGACGCCACTTCTTTAAGGTACTGATTAGTAGAAAAGCTGTCGTAACCCACAAAGCCAATATGAACTTTGCCATCACAATCTAACCGTCCATGGCTGAAGTGCCATTGAAACCAAGGTTCAACCACAGCGCGATTTACTAACGCTAAGGTTTCCCGATCAAATATTAAAATCGTTGTGCCCAATTCTGGTTTCCACTGTAGGGAATCACTAAAGCTTTTAAGGCTAAAAACAACGGGAGCCAACTGTAACTGAGTCGGCGGAATAAAAAACACTAAATAGGGTCCCGCCAACGCAAAATCGTGGGTTAAGGACACTCGCGGCAATTTCAAGAGATTTTGTTTTAAAAGCTTACCCGTGGCATCGCTGCGGTACAGCCATAGTTTGGGGACGGGACCGGGGACCATGCCGAAGTTGTAGATTTCCCCGCTTTTTGGATCGATTTTTGGGTGGGCGGAATAGCTGCGATCGCCAGGCAATTCGCCAAAATCTTCCAGCCCCAGCGTTTCCAACGTATCCAAATCCAGCCGGTGGGGTCGCCCGCCTTCCCACAGGGCCAACAGCCGATCCGGCAGCGCCAACACCGAGGTATTGGCTGCGTTTTTCAGCGATCGCCCCCCGGTCATCCGCTGCCACCAATTCCCCGCTGGTAACATTCCATAGTTGCCATAGAGCCACCGCCCGGCACGCTCCTCCTCCCGCCGCGCCTCCGTATCCACATACCGATAAGTTGCCGTCGCCTCGCCGTCCCCAAAGTGCACCGCCAACACCGCCCCATCCCCATCAAACCAGTGCCCCGTGAGCACCCCATTGCGCACTAACTGCCCCGGTCCATTACGGTATAGGGTCCCGGCCAGCTCCTCCGGTAAATGCCCTTCAACCACCGGTATCCTTTGGGTTTCAAAGGGAATCGCCGACTGCTCCATTGCCCCAAACCACTGGGGACGGCGGGCAGGGCTAGAAACGGGTGGGGTGGAGGCAGCTAAGGTCACGGCGGCGGCGCTGTTGCGCAAGTTTTTACGGCTGACTTTAATTTTTACGCAAATTTGTCCATAAACCGTAGCTATTTTTGAAAACCGTACTGGCGATCGCCTACCATTTTGGTGACGGTTTTCGTCGAAGTTTCTAAGCCAAACTCGCCGCCCAACTCCCTGTGCATCACTCAGAAACTCGCCCCAATCTGGCCCAAAATCTAGACCAAGCCCTTAAGCAATATTTTGGCTACGGCGCATTTCGCCCAGGGCAGCGGGACATTATCGAAGCCAGCCTCAATGGGCAAGATCAACTGGTGGTCATCCCCACCGGCGGCGGCAAATCCCTCTGCTTCCAGCTTCCTGCCCTGCTGCAGCCTGGCTTGACGGTTGTGGTATCGCCCCTAATTGCCCTCATGCAGGACCAGGTGATGGCCCTGCGAGACAACGGCATTCGCGCCACATTTTTAAACAGCACCCTGTCGGCGGAAGAATCGCGGTTTCGCCATAATGCCCTATTTAAAAATCAAATTGATTTGCTGTATGTGGCACCGGAGCGATTAATGGGGGAGTACTTTTTAGAGACTTTAAATGAACTAAAAGAACGCATTGGTATTACCAATTTTGCCATTGACGAAGCCCACTGCGTATCAGAATGGGGGCATGATTTTCGCCCGGAATATCGACAGTTAGGACACCTGCGTCAGCGCTATCCCGACGTGCCCATGATGGCCCTGACGGCCACCGCAACGCCGCGAGTTCGTAGCGATATTGTGCAGCAGTTAAAACTACGAAAGCCGCGCATTCATGTGGCAAGTTTTAATCGCGACAACCTTTACTACGAGGTGCGCAATAAAAATCGTAAAACCTATGACAGTATTCGCAATTTATTAAAAGAAACCACTGGTTCAACGATTATTTACTGCTTTAGCCGTAAGCGGGTGGAAGGATTAGCAGAACGGCTCAATGAAGATGGCATTGTGGCACTGCCTTATCACGCTGGTTTAAATAGCTCGGTGCGGGAAGATCACCAAACTCGGTTTATTCGCGACGATGTGCGGGTGATGGTGGCCACCGTTGCCTTTGGTATGGGAATTAATAAGCCCGATGTGCGCCTGGTGGTTCACTACGATTTGCCGCGAAATATTGAAGGTTACTATCAGGAATCAGGGCGAGCTGGGCGGGATGGGGACCCGGCCAATTGCATCCTTTATTTTGGCTCCGGTGACGTAGGCAGCATTGAATATATTATTCAACAAAAGCCTGATGAAGATGAACAAAGAATCGCCCGACAGCAGCTTCAGCAGGTTCTAGATTATGCTGAAGGAACAGTCTGTCGGCGCACGATTCAGTTAGGATACTTTGGCGAAGAATTTGCCGGAAAATGCGGTAATTGTGACAACTGTAAAAATCCAAAACCCATTGAAGATTGGACTATTCCGGCGCAAAAGTTCTTATCCTGCGTGGCGCGATGTGGCGAACGATTTGGGTCGAAATATATTATTTCTGTGCTGCGGGGTTCGAAGGATAAACGGATTCTTCAAAACCGTCACAATGAGCTGTCCACCTATGATATTGGTCGGGATTTAACGGCGGATCAATGGCAATTGTTAGCGCGATCGCTCCTTCATCAAGGATTAGTGGGAGAGACCACCGATGGCTATCGAATTTTGAAGCTTAATGCGACGAGCTGGCAGGTGATGCGGAAACAGCGTACGGTCATGGTGGCGGTGCCACCGAAGGTGGATGTGGACGATATTGATGTCCCTCGACGGCGGCGTGATCGCGAGGAATTAGCAGCAGGATCAGAGCTGTTATTCGAAGAATTAAGGGCCCTAAGAAAACGATTAGCTGACGCCGCCAACGTACCGCCTTTTGTTGTGTTTCACGATTCTCACCTGCGGAAAATGGCGAACAAGAAACCAACAACCTTGCCAGACTTTGCCGATATGCCAGGGGTGGGGCGCAGCAAATTAGAAAAGTATGGACCGGACTTTGTACAGGTGATCGCCACCTTTCTAGAGCAAGAACAATAGGTTTAGAAGTGGCGCCTTATAGTAGTGCCTTACAGTAGCGCTTTACAAAAGGCTTTCTAGACTTTCGTACTCTGCTTCATCGAGTATTTTAGGCACAGCAATAGGCTCATCTACTCCCGGCAAAAAAAACGGATTTTGTTGGTAGCTTCCATTAATTCGATCTTTGAGCATCCTCAAAATATTGCGACCAATGGTGGGCAGGGTTCCGAAGGATTTGGGTTTTGAGTCGCCCTTTGCAGATCCAGTATTAACCTGCGCGCATGTCTCACCCACCACCTTATGTAGCGGAATATCTGAAGGGTTTAAACAGTTGTGAATAAGCCCAATAAAAGAAAAATTACGGCTGGGCAATGTGTTGCCAATGGGCGTTTTGCAACAGCTTGCATACCAGCGAATCATCCCTTTTTCCGTTAGTCGCACACAGGCTAAATTTTCAGGACCTTGGGAAAAGGTAATATTTTTAGGGGAAGTTTGAACAATATCTGTGCCCCCATTGTCATCTAAAATTGCGTTGGAATTTCCCAAGAAATGGGCAAAGGCTTGACAGTCTTTGCAAAAGCAGGTGATTCGGGTGGCTTGGTTCAGTGCGACGGCCGTACCTTGAACACAACCACATTCACATTGAATTGGGTGGATCATGGGTGTTTGAGGTGGTTTTTCTTGATTTCTTTGTGTTGACTTCCAGCATTCTTTTCGTGGTTTTCTATTAGTAATTTTCCATTGAAAGAATCCTGAAAGTTAGGCGTTAAAAGTCATTAAGTCCTATGAAAACGGATCGCGATAATTATTAGGTAAATTTCTGTCGGGAAAGTCGCGATCACCCCCTAGCCCCTCTCGTTCTGCAAGCTCGTTGGGCGGTCGTTCGTTGCTCCACCCCCACCAGGCACAGCCACATTCACAGTTGTAGAACTCCTGCCATTTTCGCTTGTAGTTATCTGTGAACACGGGCGATCGCCGATTCAACCAAACTTGTTGCGCCTTTGCAGGGGCTTCGTTGCAGGTGGGACATCGGAATCCTATCGCGTGAATTGCCTTTTCGGTCCAAGGGGGCGGAACAGAGGAAAACGCATCCATGGCAAGATTCACGAGGGAAAAATAACGGGAACAGGCTGCTTCTATTGTGTCACTTTCACCCAGTTTGTCATTTTTGTTTGTTACTTTTATCGGAGAATTGCGATCGCCCCTGTACCTCCCCGTGTTCTGCTTTCTAGAATTGTGTGGATCATGTGTGGAGCCAAAATTCTGCGAACTCCGTACTTTTTTCTTGAGAATCTCTCTCTAAAAGCATTTCCCAAAAAGCAAATTTATTTGAAGCGTCAGCGTTCTAAATGGTTGTAAACAAGTCCACGTACCGAGTTGTTGTGGTGGGCGCTGGCTTTGGTGGTTTTCAGGCGGCTCAGTCCCTTGCGGTGGATAAACGCCTCGATATCACCCTGGTGGATCGCCATGGACGCCACGTGTTTACGCCGCTGATTTATCAGGTGGCAACGGGGATTTTGACGCCTGACTACACCATTGCCCAGCCGGAATCTCACCTGCCGGAGCGAGTACGGGTGCTGACGGCGACGGTGGAGCGGGTAGATTTCGACGAGCGCCAGGTAATCTCCGACCAGGGAACGCTACCCTATGATTTTTTGGTGTTGGCCACGGGAGCCACCCCACAGATCGTCAATATCCCCGGTGCTCGCCAGCATGCAATGCCCATGGGGACCTTGTCCCAGGCGATCGCCCTGCGGCAGCGGCTGGCGGAGTGTTTAATTCAGGCGGGTCCCGGATCCATACCATCGGTGGTGATCGTGGGGGGCGGAACCACGGGGGCGGAACTGTCGGGGGCTTTGGCGGAGTGGGCGCGGCTGTTGGGTAAAGAAATGACCATTCATTTAATCCACGGCGGCGACGAAATGTTGCAGGAGTTTGCGCCGCGGCTGGGGAAGGCAGCTAGAAGCCGGCTGGAGCGCATTGGGGTGACCACCTGGATGGGGACGCGGGTGCAGGAGGTAACGGAACATGCCGTTAGGATTTCGGGCGATCGCCTAATTAATGCCGACCTAGTGATTTGGACCGCGGGCACCTCAGCAGCAGTGCCGGAATTATCCGCGGAATTGGGCGTTGGTCGCCAGGGACGGCTACAAATTCGCCCCACATTACAGGTGCGCAATCGCAATTTGGACCAGGTCTATGCCATTGGCGATGTGTCCATTAACGACGGATCCGCCAGCGGCGAATCGGCGAATCCCCCTCCCGCCGTGGCTCCCACCGCTCTGCAACAGGGGGTGGTGGTGGCGCGCAACATTCGCCGCCAGATTAGTGGCAAGCCTCTGCGTTCGTTTAGCTATCTCAATAAAGGGCGGCTGGCGATCGTAGGGGGCTACCTGGGGGTGGGCAAAATCGCCGGGATTTCTTTCTCTGGAATTCTTGCCTGGGCAATGTGGCTGGGGGTGCACTGGGTGTACTTGCCAGGGCTGAAAAATCGCTGGGGCGCCCTAAAAGCCTGGTGGCGCACCTATGGTCCTGGGGCGTCGCGCCTACCTCTGGAGCAAATTTTATCGGGTCCTCCCACCTCCCAGCCTTCCAAGCCGTCTTCAAAAATTTAAGCCATTATCGAAAACACAGAATGCGATAGCTCCAGGCACTAGCTAAGCCAAATATCTCAACCAGATAACTCAGCCCAATAACCTAAAAAAATCACTATGAACTCCCCCCTTTCCCAGCTTCGCCGCCGTGACCTAGTCATTGCTTACACTCTGCTGCGGATTTTATTTGGCGTGAACTTCTTTAATCACGGGTTTGTGGGGATTTTCGGCGAAGGGTCGCTGCCCCAATACGCCCAGGAAATGGTAGATCTCTTTCAAAGTACTCCCACCGCGATCGCCGTTCCCGAGGTTCTGGTGCGCGGTCCTGCCTTCCTGGTGCCCATTGTGGAGCTACTCATCGGCATCGGCATTACGTTGGGGGTGGGTACAGGACTATCTTTGATTGTGGGTATGGTGCTGCTGACGATGCTCACCTACGGGGTGACGCTATTGGAAAACTGGGGCGCCGCCTCTAGCCAGCTCAGCTATGCCATTGTGTTTACGCTGCTAATCGCCGGGCGGTGCTTCAACGATCTGTCTGTGGATAAGGCCATCTCTCGCCGCCAAAGACGTGGCGGCAAGTTTATGTAGGAAAGTGTCCGCCGATTGCTCATCAACCTCGCGGATCTCCCCATATAGACTCTCCCCACAAAAAGGGTGTCTTAAGCGTGGCGCGTGCCTGAAGGTTCGGCAAAGGAAAATATGGCAAGAATATTCCCCTTGTGCCTTGTGCCTGCGAGGAAATTAAAGGTCTAATCGTTCTTGCCTAATCTGAATTTTCGTTCTTTCACCAAACCATCCCACGGCTATGAATTCCCCCTTAACCCAGCTACGTCGCCGCGATCTGGTTATCGCTTACACGTTGCTGCGCATTCTGTTTGGAATTAATTTTTTCAACCATGGCTTTGTGCGTTTAGATTCGCTGCCCCAATTTGCCCAGGGCATGGTGGAAATGTTTAGCGAAACTTTTGTGCCGTCGCCGTTGGTGTACGTGCCTGCGTTGCTGGTGCCCATTGTGGAATTGATTATTGGCATTGGCCTGATTTTTGGACTGGGCACGGAGATTTCCTTAATTGCCGGCATGATTCTGATGATGGTGCTCACCTATGGCGTCACCTTGGTGGAAAACTGGAATGCCGCGTCCAGCCAGCTTATTTATTGCCTAGTCTTTACGGTGCTAATCGCCGGGCGCTGCTTCAACGACCTGTCGGCGGATAAGGCGATCGCCCGTCGCCAAAAACGCAGCGGCAGAGCAGCTTAAGGGCAATCTCAAGACGCTGAAAAATGCTGTCAGGGCTGGGCTCCAGCGGGACTAACCACCTGGAAATTGCCCAGCACCTCATCCAGCACCGCATCCCGATGCCATAGGGTATCCGTGTCTAGCGCCACAAAGTACACCTGACCCGCGATCGCCGTACTGGCCACTACCGACACCTGGGCTGGATTGTCAATCACCGAAATGGTCCACTGACGATCCCCCAACTCCTTGGTAAAACTGGGCAAGAACTTATAGGGCAAAGACTGCAGTAAATTTTGTAGAAAGACCGGCTCGTCCGTCCCCGGTACGCTGAAAAATACCAAGCTGCGCCCAGTGGGTCCCACGTCCGACAGCTCTGACCAGGTATTACTATCGCCCCCACTGCTCCATCCATCGGGCACCAGCGTTTCCACCTGTCCCTGATGGACCACGGCGGGAACCATCGTTGGCTGCACCGGCACCGTAAAATTCAACTCCTGATCCACACAGTCCGGATCCGGGTCCTGGCGTGGATTTTCTAAAAATCGCCCAATGGTTAGGGTCACACAGGCATCGCTACCGAGCAGGGCGTGCCCCAAATGAGGGAAGGTGTAGCGGTAGCTGCGCCGTAGGCGACGGGCAACCCGGGCGGCAAAACTGGGGGGCGTAATATGGTCAAAATCCCCTGACAGCAGCAGGGTGGGAATCCGACTTCTCACCCGCCTATTGACGCGATCGCCCAGTAAAGGCACCTGCCAGACGCCGCAGGTGCGCAGCACATCTGCTGGTGACTCCCGCAACGTTTCCACCAGCTCTGGTCGAATGCCCCGCACCTCCACATCGTCTGCGTCAAAGCCCCCGTCCTCGCTGCAAATAACCGAGTTGTAAACCCCGTCGGCCTGGCTTTTGCTAAACACCAACGTGGGTAGGGTTCTAAGCAGTCCGGAATAATTTCCCCGGTAGGCTTCGTGCACTGCCTGAGGCAGGGACGGAATCAGTTGGGACGAATAAAACGACACATTCAGGGACAGAAGCAGGGCGTCACCGTCAAATAAAATTGGCACCAAAAAGTCGCTAAATCGCAAGTTTTCGATGGCTGTTCCCCGGGCGATCGCCGCTTCAATCGCCCCCACATTGGGCAGCTTAATTTCAATGGGCTCTTCGTTGAGACGGGCGATCGCCTCAAAAAACTCTGCCTCTAAATTGGGATAGGCCGCATTACAAGGCTTACTGTCTTCGCAAGCTTCAAAAAACTTCCGTAGCACCCGGTCCGTATTTTTGGGCACCGCCTCCACAAAGCTAATGTCTAGGGGCGCAACGGAGTCCAGCACCACCGAGCGCAGCCGCTCCGGATGGTCTCTCATCACATGCTGGGCCAACATGGTGCCGTAGGAAACACCGTACAAATTAAACTCGTCATACCCCAGCGCCTGCACCACCATTGCCACATCAGCAGCACTTTCCACACTGTTAAATGCCGCCAGATCAACTCCGTCCTCCGTTAGGCGATCGCGGCAGGCGACCGTTGCCCGGTCCAACTTCTCCCGCAGCTCCGGCGATTCCGGATCCCGCGCATGGTCCACCCGAAACTGATATACCTCATCACAAAATAAAAATGGCTCCGAGTGAAGGGTGCCGCGCTGGTCAAATAAAATCAAATCTCGATTCGCCCCAAATCCAGGCGCCGTCGCCAGCTCTGGCCCAAAGTAGGGCGCCAGCTCCACCATGGATCCCCCAGGTCCCCCCTGCACCATCACCAGCGGATCCGGCTGGAGTTCAGCGTTGTTGTTTTCGGCGTCGGAATTTTCAGACTCGCGATCTTCTAGGCTCTGCCCTTTTAATACCACCACCCCCAACTTCAGCACTCGCCCCGCATCCGGTTGGCTATGGCGCTCCGGCACCGTGACAAACCCACATTGGAATCGCTCCGCCGCGATCGCCGGTGGAATTTGAAATGGACAGGAGCCCGCCGTAAACGTGCCAATTTTTGCCGCTGGCGATCGCCCCCCCCGCTGGAGCCCTTCACTCTCACCCAGCCCCTCTGCTTCCACCGCTTCCCGCAGGATTTCCGGCGCAGCTCCTTCCTGGGGCGTTGTTTCTTGAGCCGCAATCTTTGCCGGCATTTGGGCGATCACCGTCCCCATCAACAGCCCCGCCGTTGACTTTAAAAGTCCCTTCACCGCCCACCGCTTCAATTGTTGCCCGCTAGCCATGCCCCACCAGAAAAACGACTTAATTAAATTCGAACCCAGGCTGTCACTCTGTAAGCCTCGAAGGCTATAGCCGAAAAGTGCAGCTCCGAATACCTTCAGCCCTCAGTATTTTTAGCCTTCAGTATTTTTTGCTTTAAAAGGGGCCGTGCCACTCCACTGTGTCCAGATCCTGACACTTAATTGATGACCTACCCTAAACGTTCAATACTTCAGCCCTACTATCAGCAAAACACAAAGCCCCCCTAAATAAGGGGGGTTAAGGAGATCCTGCCAAAATTCAAAACAATTGAGGCGACTGGATAATGCGCCCAGGACACAATTTCTAGCAGCGCTTCTAGCTGTGGTTCCAGTCGGGGCGAATGGACTTGCGCTGGTTGATATAGCGATCAATAGACATCGCCGCCACACATCCGTCGCCAGCCGCAACTACTGCCTGCTTAAACGGCGTGTTGCGAATATCGCCAATACCCCACACCCCATCCACGGAAGTGCGCATCATATCGTCCACCCTGACGCCGCCGTCAGCATTAAATTCAACCTGGCTACCGATAAAGTCAGTGATCGGCTTGGAACCACTCTGGTAAATAAACACCCCGTCTACGTCTAAAATCCTGGGCTCTTCTCCCCGGGGCTTAAACTCAATGCCGGTCACGCCTCCGTTATCGCCTTCCACCGACAACAGCCGCGCCTTTTCCCAGGGCTTTACATTCTCCATGGACACTAAGTGCTGTGCATGGTCATCATCCTTCGGCAGCGATCGCGGCGTAATCCAGTGCACCGTCGAGGCAAACTTAGTTAGCACCTGGGCCTCTTCGATAGCTTCCTGATTAAGCCCCACTACTGCCACTTCGCGCGATCGATAAAACGCCCCATCACAGGTGGCACAGTAGCTAACGCCCCGCCCTAAAAATTCTGATTCGCCCTTAAAAGAAGACGTGCGCCCCATGGCCCCCGTTGCCAAAACTAACGCCTTCGTCTTGAAGGTGCCCTCTGGGGTATAAACCGTCTTCATCGGACCGTCCACGTCAATGCCAAACACCTGAGCCCGACGATAATCCGTGCCGTAGTCTACAGCCTGCTTCCGCATCACCGCCAATAGCTCGTCGCCACTAACATCCCCGGCAACACCAGGATAGTTAGCAATTTTATGGGTAATGGCCAGGGCACCAACCGCTGGATTCTTGTCCAAAATAACGGTCTTTAAGTTGGATCTAGACGTGTAAAGGGCACAAGAGCAACCAGCCGGACCACCCCCAATAATTACAACATCGAATTCGTAGGTCTCCAAAATGCCTATCTCCGAAGATCATTACTGTCCCACCAGGATACAGCCATTTTGTAATATTGAACGCCGGCCATTTGCAGTGGAACACGCACTATAAGATTCGTTAATTTGTAATAGTTTGAAATCATAGAAGTTGTCTATTTAAATGATTCCTTGAATTACTTTTCCTAAATATTCCTACACGTGTCTTGGTGAGAATTTTTCTCAAGATGCTTCTGTTTTAACGAGGGTGTGAGGGTGCGATTCTCCCGTTGTTGCCTATTTTGAAAGGAGTTGGTGAGCCTAGTGGAAAAATACTAGGTAATTGGACTTATGTGCTTTGTTGACTTTTTGGCGGGGTTTCTTGGGGCAATGTCTTTAGGGAAAATCGATAAGAACGCAGCAACTAAAGGACATTGACTTTTGCTGCCTATTGTTGGCGCACTTCCCTCCACAAGAAATATAAATTGACCTGTGAAATTAGATAACGGAGCTAAATGTGCGGTAACGAGTTGTCTAAAGGCTGTGCTCAGTTAATCCTCAAATTTTGTAGCTACGACGTTCCCGCCTCCTTTTACTTTTCCCTTAAAAGACCTTTCCTTTCGGCGCTTACGCATCAGCGCTTACGCGTCATCAGCACTTGCGTAAAATCCCAGAGCCCCTCACCCTCTCCCCACTCCCTGGGGAGCTATCCATTAGGCACAAGTCGGCGTAATCCTTACTTGGCATAGCTTTTC
>CALGDE010000166.1 GCA_937883785.1 uncultured cyanobacterium
CATTGGTGGCCTGCATAACTCTCAATTTGGGGTTGAAAAAGCGGATTTCGTATTAGAATCCTTAGCCATACGCTACGCCGAACTACAGGACTGGTCCACCGCCCGCCGCCTGATCAAAGACTGTCCACCCGACCAAAAAATCAAAGTCCTCGCCACAATTCTGGTGGAATGGGAAAAACAACACACCTGGGTTGTGCGCTTCTCCCAGGACGACCCCATGGGCACCGCCTTCACCGAACACCTAACCCGCGTCCAAAAGATACGCTTTAAATAAGCAACAACAACCCTTTTAGCCCCATGGTCGCCCTACCGGATCGCCCCCACCTCCCCCCCCGACGAATACCTCGCCGCCGAAGCCAACTTATCCCTGAAACGTGAATGTACCAAGGCGGCAAATTTCCCATCAAAACTCCCATCCCCGAAGGCGTTAAGACAGAGCCGATAGAATAAAGGCACATTTCTCGGGTCCACACGATGGTTGCCTCCCCACCAAAAGCGATCGCCCAAACCACCCCCGGCGAAAAACGGGTCACCCTGCACGGGCTGGACTGGCAAGGATACCAACAAATCCTGCACGCCCTCCCCCAACGCCGCGCCGCCCGCCTAACCTACGATCGCGGAACCCTAGAAATCACCGTGCCCTTAGAACCCCACGAATTCTCCCTCCGCCTAATCGAACGATTTATCATCATCCTGATCGAAGAAATGAGGATGAATATCAAAACAATGGGCTCCACAACAATGAACCGCGAAAAGTTTAACCGAGGTTCAGAACCTGATTGCGCCTATTACATTCAAAACCGATCCGTGGTGGCTGGTCGCAACGTTGACTTTGAAAAAGATCCACCGCCAGATTTAGTCGTAGAAGTGGATATTACTAATACCGATATTGATAAAAATCGATTCTATGCCGCCATGGGAATTGCTGAATTCTGGCGTTACAACGGTCGGGAATGGTCTATTTTCCAGCTACAGGATGGAATCTATCAAGAATGCACCCACAGTCCAACTTTTGGATGGGTAGAAAAAGAGGACTTGTATAAGTTTCTGGCAGAAGCACAAGAGGATGAAATGGAAGCTCAATTTAATTTTCGAGCTTATGTTCGAGAGAAAATTAACGTGCTTTAGATCCTATTTGAACAGACTTGATAACTTTATTTAAAACGGGCTTGGGCGATCGCGACACTGACCCGGTGAAGGAATCACCACCGTAACCCATTGCCAAAAAATCGATACAATCGTAAGCCACATTGCCCAATTCGCCCTTTACCGTTCTGCGCAGGCTATGGCTTTTTCTTCCCTGATTCACACCCTCCAGCGATCGCCCCTAACTGACGAATTTTTGACCCGGTGGGAGCGGCAGAATCAGCTTTATTTCACCGGTGCATCGCGGTTAGTGAAAGGGTTGGTGGCGTCGGCGTTGGCGCAGAAGCAGGAACGTCCCATGGTAGTAGTGACGGCCACGTTGGAAGAGGCGGGGCGCTGGGCGGTGCAATTGGAAGCGATGGGCTGGGGCGCGGTGAAGTTTTATCCCACCACCGAGGCGTCCCCCTACGAGCCGTTCGACCCTGAGTCGGAGCTGACTTGGGGACAGTTACAAATTTTGGCGGATTTGGTGACCGGGGCGCAGACCAATGGTGGGCAGAAAGGAACGGTGATTGTGGCGACGGAGCGATCGCTACAGCCCCATTTGCCGCCGGTGGAGGTGTTCAAGAAAAATTGCTTGGCGCTGACCACTGGAGCGGAGTGGAATTTGCGGGATTTGGGGCGACGGCTGGCGACGCTGGGCTATGAGCGTACGAACCTGGTGGAGACTGAGGGGCAGTGGAGCCAGCGGGGGGACATTATTGATATTTTTCCGGTGTCGTCGGAGCTGCCGGTGCGCCTGGAATGGTTTGGGGATGAGCTGGAAAAAATTCGCGAGTTTGATCCTGGCAATCAGCGCACATTGGATGCGATCGCCCAGGTCATCCTGACGCCTATGGGCTTTGCGCCGATGATTGCCGAGGCGTTGGAGCTGCCACTGGTGCCCGAAAGTGGGGAAGATGAGGAGCCTCTGCAGTCGGAGGGGTGGCACCAGTTTTTGGGGGCGGCGTTTAAGGAACCGGCGTCGCTACTGGATTATTTGCCCGAGGGGACGGCGATCGCGATCGATGAACTGGAGCAGTGTATGGCCCATGGCGATCGCTGGGCGGAGCACGTGGACGATCATTTCCAGTCAGTTTCTGAGGGGGAAGATAGGGGTAAATCATCGACAAAAGTTGTCAAAATTCATCGACATTTTGAAGACCTTTTGCTGGCAATTGATACGGCTCCCCAGGAGTTTTCGAGACTTTATTTATCGGAATTAGCATCAGATACGGCCAGCGATCGCCTACCCATTGAGAATCCACCGACGCCGGTTAATTTGGCTGCGCGAACCCTCCCAGCAATGCCCCACCAGTTTGGCAAATTGGCGGAAATGGTGCGGGGAGAATTGGATAAAAAAAGCAAAGTTTGGCTGGTTTCAGCTCAGCCCAGCCGCTCCGTTGCCCTGCTGCAAGAACATGATTGCCCGGCGCAGTTTATTCCCAGTATTAAAGATTTTCCCGCCATTGAACGGTGCCAAAACCAACATATTGCCACTGCCGTTAAATACTCGGGTTTGGCGGAATTAGAGGGGTTTGAGCTGCCCACTTTTCGTATTGCTGTGGTGAGCGATCGCGAATTTTACGGACAGCACACATTAGCAACCCCCAGCTACGTACGAAAGCGACGGCGAGCCGCATCAAAACAAATCGATCCCAATAAACTTAGCCCCGGCGATTATGTGGTTCACCGCAGCCATGGGGTGGGGCAATTTATTAAGTTAGAAACCCTAACCGTTAGTAACGAAACGCGGGAATATTTGGTGCTTAAATATGCCGATGGTTTGCTAAGAATAGCGGCAGATCGGGTAGGGGTCCTATCGCGGTTTCGTAAGACCAGCGAAGGTAAACCCCAGCTCCATAAAATGTCTGGAAAGGTTTGGGAAAAAACCAAGAAAAAAGTCCAGAAAAGCATTAAAAAAGTTGCCGTTGATTTGCTCGCTCTTTATGCGGCACGAGCAGAACAAACGGGCTTTCAGTTTCCCTCCGATATGCCTTGGCAACAGGAAATGGAGGAGTCTTTTCCCTATCAGCCAACGCCGGATCAGCTTAAAGCTGTGCAGGCAGTAAAGCTGGATATGGAGGGCGATCGCCCCATGGATCGACTGGTATGTGGCGACGTGGGCTTTGGCAAAACGGAAGTGGCCGTACGGGCAATTTTCAAGGCGGTTACTGCCGATAAACAGTGCGCTTTACTGGCACCGACCACTATTCTTACCCAGCAGCACTATCACACTTTAAAAGAACGATTCGCACCTTATCCCATCAAAATTGCCTTGCTTAATCGCTTTAGAACTGCGTCTGAAAAAAAGGAAATTCATAAGCAGTTGCTGGCGGGTGAAATCGATATTGTGGTGGGCACCCATTCTATTCTTGGAAAAACTGTAAAATTCAAGGATCTAGGCTTGCTAGTGGTAGACGAAGAGCAACGATTTGGTGTTAATCAAAAGGAGAAAATCAAGGCGCTAAAAACCCATTTAGACGTACTAACTTTAAGTGCTACGCCCATTCCTCGAACGTTATATATGTCCCTGTCGGGTATTCGAGAAATGAGCTTAATTACTACGCCGCCTCCATCTCGCCGCCCGATCCAAACCCACTTATCGCCCTACAATGAAGAGGCGGTGCGAACGGCAATTCGTCAGGAGTTAGATCGGGGCGGGCAGATTTTTTATGTGGTGCCTCGGGTGGAGGGAATTGAAGAAATTGCTGGGAAAATTCGGGAAATGGTGCCTGGAGTACGGCTGGCGATCGCCCACGGTCAAATGGCAGAAGGAGAGCTAGAAAGCACCATGTTGACCTTTGGAAATGGGGAGGCAGACGTGTTAGTTTGCACCACCATTGTAGAGTCGGGGTTGGATATTCCTCGGGTGAATACTATTCTGATTGAAGATTCGGAAAAGTTCGGTTTATCTCAGCTTTATCAGTTACGAGGTCGGGTGGGACGCGCTGGAATTCAAGCCCATGCCTGGCTGTTTTATAAAAATAAGGGCAGCCTTAGTCCGGCGGCGCGAAAACGGCTGCGAGCCATCCAAGAATTTTCTAAATTAGGGTCAGGTTATCAGCTAGCAATGCGGGATATGGAAATTCGCGGCGTGGGTAATCTTTTGGGGGCAGAACAATCGGGTCAAATGAATGATATTGGCTTCGATTTATATATGGATATGCTGAACGAGGCGATTCAAGAAATTCGCGGTCAGGAAATTCCTCAGGTGGATGAAACCCAGGTGGATTTGCCTATTACTGCTTTTATTCCTAGCGATTATATTCCCGATTTAGATCAGAAAATGGCGGCGTATCGTACCGTGGCGGCGGCGACTAATCGTCGAGAGCTAGCGGAAATTGCGGCGGAATGGTGCGATCGCTACGGACAGTTACCATCAGCCGCGGAGCAACTTTTCCAGGTAATGGAGTTAAAACAGGTGGCTAAATCTTTGGGATTCTCCCGCATTAAACCGGAAGGAAAACAGCACGTGGAATTAGAAACCCCCATGGAAGAACCGGCGTGGAAACTATTAGCGGAAAACCTGCCGAAACATTTGCGATCGCGCTTTGTTTACACGGGCAAAAAAGTATTGGTGCGAGGCTTGGGCGTGATGAAACCGAAACAACAACTGGATAATTTAATTGAATGGATGGGATATTTAGCAGGATCATTAGTGGCTGCATCCTAGGGAAATCTTGGCTGTAATGATCTTAAAAACCTAAAAATTGCGCGTAAGAGCCGTGGGTGAGACGATAGAGGGCGCTGCGCTGGGAGCGGTGGCTGCCAGATATTGCTAATAAGTATGAAAATTTCTGCATGAAAATTTCCGCCCTAAATCCACTGAAGCTGCCTTGGAATTGGCGGGTGGTGATTGTTTATTTGGCGTTTATGCTGCTGTTGCCCATGGCGGCCCTATTTCGTCAGGCGAGCTCATTGCCCTTTGATGAGTTTTGGGGAATTGCCACCAGCCCCATTGCCCTCTCTGCCTACAACATTTCCTTTGGCACAGCGGCGATCGCGGCAGTTATCAACGGATTTTTTGGCACCCTAATCGCCTGGGTTCTCGTCCGCTACCCGTTCCCCGGCAAAAAGCTCGTGGACGCAGCGGTGGACTTGCCTTTCGCGCTGCCGACGGCGGTGGCGGGGCTGACCCTGGCGACGATTTATAGCGAACAGGGATGGATTGGTCGATGGTTTGCGCCGTTGGGCATCCAAATCTCTTTCACTCGCCTGGGGGTTTTGGTCTCTATGCTGTTTATTTCCCTACCCTTTGTGGTGCGCACCGTGGAGCCGGTGCTGGGGGAGCTGGATCACGATATCGAAGAAGCCGCCTGGTCCCTGGGCGCATCCCGCTTTGAAACCTTTCGAAAAGTATTATTGCCCCAGCTATTTCCGGCAATGATCACCGGTGTTGCCCTGGGATTTTCGCGGGCGGTGGGGGAATTTGGCTCAGTGGTCATCGTCTCCGCCAACCTACCGTTTCAGGATTTAATTGCGCCAGTGTTGATTTTCCAGCGCCTCGAACAGTACGACTTTGAAGGAGCGGCGGCGATCGGCACCGTGATGTTACTGCTGTCCCTGGTAATGCTGTTGGGGATTAACCTATTGCAGGCATGGGGGCGACGCTATGACCGCTCCTAAGCCCAAGATGGATCTGCCCTCTCCCCAATCTCAAACGCCGCCCGCTGACCAATCCCCTCCGCCTGCCAGCAACCAGCCCCCCGAAGAACCGAACGCAATTTGGCTACAGCGAGGGGCGATCGCCATTGCCCTGCTATATCTAGCGGCTATCCTATTTCTGCCCGCCCTCAATGTTTTTATCCAAGCCTTTCAAAATGGCGTGGGACCCTTTTTAGAGACGCTACAATCCCCCGACTTCCAGTCCGCCGCCGGATTAACCTTGCTAATTTGTGTGTTGGTGATTCCGGTGAATGCCGCCTTTGGCATCTGTGCGGCGATCGCCCTAGCCCGCAGTCAATTCACCGGACGCGCCTTCGTAATCAGCCTGCTGGATCTCCCCTTTTCCATCTCCCCGGTAGTGGTGGGCTTAATGATGGTGTTGCTATACGGTCGGCGCGGCTGGTTCGGACCCGCATTGGAAGCCGCCGACATCAAAATCGTCTTTGCCCTCCCCGGCATGATCATCGCCACGGCATTTGTTACCCTTCCCTTCGTCGCCCGTGAAGTGCTGCCCCTGCTGGAAGAAATGGGCACGGACCAAGAAGAAGCCGCGCGAATCCTGGGAGCCAGCAACTGGCAAGTGTTCTGGCGCATCACCCTACCCAATATCCGCTGGGGATTACTCTACGGCACCATCCTCAGCACCGCCCGCGCCCTCGGGGAATTCGGCGCAGTGTCCGTCGTTTCCGGCAATATCATCCGCAAAACCCAAACTCTGCCCCTGTTTGTGGAAGAAGCCTATAAACAATACGAAACCCAAGCCGCCTATTCCGCCGCCGTAGTTTTGGCTCTGCTGGCAGCGGTGGCCTTAATTTTAAAAACCGTTCTAGAACAGGTATTGTCCAAAGATCGGGGACAAAAGTCAGAGTAAGAATTGCCCCCTAAAGAGTGCAATACAAATAACTAGATACAAAACAAAACCAATTTAAATTAATCCACAAAAAACAAAAAATAAATCGGCGTTATTTTTGTGAAGTGTCGGGGGAAGTTTGGTTTAAATTGGTGGAATTACAAGACAAGGTTTGCGAAGGGGATAAACGGAGCCGATTTGCAAATTTTGAGTTGTGTTTTCGAGCAGTATTTCTAAACAGTGGTTTTTGAACAGTATTTGTTTGAATAATGGCTGTTAAATAGTATCTGTTTGAACGGTATCTATCTGTATGACGGTCAATGTTTCGACCAATATTACGGTCAATTTTTAGAAAAGTGGGGAAGTAATCACCATGGTTATTTGGGTCAACGAACAAATTGATGGCGCAGGAATTTTGCGGGCTTGCATTGCCTGTGAAAACGAAGAGCATGCCCAGGCTTGTCGTAGTTCTTTTGAGGCAGACCTGTCAGAAGCTCAGCGATCGTCAGGATGGGTTGTGCAAACTCGCACGGTGGGATCTTGGGATGATGTGCCCGTCAGTGCTTTAAAGCTCAGCATCTAGAGAAAGGGGTGGGCGGGTGCATAACAACGCACCGAGTAAAGGTGAGATTTTTTACGGTGTGTGGGCACGCATCCTACAGAGGCATTTTTGTGGCGGAGTCTTGTTCCCGTAGGCTTATTTCTTGCTGGCCCATTTCTAATAGTAATTGGAAGGCTTTAACCACGTAACCGGCGCAGGCATAGGGGGACGTTTCATAGAAGGTTTGCCAGGCTTGGGCTTTTACTTCGTTGTAGCGATCGCCATCTTGGGGATGGTTATCCAACCATGCCACCCGCACCGCATAGCCCACCAGTACGTCCAACACTAAATAATCGTCCACCCAAAGATCAGGGTTTCGCTCCGTAACGGCGGACAATTCCATCAACGTTTCCATACACACTTGACGGTAAGTGGGCGCGTCAATTTTGTTAAGAAGATGCTCCACCTGACGGGCAAAGTTCGTTTCCCCAGGGGTCATTTCCGCCAGCAATCGCGAACTATCTAACCGGTTTCTCCGCTCCAATTTGTCACCAATCACAATACCTTTGCAGTGTTGTAAAAGATTCCATACCTGGTTGTAAAACATGGGGGGAACCCGATTGACGGATCCATCAATTTCCCGCTGACGCACCCAACTTCCTGCTGGCGGCAGCGCCTCATCTCGATCTGGCAATAAAATCCATTCAATGGGACGTTCCGTCTGCTTAATATGCAGCGACTCCTGACTTTGCAGCGCTTGAGTTGCCCCCTGATAGCCCTGTAAAACCTGGCGCAAACGAATGGCAATTTCGAAAGGATTTTGCTCCAATAACTGTTCGTAAGCTTCATCGGGCGTAACCAATAAATCTCGCCCCAATTCGCTTACCAACAGCAAAATAAAATAACTGGTTCGCAACGTTAGAAAGCCTTTGAAAAGCATAGGATCCGTGCGAATTAGCACTCCCAAGCCAATCAAAATTTCCTGACTTAAAACGCGATCGCGAATATCCTCTCCGCAGAATTGGTCAATCTGCTCCGCAATTTCCCTTTTCGTCATGGGGCGATCAATAATGGCGTCCTCACTGTAGGCTCGACCCACCGCAATGACCTTCTGGCGCACCAGCAAATCGGTCACCGCATCAGATAATCCATTGTTAGCCCGCCCTAATAGCCCTGCCGTTCGTCGCACGATCGCCCAATACACCTGTCGTTCTGGCGGCGCACCCTCCGCCACCGCCACCGGAATTCCCCGCGCCGCCCGGGCATACAACTCCGCCAGTAATTCCCGTACCGTTGCTGATCGCCCCGATCCCAACCCCGTTTCAAAGTCCAAGGACTCCAGACGCATTAAGTTACCAACAATTTCCACCTGCTCGTATAAATTCACACTGCGGCGCAGTCGATTAAGCAATCCCTCGCTGGATCCCTCCGACTCAATTTCTAGTTCCTGACGGTTGTCTAGCGATCGCGTTTGGGTCGGGTCAAATTGCAGCAAGTTCGTGTCCGGTAATGCGGAGGTGATGGGCTGCTGGGTCAGACTGATATTAATGTCATCCAATACGTCTAATCGCCGCAACCCCGCCGTGACCAAAAGCTGTTCTAGGGCATCCACATAAATTTGAACGCCGTCGCAGGTGCCGCTTTGACATTCAACGATAAAGCGAATGAGAGGCGACTGGGGATCCACCGCACCGGCTCCGTTGTCCAGGCGATCGTGGGTAAGCAGCAATGTAACAGTGGGGCGACCGGATTGCTTCCAATGGCGAGCCACGTAGGCCACCTCTGCCCGTAGCTGCGCCGATAAAAAGTCAGGATCCAGGGTGAGATAAAAATCATCTGAGTCCCACATGGACGGCAGAAACACCACCGTTTGGCGACCGATTTGGTAAATTTGCGAGGTCATCAGCGCCCGCAGCCGTCGCACGGGTCGCCCGCTTAGCCCCAACTTGGCATTGGCTCCCAAGGCGGCGAAAGCAGTGGATAAATCATCTGACCGGTGTAGCTGAATGGGGGCAATTTCATCCAGGGTTTGGGTTTCAATGCCGTAGGTGGCAAGCTGCTCCTGAAGGGGGGTGTCCTCCGCAATAAGCGCTAACTGTACCACCGGCTCCCGCAACGATCGCAACGTGCGCCGCCGCCCCAGGGGATCCAAATCTGCCGGCTCCAACAGCCCTTCCAAAATCAACTGCCCCACGGTCCACAGGGACTGGGCCCACACCAGGGGCAGGTTTTCATTGGGGTATCGCTCCTGGGACTGGGGCTCGTGGCGCTCAGCCGCAATCAAATGCTCCGGCACAAAATACACCTCCGGCAACAGCTTTACGCCGTCTCGATCCACCGCGATTTTCTGCAGCTTGGCTTGATACTCCTCTGCTCCCTGGCGATCGCCTCGGAACAGAGCATCTAGCAACAAATAGGTGAAAAATAGCGGCCACTCACATTCAATATGCTCAAAGGTTTTTAGCTCATAGGGCTCATAGTGAAGACGATTGGTATCCTCCAAAACAATTTGGTGACCGTCCCGCAAAAATCGCTTACAGCCATAATTGCCCTGGAGCTTATCTATCACCGTTTGGCGGGTGCGATCGCGTAACGGCTGATCCTCCACCGCAAACGCCGGAAAACCAATCACACTCAACAACGCCGCATCGGTTTCCTTCGACGCCGACTCCCGAGGCAATAGGGATTCCAGGGTAATCCGCGCCCGGGCAATTTCATCCTCCAGCACGTGAATCACCGAGCCCCGCGCCCCGTCCACCCCAAATAAATTCAGCCCGTTCAACGCCTCCAGCGCCGCCTTCGCCATACCAACCGAGCTAGCGTTCAGTTCCGGCTTGCCGTGGTTGAGCTTATTGCCCCGTTCCCAAATGCCATAGTCCGCCGTGCGATAGGCGCGACCAATGTAGTACACCAGGTTTTGCACAAAATTCACCTCGTCCAAGGTGAACACAATTTGCAGCCCCGACGCCGTCATTTGCGCCAGCATCAGCAAAAAAATCGACGTGGCGTCCACCTGTAAATGTCCCCACTCATCGTCCCCCACCACCGGCTGTCCCGTATCGGTGCCGTATTTGGCGTGCAGGGAATCCAACGGAGCCTGGGTGACCTTAAACCGCTCCACCTTGTGGGACTGGCGCATCATCGCCATCATCAGCCCCCGCATTAGTTTCACCACACTTTGTTGCAGCTCGTGGGCAATGCCATCGTCTGCCCCGGACCGCCGATACGCCGCCCCCAACCCCCACACCGCCAAAATGCTGTACACGTTATCGCGCACCCAGGCGTCTGTGTAGTCTCCGTGGGTGGTCACCGCCGTGCTGGCGGGCAACAGCCCCGTCACTGGATTTTGTCGGGACAGGATGGTTTTTTCCACCTGTTGGTAATAGAAACTGAGGCGATCGCGGTAGGCGGTTTCTGAAAGCACCATAAAAACTAACCCTCTCTTACACGTAGCTTCTTGTTGGGGCGCTAATTAGATTGCCAACTCGTGGGTGGATCTAATGGCTAATGGGGGCAACGGCTATTGGATCCAAAAACTTAGCGGTCTCAATATTAGCGTCCCCAATAATCGGAGTTTTCAGGCTGTCCAAATCGCCAACTTAAATACCATCGGAAAAGTGGTTTGAAGGGAAGACCATTGGGATATCTGGACCCTGCCAAAGAAACTTGAAGTCCCCATCAAAAGCATTTATTCAACACGCTTTAGGAGATAGGGTACCGCCGAAGCTTGCTGAAAACCGTACAGCTAGAACCTCCTAACAATTCAACATCGTCACTGAAGTTGTCACTGCATCTTTCTTTACTAAAACTCCAAATCAGAACAGCGGCAAATTTTCATCGCCTCCAGAAAAACTAGAGACTAAATCCGACTACACTGGGAAAGGAAGAGAAGGGTCGGCATTTATCGCGTCTACGGTCAATAAGCCCAAGCTGAGTCCAAGTTAATTTTGATACATTGTCCTTTGAGGCGTGGCTGTTTAGGGGCGATGCTCATTTAAATGTTAAATCTAATGGCGGCCGGGGTTACAGCCCCTAGCGTTCTTTAGTGTCAAATAGCGCGTACTTTCCACGGTCTAAAGCTTCTGGCGTCTAACTAAACACATGCCCTAATCAACCGCGCGATGACACGATCGCCTCTCTAGAATCTGAGGCTCTTGCTGTGGCGATCACTCCAGCAAATTCTAAGTGTCCATCCGCCGATTCTCCGCCGAGCCATTTCTCCGGCGCTCCGACGGGGCACCGTGATCGCCAGTTCCGTAGTTAGTTTTATTCAGGCTCTAACCTTCAGCTGGTGAGACCGTCTTCGATAGCGACTGTTTTTTTGTCGCATTTGAAGGGAACTCTTTGACGGGGGCTTCACGATTCAATAGGCGAGGGCGTGTCATCAATGAGTGCCAGACCTCTTACGCAGTGGGAAGTTTACGTCCTTTCAAAATAAAAAGCGCCAGGGGCTGAAACCCCTGTGGCTTTTGGTTTTGAGATTTATTTGAGATTTAAATGACGGCAGCCTCCATTCAATCCAAAAAGCGCCCGGATTCCGCTGCAAAGGCAAGCAAAAAAGAAGAGGCGGAAATACTGGACTTCCTGTCAGTGATTGGGCGCGTTTGCTGGACAAAGACCGTAAACCAGCTCCATCGATAGACACCGTAACGCCCTTAAATTTTCCGGGGAAAACTACGCTAACTTGTTCGCCGCCTGCGGTTTGGTAACAACTGGGCAACCTATCGCAACAATCGCAACACCTTGAGGTGACCGCCGGAACTCCAGCAACTGCGCCTGACCCCTACGATTTTTCCTACTGATGCCCTCCCTTGAGCCCTCAACTCATGCACTTAATCGCTGCCATCGCCTACAAAATCGGACACAATGGGGTCAGCCACCTGAAATTAAGCCGTAAAACGCACCACTGTTATGGCTTGTTGTTAAAAATTCTATTCATTGGAGTCATTCGTAAGGCGGCTATCGAAGACTTGGTTGGAGGGGCGATCGCGTGAATCTTCGCAAAAAAACCCTGGCGGTCCTAGCGGCAGCATCCGTAGGGCTTATTGTGGTTTTGTACGCCTCTTTCTCCATCGTAGTTGCCAGCGATTTCCAAGGGCTAGAAAGCCAGTATGCGCGCCAAAATATGGCTCGGGCTTTGGAAACTCTGGCTTCGGATATTGAGCGCTTGAACGCTTCAGCCCAGGAATATGCTGAGTGGAATGACACCTACGACTACATTCTCAGCCGCGATCCGAAGTATATAGAGTCCAATTTAGTTGAGCGCACTTTTCAAGCCCTGCGCCTCAATATTTTGATCATTTTGGACAACGACGGAGAAATTGTTTGGAGTAAGGAATTTGACCCCAGGGCAAACACATTGGTGGAACCCATGGCGTCCCGGCTTAAACCTTTAGTGAGTAAGACAGCCCTTCAGGATTTTTCCGATACGAACGACTATCGTGCTGGACTGTTTAAGGTGGCTGGTCGCCCCATGGCTGTCGCCGCTCGCCCCATTATTACTAGTGGCGGGCGCGGTCCCATTCGCGGCACTTTGATTATGGGGCGAGTGGTGGATTTGGAACCCATCGAAAACTTAACGGAAAGTGCCAATCCACTGGTATTTTTGGATTCCGTTGATCAGGCTGCGTTTGCGCGCAAGGATGGTGTACTGCGCCCCCTGAGCGAGCAGTTTTATGGGGCGCGGGTGATGCAGCCTATTTTTGGGGGGCTGAAATGGCGCAGGGACGTGTCTATTCCTAATGGCGTTACCCCGCCGCCCACTAGCTCCGTGAATAGCTATCTGGGCCCCAATGGCAACACCGTTCCTCCCATTGCCGTTATTCAGCGTAATGCGGACAGTATGGGGGGCTATGCGCTGTTGACGGACATTTTGGGACAGCCTGGATTTATTTTGCGGGTGGACTTGGAGCGCAAGATTTACCGTCAAGGACGGGTGGCGATCGATTATTTAGCGATCGCCGTTCTAGCCGCCGGGATTTGTTTCGGTGGCATAGGCTGGGTGCTTATTGAAAAGCTGGTGCTGTCCCGCCTGACGCGCTTGACTAACGATGTGGAAGCCATTGGGCAAAGTGGCAACCTGGCGGCACGGGTTTACATGGGTGGGGACGACGAGCTGGCAAGCTTGTCCAGTTCCATTGACAACATGTTGGGAGCCTTGGAGGAGTTCCAGCAGGAGCGGTTCAACGCCGACGAGCGCTATCGACTGATGGCGGATAACTCCACAGACCTAATTGCCCGTCAGGATCCCCAGGGGGTTTATCAGTATGCATCGCCAGCCTGTAAGGCGTTGCTCGGTTATGACACCCAGGAGCTGTTGGGGCGATCGCGGCGGGAGTTTATTCATCCCCAGGACCAAAATCTATTTGCAAAAGGAGCTCGCCAGCTTCGACAAAATCGACCCACCACCCATACAGTGCAGTACCGCATGCTGCATAAAGCGGGCTACTACGTGTGGTTTGAAACCACTAGCCGCAATATTTACGATCCAGAAACCAATGCCCTCCAAGGCACGATTTCCGTTTCGCGGGATATCACCAGCCGTAAACAAACGGAGCAGCAGCTGCGAGATGGCGAGGCGTCTATTCGGGCTTTGTACCAAATTACGGCGGATCGAGGGCTTAATTTTGAGGATCGCCTGCAGCTTCTGCTGAAAATGGGCTGTGAGAAATTTGGACTGCCTACGGGAGTTTTAATGGAGGTTAAGGACGATTTAATTATCGTGCCGTCCTCTGGGGATCAGTCCAACAGCAGTGCGCCCTCTGAGTCGGAGCCGGCGGCTTTCGGAGAGCTTCAGTGTGAAATTGTGGCGGTGTGCTACTGCAACGGCCAGAAAGACGGAGACTCTGAACAGGTGATGGCAGCGGGCGATCGCTTCCCCCTGCGCGGTACCCATTTTGAAGCCACCTTAATTCAGGACGATCCCCTTTACTTTGAAGACGTGGGGCTGACCCCCTTTGCGGATAAATTTCCGCGTTTGGGGGTGGATATTGGGGCTTATTTGGGCACCGCCGTTACCGTGGGCACCCGCGGCTACGGCACCCTAAGCTTCTGGAGTGACGATCCCATTTATCGTCCTTTTAAAGCCGTCGATTTAGAGCTGCTGCGTCTCATGGCCCAGTGGATCGGGGGAGAAATTGAACGACAGCAGGCCGCTGACGATTTGGCGCACGCTCGGGATCAAGCTTTGGAGGCCACCCGCGCCAAAAGCGAATTCCTCGCCACCATGAGCCACGAAATTCGTACCCCTATGAATGCCGTAATTGGTATGACTGGGCTATTGCTGGACACGGAGCTTACTCCGGAGCAGCGGGACTTTGTGGAAACGGTGCGCAGCAGTAGCGATGCGTTGCTGACCATCATTAACGACATTTTGGACTTTTCCAAAATTGAGTCGGGGATGCTGGAGCTGGAGCAGCAGCCCTTTGACTTGCGTCAGTGTATTGAAGAATGTCTGGATCTGTTGGCGAACCGTGCCGCCGATAAGCGTTTGGATCTGGGCTACCTGATGGATGAACAGGTGCCCAACTTGATTGTGGGGGACGTCACCCGTTTGCGGCAGATTGTGGTGAATTTGCTCAGCAACGCAGTGAAGTTCACGGCCCACGGGGAAGTGGTGGTGGAAGTTAAGGCGACGGAGTATGAGTTGGAAACGGATCATGCGGCGTTGATTCAGCCGGAGCCGTCCGTTTACGAAGCCAACAAGCCCGTGGATAACTTCGCAACGCCGCCTCTGCAAATTCACATTGCCGTGCGCGACACGGGCATCGGTATTCCCCCAGAGCGCATGAACCGATTGTTTAAATCCTTTAGCCAGGTGGATGCGTCCACCACCCGTGAGTACGGGGGAACGGGGCTGGGGTTGGCCATTAGTAAGCGTCTGTCGGAGATGATGGGCGGCACCATGTGGGTGGAAAGTGAAGAGGGGGTGGGCTCCACATTTCAATTCACCATCGTGACCAGCGCTGCGCCGTTTTCGTCTCTGGTTACTTTCCACGACTCCCATCCCCAGCTGGAGGAGAAGGTGCTTTTGGTGGTGGACGACAATGCCACAAATCGGGAAATTGTTATGCGTCAAACGGGGAGCTGGGGCATGGTGTCCTATGCGGCAGCCTCTGGGGATGAGGCGCTAGCGCTGGTGGATCAGGGAATTAAGTTTGATGTGGCGATTTTAGATATGCATATGCCGGCGATGAACGGCATTGAGCTGGCATCGGCTCTCCATCGGCTGCCGGTGGCGGAAAAGTTGCCTCTGGTGATGTTGACCTCCAGCTTGGGACGTCAGGAGATGGCGCGGGAGGAGCAGGCTCATTTTGTCACGGTGTTGAATAAGCCCATTAAGCAGTCCCAGCTATACAACACCCTGCTGTCGGTGTTTGGCGGGCTTCAGACTCAGGTGGCTCGCAGTCGGCGTCCGGAGCTGTCCTTTGATGAGTCCATGGGCGATCGCCATCCCCTACGAATTTTGCTGGCGGATGACCATGCGGTGAATCAAAAGGTAGCAACGCAGATTTTGAAGCGTATGGGCTATCGGGCTGATGTGGCGGGCAATGGGTTGGAGGTGTTGGCGGCCCTGCGACTGCAAACCTACGACGTGGTGCTGATGGATGTGCAGATGCCGGAGATGGATGGGTTGTCGGCGACGCGACGAATTCGAGAAGAGTGGCCGCCGGAGCGCCAGCCCACCATTGTGGCGATGACGGCTAATGCCATGCAGGGAGACCGGGAAGCCTGTTTGGAGGCGGGCATGGATAGCTACGTTAGCAAACCTATCCAAATTAATCGCCTGGCGACGGTGCTGCGGGAGTGTCGCGGGTTGAAAACGGGCGATCGCGACCATGGTTCTGTGGGCGATGGTGTGGTTAACGGCGATTCATTAAATGGCGATTCCCTCAATGGAGATAACGCTGACGGGCAGAATAAGGTGGCGGTGGGACCTGCTGTGGAAGCCGTAACGGCAGATTTGGCGGTCTCTTCTGGGGATATTTCTGTGCAGAAAAAAGCTGAGACGTCGGTCTTTAATGGATCACTTAAAGGTGCTGCCAGGGAGTCTTCTAAGGTTGAGCCCCTTGAGGATGAGGTCTTAAATCCCCATATTTTGGAGAGCCTGCGGGAAATTGATTTTCTCGATGAAAGTATTGAGCTGTATCTTCAGGATTCACCAGCCCTTTGGCAGGGGGTGAAAGGGGCGATCGCCGCAAAGGATGTGGATAAACTTAAGGACGCTGCCCACTCTTTAAAATCCACCAGCGGCACTATGGGGGCAATGGTGCTTTACGATATTTGCCAGCAGTTAGAAAACTGCGCTAAATCTGGGGATATGGCGGGCGCGACGGGGCTGTTGCCAGCGGTGGAAACCCGGTATAGACAGGCGATCGCCGCCCTCAAAGGCGAGTACCAGCAGGGGTAAACACCTGTGGACCCTGGGGACTGTGCTGTCAAGCTACCAGGGACTACCAATCGCCGTAAATGCGGACCAATAGTAAGGATGGCGCAGGTCAGCGACGGAAATATCTTGCAAGTCCGGCGGCAGGGGAATTTTTAAGTCGTCATCTTCTCCTTTGCCTTCCACAATCAAAACGCCATTTTTAATGGTGGCTTCTCCGCGCATCATGGCGAGCTGCGCCCGCTGGAGCGCCGCAGACTTGGTGGCAATATCGCCGTCAGCCCACTGGCGATAGAACTGTCCCATTAGTACCGAAGTGCCCGCGTCATCCACGTACCATAGGCTGGCGATCGCCGTTCGGACCCCCGATTGCACACTGAGCCCCGCAAAGCCCAGCTCCGCTTGAGCATTACCCAACGCCGTACGGCAGGCACTTAGCACCAGCAAATTCACCACCGGATTTCCCAGACTTAGCTGGTCAAGGTTGTTAAGGCTCACCCGCTCCTGCCCAAACTGAATGTAGGAGTTGGCAATGCTGCCCCCCTGGAAATCGGCGTGGGTCGCCAAATGAACGATCGCATCAGGATCCGCCTGGCGTTGGGCACGGAAATTTTTCACATTAAACGCATCATTTAGGAATGATCGCCCCTGCCAACTTTTCTGGGTAATGGTTTCCAGTTCCACCGGCACAAAGGGCAAAGGAATTTGGGATGGATCCTCAAATTCTGATGCGCCCATGGCTAAAATCCCGGATCCCCGATCTAACCTTTGCTGAGAATTGATCGCGTCAAAGGAAGTTAGCAATGTGAAGTTGTACTCTTCCACAAAATAGTGCTCCCCGTCGTGCAAGGCAGCGATGGGCGTACTGCGCAGCTCTGGGCTAAGGGACATAATCACCGAATCAATACTGTCTAGCTCCAGGCGATCCTCAACGGGGCGAATAATGTAGTTGTATAGCTCCTGGGCAGGCGCTAAATGTTGAACGGTATCACCCCGTAATACCGGATTGGTGACGGCTCGCCGCAACTGGCTGGCTGCATTACTCAACACCAACTGCCCCGCATTGGGCACAACCCGGCGAATGGGATCGTTGTCCCGCGTAATCAGCAACAGCTCCAGATGCTCTGGATAGGACAAGGTGTACAGGATGGCGTAGCGCTGGCGGGTGCGCTCTTCCCACACACGCACTAGCTCCTGCATCCGCGCCACCGTTGTTCTATCAATTTCTCGAATGGCGGCGGTTGCTTCGTCCTGGGCGTAGACCGCTAGTTCGTAACGGCGCAGGGCATCAGTGGCGGCGATCGCCCCAGAAATATCTCCCCGGTCCACCGCCTCGCGGATCTGCCGTGCAAAATCCACCGACACCGGATCTGCCTGGTCCGCCGATTTGGGCAGCAGCGTATTTAAGTTAATTTCCTCTGGTTCAGCAGCCTCGCGCAGCAACTGGGATAATCGCACCGTCCGTTCCCGCTGTTGAGACAGCAAAGGCTCTGTGGGCGGGGGTGTTTGTGGTGTTTCCGTAACCGGCGGCGTTTCGATGACTGGGGGTGTTTCCGTAACCGGCGGCGTTTCGATGACCGGCGGCGTTTCGATGACCGGCGGCGTTTCGATGACTGGGGGTGTTTCCGGAACTGGGTCGGTTGTGGGCGTTTCGAGGGTTGGATCCGGCGTCTCCTCTGGTGGCGTTGTAATAACCGGCGGCGGCGGCAACGGGGTGGTTGTGGTTAATATTTCGCCAGGGGTTACGGAAACGCCGCCGTCCACAAATGAGGTGGCTGGGGTGCTTAATAGGCTTAATCCAGTGGGTATGGTGTTGACGCCGTTGGTCAAGGTGCCTGCGCTGCCGTTAACGCTGGGGTCTCCCGTTTCAAAGGTGGGGGCTCCTCCCGCCGTGGCGCCGCCGTGGCGTAAATCTACCCGTGAGCCTGACGTGGTACAAACACTGCTGCCTGCACAGCCCACATTGGGCACCAGCCCTGTAAACCGCAGGTCCCCCGCTGTAGTTTCCACAAAGATTGTGCCGCCGGTGCTGCCCCCTGAACCACTGGCATCAATCCACGGAATAATCACGTCTCCCGTGGGGTCCACAAACACATTGCCGCCAGCGCCCACTGTCCCACGAGAATTGAGGAAGCCCGAAGTAATCTGAGTTTGCGCCATCACCGTAATGGCACCGCCCGTTGCCGCCGTTGTTGACAGATCCCCCGCCGTAATTTGACCGGTGGCACTTTCAATGCGGATAGAGTTGCCCGGGTTGGTGATGTTGCCCACCACCAAATCCAAATTGGCAAAGATGCTGATAGGTCCAGGGCCCATCACTGTGGTGCTTTGGAAGCGATCGCTTTCACTGCGAGCATCGTAACCGCCGCTAACAATGGTGCCGGTCACCACCACTTCGCCATTGGCTCGAACCTGCGTATTTCCCCCCGCCAAAATCGACGTGCCCGTAATAAATCCCTGGGTGGCGGTGAGGTCAATGGTGGTGGCGGCGTTGAGATCGTCGTAGGTGATATTTCCCTGGTCGCTTACCACCGCTAACGATCCCTGGGTGCTGATGAGATCCTGGAGGGTGACGTTGCCGGTGCGGCTGCGTAAAAACACGTTGCCGGTGAAGGTGCGATCGCTCGGAAAGTCGAGATTGCGCGCCGTGGTCAAAGAAAACAGCCCCGTATTCGCCGCCGCATTGGCCGCCGCATTGGTAGACGCTCCCGCTAACGCCACATCGAAATCAAGCCCGGTGCCGGTGCCGGTGGCATCAAAGATAGCGCCGCCTGTACCGGTGGCTCGGGCATAATCGCCGACTCCATTGTCGATGGAAATGCCGTTGCCATTGGGACCCGTAGCAGTACCCGTTGCGCGCAAAGACCCCGCACCTGTGGTTTCAACGGTGTTTTCAATGCGGATGCCGTCTTCGCCGCCGGTGCCGGTGATGGTGATATCGCCATTCACGGTGCTGACGGAACTTTGAAGTTTAACCCCCGCCGATGAGCCGGTGCCCGTAAAAGTAAAAGAACCGGTGCCCGCTGCTGAGGCGATCGCCGCCGTCGGCAAACTAAGCACCCCATCCACCGAAAAGGTGCCTACGGGGGCAGCAGTGCTGGAGCCAACTACCGTAACCGTGGTGCCATTATTGGTGGTCACGTTGCCGCCAATTTCCACCCCGATATTGTTCATGCCGGTGCCGGCGCTGGTGCCGGTCAACGTGACCGTGCCGCCATTTTGAGCGGAAATGCCTGTGTTTGCCCCCGCGCTGTTTTCGATGGCAATGCCCCGGTTGCCGTCCATTCCAGGGGCAGCGCTGCCGGTGATAGCGATCGCCCCGCCACCACTGCGCACCAACCCAAACTGCCCCGTCACCACCACCCCGTCGTTACCATCGGCCGTCGGTGTTGTGGGCACCGCATTCAAGCTGCGCAAGGTGAGGGTTCCCCCCTGCACCGCCGCCAGCCCCCCCATAAACACATCATTATTGTCGCTATTCCCATTGCCTCGCTGCCCTTCCAAGGTCACACTGCCCGTGCCCGTCGCCTGCACCGTAGGCACCGTACCGCCGGTGACCGCAACTAGCACCACCCCCGAATTATTCGTGCCAGTTCCCCGGGCTGTCCCGGTTAACAAAGCCGCGCCACTAACCACTTGGACCGTCCCAAGCCCCATGAAAACGCCGTGGTTATTGTTACCCGCCGTCATTGCGCCTAAGCCCGTTAGGGTAACGTTGCCGTTGCCAGTGGCGGTAATAGCACCGTCAACCAACATGCCGTGCCCGAAGTTAGCGCCGGTGCCCGTACCCTCCCCGGTCACCGTAAGCCCCCCATCGCCCACGGACACCGTTGACCCAGATCCAATGAAAACCCCGCGACCCACGTGAGTGTCGGTTGCAATGGTTCCGGCGGTGCCTTGGATGGTGGTTAACCCCGTGCCGGTGGCGGTCACTTGGCTATTGCCGTCGATGGACACCCCCAAGTTGGTGCTCGCTGTGTCGCTGCCGCTGGTGTCCCCGGTGCCCGTAATGGCTATCGCCCCGCCCCCTTCCACCACAGCGCCCCCTAAAAGCTCAACCCCCGTAGCCGTGCCGGTAAAGTTCGGTCCCCCAGTGCCATCGATGGTTATTTGCCCCGTCCCTGCACGCACCGTAGACGCATCCACCGTCACCCCCGCCCCCTGGGTGCCTCCCCCCGCTAGCCCCTCGCCGTCAATATCAATGGTGCCGGTGGTGGTTTGCACCAGGCTCGCCGACTCCATCAGAACCTGTCCTCCTCCAGCATTGTCGCGATCGCCATTCAGCACCACATTTCCCACCCCCGCTTGCAACGTGGATGCCGAAACAACAATGCCCGAACGGGTCAGCACCTCAACGCCGCCGCCTGCCGTATTAACGGACGCTCCCACCATAGAAAAATCAACGTCAGCATTAACGGAAAATTCTCCGCCGTTAGTTGAAATGCTGCTAATGGTTTGTAGCTCAACGCCGCCCATCGTGGACGCCAAAGTAACATCACCGCCGTTGGTGTCTAGGTTCCTGCCCGTAAGCAACGCCACCGTAGCGCTAGCACCAGTGGTTTCTGCTTGCACATCCACGGTTCCCGTCATATCAGCAACAATATCTGCGTTGATATTGATATTGCCGCCCGCCACCAGTTCCACCGCGTTATCCATGGCGCTGAAGGTAATATTCTGGCTAACGGTAATATCACTGCCCGCTTCGAGGCGTAGGGTCGTGTTGCCGGTGGGGCTGGCATCAATGGGCGCTTGAACGGTGATATCTTCAGTAGCCGTCAACGTAACGCTGGTGCCGGCATTGAGATTTTGCTCAATGGTGCCGTCGGTGATTTGTGAGGTGCCGATAATTGGGGCGGCGTTAGGGGAGTATTCAATGGGATTAGTGCCCGTTGATCCCAAGTCAACGCCCGGTCCCGGTCCTCCGGCTACAACGGCTAGGTCCGGGGGATCTAATAGCCAGGTGCCCGGCTGTCCGAAGGGGGCGCTGGCGTCGATGGTGGCCGCAGAGGCGTCGAGAAATGCTAGCCCGGAGGTTTCAATCAACCCGCCGTTGCCCCCCAACGGACCGCCGGTGGCGATCGCCGTGCCCTCAAACCATGTATTGCCATCCGCCCAGGCGATTCCCGTGCCCCCGTCTCCAAATTCGGTGGCGCTTACATCAATCACACTGAGGGGATCCACCGACGTATTCTGGGCATTCCACACCGCTCCGTTGCCCTGAAAACCGCCGCCCACCTGTACCAGCCCGCCGACATTTGCCCCCGTCGCCGTAATATTTCCTGCCGCCACCGCCACCCGATCCCCCAGCACATTCACCGTGCCGCCGTTGCCCGCTGGGGACGATGCGTCGAGGGAGCCTGAGGCGATCGCCGTTCCCCCTTCCGCCGTCACAATGGTGCGCCCTAAGGTCACCGCTCCGGTTTCACCATTAATGGCCACTCCAGCGGCGGTGGCAAAGTTGGACCCGGTTAACAATTCCGGTAGCCGTAAAGGCGAGAAGCTGCCGTCGATATTTCCTGTGGGGGCGATCGCCTCCGATTGCAACTCCAAACTCAACACCCCATCAGCGGTGCCGACGCTGACGAAGCCCCCCTCCACCGCTGCCAGCGTTACCGTCCCCCCCGGAGCCGCCAAAGTGCCCACATTCAACACCGTGCCCCCTATCAAGGTCAGATCCGCGCCAGGCATAACGGCTAAGATGCCAAAGTTAACCAAGCTAGCGGGATCATCAAAAAAGAAGCCAGTGGGATCGCCACTTAAAGCGCTAATAACTGCTCCTGAACTATCACCAACGCCAAAAATATTGAGCCCGAATTCTGAACCGAACTGTACCTGATTTGCCGTGGAGAAATGGAAAGACGCCGGCACATTAAGCTGGCTATTGGGACCAAAAACTGCCCCCGCCGGATTCAGTAAAAATAGGTTCGGCGTCCCCCCAGAAACCTGGATTGTGCCATCAATAAAAGAGGGCTCACCACCGGAGATTCGCCCTAAGATATTGCGCAATTGGGGCGAGGCTTGAAAGTCAGCGGTGTGTCCCGTGGGCACATTAAATCGGCTAAACCCATGGAACAAATTTGTTTGATCACCCGATAGCTGCCCGCCTTGGATAAGGGAGCGATCGCCCTGTTGAATAACCTGAGTGTTTAAACCATCTTGAGCCGGAACGATGGGAGCTTGGGCATGGGCGCCGCTGGCAGCAACCAACGAAATCCAGGGCAGCAGCAACACCGCCATATTCCACCGTAGCCCGCTCAAAACTTTGACCTTTTGATTCGCCATCTTAAAATGTGTCCTTCGGATCACGTAAAAAAGACTACCCGACAAAATTTGAATATTTCAAGTTGTCTTGTAATGAAAGGTGATGCAGGTTTAAGTAAACAGTTGTTTGCCATTTCTCACCTGCATTTCTTCTGCAAACCCTGTTGGAGAAAGATTTCAGGGGAAATACACGAAGGCTGCCCAGGCGAAAACAAATGGCGGTAGGCTTTCGCTAATACTTCAGTTGTAGCTATTAAGCTTTAGATCCGCTTTTTAAATTCCAGAAACGTTCAAAATTTATTTCAAAATTTAAAACTAGCAACCAGACAAAGCGTTCCTGTAAACATCCGGGAAAACAATGGTGGGCACCCATTTTTACGGGTGTGAAATTTAACATAATCCAGAACGCCGTAAGCCTCTTCTTTTCGGAGAGAACTTACGGCGTTACTTTTGTGGAGATATGTCGTGGCGTTATTTGGGCTGACGACTGTTGCTGGGGTGTGTCATCAATTCAGTGCCAGAATCCTCACATAGTGGGGAGTATACGCCCTTTGAAGACAAAGAAATCTAGGGGCTGAAACCGTTGCGGTTAAAGGCTTTGGAGTTTAAATGATGACAGCTCCTAGATCCCATTAGCTGCGCAAAGTGACGCCAAATTTTTCGCTTAAGGTGTCGCGCACTTTTTGATGAATCGGCTCCACGTCCTGATCCGTCAAAGTGCCGGTGGCACTGCGATAGACCAATCGAAATGCCAAGCTGCGATCGCCCTCGGTGACCCCTTTGCCGCGATAGTCGTCGAACAGCTCCACCTGGGTTAGCAGTGGCTTGCCCACCTTAATCATGGTTCGCTCTAGGTCAGCAACGGATACGGTAACCGGCGCGAAAAATGCCAAGTCGCGGGTGGACGCTGGGTAGGTGGAAAATGCCTTGAAATGCACATTGGGGCGGGCATTGGTGACCAAGGTTTTGTAAATGACTTCCATATTTAACTGGAAGATATAAACGCCGCTGGGCAGGTCCCGACTTTGGCATAGCTGCGGGTGTAGCTGCCCAAAGGTGCCGAGGGATTCGCCCCGGGTCCATAATGATGCGGTCCGTCCTGGGTGGAGGCGATCATCGCTACGGTCCGCACGATATTCTACCGTCAGCCCCAGCCCGGTGAAGATTTCTTCCAAAGTGCCCTTGGCTTCGTACCAGGTCATCGGTGCTTCTTGACCGCCTCGCTGCCAGCGTCCCATGCTGGAGTCGCCGCCCATAATGCCACCGAAGGTTTCCGCCTCCTGCAAGCCCGCTTCGTCAGACCAGAAAATCTGCCCTAGCTCAAAGCCCATCAATCCGCCGTTACCTTTTTCCCAGTTGTACTGGAATGCTTCAATAAGCCCGTCCAGCAAATTGGTACGCAGGGCAGAGTATTCCGCCAGCAGGGGGTTGCTGATCACCACCTGGCGACTCCCCTCAGGTTTACGCAACGAATACTGAATGAGCTCCGTTAAGCCAGCGCCGCGACAAATGGACCGTAGTTTGCGCACCAGTTGAGTTTCCGCGGGCAAAAATCCCAGCTCCGTCTTCGGCAGCGCTGTGCTGCAAAAACGGTTGTAGCCATAGAGCCGCGCCACTTCCTCAATCAAATCAATTTCACGGGTCAGATCTCCGTAGCGATAAGGGGGCACCGTCACGGTCCATACTCGACCGTTGCCGTCACCGTCGCCAGCGCCAGTCACCGCCAGCTCACACTTCAGCGCCGTCAGCACCCGCTCCACTTCGTCCGCCCGCAGGTCGCGATCGCTGCCGTTTTCTGACTCTTCCACACAGCCCAGTATTTTCTGCACCCGGTCTAAACGCAGGGAGATTTTATGGCTAAATTCACTGGCGTCGGGGCGCGTATCTCCAACGGCGTGATCCACAACCTGACCGCCGGCTACTTCTAGGATCAAGGCGATCGCCCGCTTCCAAGCAATATCCAGTTCCACCTGATTAACGCCACGCTCATAGCGGGTGGACGCCTCTGTGCGCATTCCCTGGGATCGTCCGGACCGCCGCACCGCCGCCGGTTCAAACAACGCCGCCTCCAGCATTAGCGCCTGGGTGCCGTCGTGCACCTCCGTTTCCTCGCCCCCCATAATTCCAGCCATGGCCACCGGCTTATCCCCTGCGGTTACCACCAATGCCTGGGGCGTGAGCGATCGCTCGGTGCCATCCAAAGTTTTCAACGTTTCTCCCGCAGCGGCAAAGCGAACGCCCATATCAAGAGGACCTTCTCCCGCAACGGTGGTTAGGCGATCGTGATCAAACGCGTGCAGCGGCTGTCCCCACTCCAACATCACGTAGTTGGTCACATCCACCACGTTATTAATGGGTCGTACACCTGCTGCATCCAGCTTCGCCTGCAACCACTCTGGCGACGGACCAATTTTGACCCCTTCAATCACCGTGCCAACATAAGCCGGACATGCCTGAGTTTCCGCAATACCCACCTTCACCGTGCTTCCCGTTTGGGGCAGGGCCCCATCACCACCGCTCTGGGGCAATGCCACTTCACCCCCTAACAATGCCGCCACTTCCCGCGCCACGCCCACCATACTCAGCGCATCGGCCCGGTTTGCCGTCGAGGTCAAATCCAAAATCACATCATCCAATCCCAACAGCGGACGCACATCATCCCCCGGCTTCAGGGACTCATCATCAAATACATAGATACCCTCGGACTCCTTCGCCAACCCCAACTCCGACAGGGAGCAAATCATGCCAAAGGACTTTACGCCCCGCAGTTTAGTGGGCTTTAGTTTTAAATCAATTTTGGGCAAATAGGTACCCGGCGTGCCCACCGCTACCCGCTGATCCGCCGCCACATTCTTTGCGCCACACACAATGGTGAGCGGCTCGTCCTGCCCCACATCCACTGTGCAAACGCTGAGGCGATCAGCGTTGGGGTGCTGCTCCCGCGCTTTGACATAGCCCACCACCACACCATCCGCCCAGGTGCCGCGATCTTCAATATCTTCCACCTCAAAACCAGCAAGGGTCAGAATTTCTGCTAGCGACTCTGCATTTGAATCAAATTCAATTAGTTCGCGCAACCACTTTAAGGAAATGTGCATAGTCAGCAGGAATGGGACAACGGAAATTAAAGGTTAAAAATGAGCCGCAGCAGTAGTTCACGCCAGCAGCTTCTATATACTGCCAGCATCTGAACAAGATGTTTAGAAAAACTTTTTATGGATCCCAAAGAGTGTCCAAAGGGCAAGATATCTAGCTATTTACGTCAATGGCGTCCCTAGGAGATTTCTAAGTCAGTCCTTAGGAGTACGCCGTCTGATGCGGATTCGCTGACGTGGGCTTGGAATGCGATCGCACCATAATCTCCCAGTATGCGCTTTGTAGCGCATACGTTGTGGTGTAGGCGGCGGCAAAAATCATAGTGAATATTGCGGCGGGCAAAAGTTGGGTCGAATATCTAGATTCGACTTGGTTTGAGCATTCACCTAAACAGCATTCCCAAGGTGCTAGGGTTGAGGCTTTCGTTGCGGGTAGCTTTTAGAGTCTGCTGGTAACAGATTGTAGAAAAACTGTGCTTAAAAGGTAAACTTTCACCGTTAGCGCTGAATTTTTCAGCTCCTCTACGGTTGTAAATTGCCCTTTGTAAATTACTCTATGAAATTAGATTCTAACTGGGGCATGTGCTTAGTTAGGCGCCAAAAGCTTTACACAGTGGAAGGACACGTCCTCTCGGGACTGTAACCCTCGTTACTATTAGGCTTTAAGTTGAGCTGAGCACAACCCCCACAGGGGCATTAGTGTGCCCAACGAGGTACTTTTTACCTAACCCACAAAAGTCAAAATATGGTGTCACTAATGCGGCTTAGCCCAGCTTAAATCGTTGTGTATAAGTCCTTGGAACCTTACTCTAGAAAAGTAATAAATATAATCTCGCTAGAATAAACGGGTACTTTAAAAAAAGCGTCAGCAACGTGCGGCAGTGCCATGTAGAAACTGGTCAAATCTCAACGCGACTGGTGATTTTGCGCCTTGCCACCTACCGACGGAAAATGGGAACGAATCGTCCCAAAACCCAGTCTGGGAAATTGACCCAGCCACCAACCTTATCCGCATTCTCCAGCTTGGTGATGCTGAATGACCTACTGCTCTAGTCCAGCTTGCCCCCACCCTGAAAATCCTGAAGGAGCCGAAGTTTGTCAAACCTGCGGCGCTAAGCTGCTCCTGAATGATCGCTATCATGTGATGAGAGCTCTGGGACAGGGGGGATTTGGAGCGACTTTTCTGGCGGCAGACACCTCTTTGCCCGGTGAGCCGCAGTGCGTTATCAAACAATTGCGCCCAGCGACCACTGCCCCTCACGCTTTTGAAATGGCTCGCAATCTGTTTATGCGAGAGGCGAAGACCCTAGGAAAAATTGGCAACCATCCTCAAATTCCCCAGCTGCTTAATTTTTTCGAATGCAATCAGGAATTTTACTTGGTGCAGGAGTTTGTGGATGGGCTGACGTTAAAGGCGGAAGTCAAGAAAAACGGCCCTTACAGCGAAGCTACGACACGCCAGTTCCTCAGTGAAGCTTTGCCAATTTTGGAGTATGTCCACAGCAGTAAAGTGATTCACCGGGATATTAAGCCGGATAATTTGATTCGTCGGGAACAGGATAAGCGGCTGGTTCTAATCGATTTTGGGGCGGTTAAGGATCAGGTGAGCCCGGCCTTTGGCGGGTCCGACCAAACAGCTTTAACAGCGGTGTCGGTGGGAACGCCGGGCTATGCTCCGCCGGAACAGTTGTCCCTGCGACCGGTGTACGCCAGTGATGTGTATGCGTTGGGGGCGACTTGTATTTATTTGTTGACGGGGCGATCGCCTAAGGACTTGGACTATCACCCCAGCACTGGGGAAATGATGTGGCAGAAGTATGTGCACATCAGCGCTCACTTTTCTAACGTGCTGAAAAAAATGTTGGAAATTGCGGTGCGCAACCGATATCAAAAGGCGGACGATATTTTGCGGGCGCTAGATCTAGAGCCCTATTTGGATGATTTGGCCCAGAGTATGTCCAATCCGGTGAGCAATGAGCCCACCCGTCCTGATCCGATGGTCGCTCGCCAAATGGGCGGCGGAATGTCGTCAACGCCGGTGTCGTCCCGCACCGCTAGGATTGCTAAGGCGATTCGAGCGCGGCGATCAGGACTGCGCAGTGATGCCACCACCGGCAGCAGCTTTGACTCTAGTGGATCCCGTGGCGGCCTGGCGGGACAGCGATCCCAAAAGGGAAAGGGAGCAAAATCGGGAGCAATGCCTTGGTTAAAGCCTCGAGATGTGCAGACTTATTACGCCAAAGGACGCCGGGATTTTTCATCCCACAATCTCAGCCGTGGCGATTTGCAAAACGCTGAGCTGGGGGGAAGTATTTTCCGAGAGTCGCGGTTGGAGAAAACTAAGCTACAGGGTGCGGATTTGTCAGGAGCAGATTTTGCCAAAGCTGACTTGACTGATGCTGATTTGCGGGATGCATCCCTTAGCCGTGCCTATTTTCACGCCACAAACTTGAGTCGGGTCGATTTCCGTAAGGCAGACTTAACATCGGCGAATTTTACAAACGCTAACGTTGCCGGGGCGAATTTTTGTGGGGCTAACTTATCCGGAGCTAAGATCGATTCAGCTCAGTTAGCGGTCGCAAAAACCAACTGGATGACAATAATGCCCAATGGAAAACGAGGATTATTCTAGCGGGGAGCAGAACGGCAATCGTTCAGGTGACGCCCCAGGCACGGGGTCCGATCAAAGCCTACAAGAAGTTTTAGAACAAGATTCAGCACGAGTGCCGGTGGCGCCGTCCCAGGGAGACGGTGTTGGAGATGGCTTAGGCGATCGCCTAAGGGAATTGGCAAAGTTCTTTCTAACCCTGGGAGTGGTAGGCTTTGGCGGTCCGGCGGCCCATATGGCGGCAATGCACGATTGGGCGGTGGTGCGGGAGCGGTGGCTGACGGAGGAGGAGTTATTGGAAGGGGTGGCGGTGTGTGAAATGCTGCCGGGGCCGGCGTCCACCCAGCTAGGCATTTATATTGGGCATCGGCGAGGGGGGGCGATCGGGGCTTTGGTGGCGGGCATTTGTTTTATGGCTCCGGCGTTTGCCATGGTGATTGCCTTGAGCTGGGCTTATTTTGAGTTCCAAGGGTTGCCCCAGTTGGCGGCGCTGTTGGGGGGGGTGTCACCGGTGGTGGTGGCGGTGGTGGCGGCTTTTGCCTGGAAGTTAATGAAGAAGTGTTTGGTGCAGAAGGGCACGGGATGCTTGCATTGGGGGGCGATCGCCCTAGCGGTTAGTGCCGCTTTTGCCGTTTCGACGGATAGGGTGTCGATTTTGCTGGTGTTGGCGATCGCCGGCGTTATCGGCATGGGACTGTATGGTCCCCATCGCCAGCTCGGTCGCCCAAATCAACTGGGTTTAATTTGGATGGCGATCGCCGGCGTGGACTTAGCGCTGTTGGCCACCCAACCGGAGGGCGGATCGGCGGTGGCGGCGGCGGGGTTTTGGGGAGGCGATCGCATTGTTGAATATGGCGGTTCGTTGTTTACGGTATTTTTTCGGGCGGGGACGGCGATTTTTGGCGGCGGGCTGTCCATTGTGCCCCTCCTAGAAACGGATGTGGTGCAACAGTACGGCTGGCTGACGCGAACGGAATTTTTAAATGGGGTGGCGATCGGGCAAATGACGCCGGGACCGGTGGTGCTTGCGGTGGCGTTTATGGGCTACAAGGTGGCGGGGGTTCTGGGGGCGCTGTGGGCAACGGTGTCGGCGTTTATTCCTTCTTTTGGTTTTATTATTTTGCTGGCTCCCTTGCTGCAGCGGCTGCGAAAAAATCCCTGGGTCAAGGCGTTTTTAAAAGGGGTGACGCCGGGAGTTTTAGGCACGATCGCGGCGGTGACGGTGCCATTGGCGATCGCGGCCTTAGGACTGGAAGGGGGAGCCGAGGCGGTGGATTGGGGATTTACGGCGATCGCGGCGGTGTTGATGGGGGCGGCGGCGATCGCCCTGATTAAATTCAAAGTGGCGGCGTGGAAATTGCTATTAGCGGGTGCCCTGGTGGGGCTGGTAAGCGGCGGCTTATCGTTAATGTGATGAAGTTGCGTACTGACGAAATTATGTAACGAGTCTGCGTTGCAACGGGATTTGCTCCGAAGCTCAAGGTTGTTCTTCATCAGATTTCAAGGTTGTCGTGACAGGTGAAGTCGGTAGCCTGTTTTGCCCCTTTGGCGGTTTTATTACGGGATGTGCACTATCCGCCAACTCTTTTTAGGGAAAATTGATGGCATGCCCTACCCCTCAAGGAGGCTTTCGCCCATCTGTCTGGCGTTAAGGATGGCTTATGATAAACAAAGAATTTTTTATGTTTGAGGAGGTGTCTGGTCATTGGGCACTGATGAAAACGTCGGAAAAATCTCCGGGGAAAGCGTTGGGAAGAGCGCTGGAACAACGGTTGGAAAAGCCGTCGATAAAACCGTTAAAACATTGCGGCGGATTGTAATCGCTGCAGTGGTGATTGCCCTGGCGCGGGCTGGGCTGAATCAACTGGGCAGTGCCGTTGGCACCCACGGTGATGCCCTGTTGGAAGCATGGTTTGAACCGTCCCAGTCTGCTCCCGAGACGATATCGGCTGCGACGGTAGAATCGCCGATGGTGGGCAATGCTGCCTCCGCCAGCGCCGTACCCAGGCCCCTGTTTGCGCCGCCGCCCTTCTTGTCGTCTTCCTCAGCGTCTCCGTCCGCGCCCCAACCCTTTGGCCTTTTGGGCGATCGCCCTGCCGCCGCCGCCGTGCCCCAGGGAAAAGCCGTATCCTTTACCCGTGGCAAAATCGGCAGCGTGCGTTTTTATCACACCCGTATCGACCTGCAAGATCCCACCAATTTCATCACCGTTGGGCTGGCAAATAATGCCCAAATGGCTAACAGCCGGTCCCATTATGGCGGTCGAGAGAAATTTCCGGGGCTGGTGAAGCGAGGCAAAGGGGCGATAACGGTTAATGGCACCTTTTTCAGTGGCGATGCGCGATCGCGAGTGATGGGCAATCTAGTGGCGGAAGGGCAGGTAATGAAATACAGCCGCTGGGAAAACTACGGCACCACGTTAGGCATCGGCGTTGTGGAGAGGGGGAATCACGAGCTGGCAAAAACGGCGGAAATGGTGACGGCGCGAACGGAAGGGCGACCGAAGTGGGAAAACCATTGGCTGTCGATTACCGCGGGACCGCGCTTGGTGAAGCAAGGAAAAATCTGGCTCGCTCCCCAAAGTGAAGGGTTTCGCGATCGCCGGGTGCTGACGGGAAAAGCTAAGCGCAGCGCCGTGGGCATTGGCAAAGACGGTCGCCATTTGCATCTGGTGACCTTTATTACGCCCGTCACCTTGAAGCAAGAAGCTTATTTAATGCACGCCCTAGGTTCCCGCGATGCCATGAATCTGGACGGTGGATCATCTTTGGGTTTAGCCCATCGGGGTAAAGTGTTGCTCAATCCACCGCGATCCTTGACCAATGTGTTGACCGTTTACGACCGGTACAGTCCTGCGCCTCAGCGGTTGCGCGATCGCTGGGCAAAATTTCGCGATGGCGATCGCCCTGCCTTGCCTGGCTTGAACTAGAGGGCATCACCAATCAAGCCTCTAAAGCCAGAACCACAAGGGCTTAAGCCCCATGGAGCCGATCAAAACCAAAACTTTAGACATGCACTGACCATGCACTGGCTATGTGCTCTCTAGGTGCTCTAGCTTGTTTTATTGCTCATGTTGCAACGGGCTGGTTTGAGCTGCCGAGAACAGTGATTGCACTAAGCCCATGCTATTCTCCATCACAGAACGATAAGAAGTAGGTTCTATTTCGGATTTGCTGGGTCAAGCCTTGGAAACAATGACACCACTGCGACCTAGATAATGCCTGGTCGCTAAAGCTGATCCGCCAACTGTTTAGAACCGGTTTATTGGTGTGGAGTGAAAAGATGGTTACGTCCCCGATTCGTCCCAGCGGCGATTTTATTGCAGCATCCCAGGGAAAATCTGGCGCACAGTTTCAAAGCCCAAATCAGCCCAAATCTCATAAGACCCAGCCCAACGGTTGGGTCCAGTCCTTTGAAGGGCATGGTTTAACGCCCCCTGCCTTGCCCGATGCTCCCCTATTTGGCACCGACGGTATTCGTGGCACTGTGGGCGATGTGCTCACAGTTTCCCTGGCGCTGCATATTGGCTACTGGGCAGGCTGCGTGTTTAAAGCGCGCCTGCCGGAAGAAGGACCAGTGATTCTAGGGCAGGATTCTCGCAATTCTGGGGATATGCTGTCGGCGGCGCTGGCGGCTGGGCTGACGGCATCGGGGTTGACGGTGTGGAATTTAGGGTTATGTCCCACCCCCGGCGTGGCATTTTTAGCGGCGCAAACGGAAGCGATCGCCGGGATTATGATTTCCGCGAGCCACAATCCTCCCGCAGACAACGGCATCAAGTTTTTCGGCGGTGATGGCACCAAATTATCTAAGGCACTGCAACAGGAAATCGAAACGGCAATTCGCACCCACGACGTAGCTGCCCCCCAGTGGCAACCCCAGCGCTATGGACAAACCCTGTATCGCCCGGACCTGGTGAACCGGTACGCCGCTGCCCTGGAAGAAACGTTGAGTGGCGGCACCGGTGATTGTGGCTTGCAGGGCATGACCGTAGTGTTGGATCCGGCGTGGGGAGCGACGGTGAATATTGCCCCCGCTGTGTTTGAAGAGATGGGGGCGACGGTGATTACGCTGCATGGGCGACCCAATGGCGATCGCATCAACGTCAACTGCGGCTCCACCCACCTAGAAACTCTGCAAGCGGCGGTGCTGGAGCACAATGCAGATCTGGGCTTTGGCTTCGATGGCGATGCGGATCGAGTCCTCGCCGTGGATAACCAGGGACGCACCGTAGATGGAGATTACATCCTGTACCTGTGGGGCTTGGAGCTGAAGAAATCGGGTCAGCTACCCAACCAGGAAATTGTGGCGACGGTGATGTCGAATCTGGGCTTTGAGCGAGCATGGGAAGCCCAGGGCGGCACGTTGATTCGCACGGCGGTGGGCGACCAGCACGTGCATAAAGCCATGGTAGATCGCGGCTCAATGCTAGGGGGCGAACAGTCAGGACACTTGCTATGTTTCCACTACGGTCCCAGCGGCGACGGTACCCTATCAGCGCTGCACCTGGCGGCACTGGTGAAGCGTTCCGGCAAAACCTTGGCAGAGCTGGTAGACGATAGTTTTCAAACCTATCCGCAGAAATTGGTAAATGTGCGGGTGGAGTGTCGCGATCGCCGCCGCCATTGGCAGCAGTGTGACGCGCTAATGCAAGGCATTACCCACGCGGAACAGGGCATGGGGAGTCACGGTCGGGTGCTGGTACGGGCATCGGGCACTGAGCCGGTCATTCGGGTCATGGTGGAAGCCAGCGATGCCGAAATGGTCAACCACTGGACTCATTATTTGGTGGCGATCGTGGAGGAGCACCTGGCTAACTAGGGGCTGTGCTCAGTTAAGTCCCAAACCTAATAGCAGCAAGGGTTACACCCCTAGATTTTTTTAGTTTAAAAGGGCGTGTACCCCCCACTGTGTAAAGCCTCTGGCGTCTAACTGAGCACACTAATCGGGATTCCAGCAGGGAACGGGAGTGTCTGGCGGCATTCCTTCCCAACATTTAAATTCCGTAAATCCCGCCTCCCCCAATCCCATTTGCCGCACCTGATACTCGTTCATGGCAAAGGTGACCAGCCCAACGGTTTCGCATTTGTCTACCAGTTTCCACGCGTAACCACTGAGTAATCGATAGGAATGCAGCAAATTTAACGCCGTTGACTGGGTGGCAATATCTCCCTGATAAATTTCATTTTCCCCATCTAAACTCAAGTACAAATTATGGGGCGGAGAATTGTACGAAGCAGCGTAATAGGGATGGTTTCTGGGGATTTGATCCATCGAAGCATAGCGGATGTTAGTGCGATGCTTGGACGAAAAATCCTGCCGAGTTTCGGCGATCACTGCTCTACATTCGGCACTTAAATCATCAGGAAAATCACTACGAAAATCATCAGCAATGGCTGGCAAAGTGGGTAAACTTAAAGCAAAAATTGTGGCGATCGCCCCAGCCCGTCCCAGCACATTTCCTGTCAGCATATTTAATTCCTGCTACTTCGTTCACATAGCGTTTTTGCAAACTAGCACAGGGATATCAGGGAACTTGGATTTGTGATGCGATTGATTTAAGAATTTGCAGTACTTGATAGAGTGAGTTCGTTCGCGATCGCCGAGCAATTACATCAGATAAATCAAACCGCTTAGTTTCCCCTTGAACCACCTTTAAAAAGACAAAACTTACCCCATTTGTGACCAAACCATAGGTAGGTAGTTTAGTATCTACACCGGCCATATAAGCCAGCGCTTGGGGGATCGCCGTATTCACATCAAAGGTGGTTTCTTTAGACTCAATAATCCCTCGCCAAAGTTGATTGTGAATTACGAGGAAATCAATACGTCCTCGCAAATTTTCTTGCTGGACTTGAGATTCAATCACCACAGGAACTTCAGATCGAATCCGAAACGGCGAATCATATAATCCTGCCATTTCTAGCAGCGGCGACACCACTAAAACGTTGACAATTCCTTCATCAACCTTGCCTGAATCCAGATGGTAATCGAGGCGATCGCGCAGTTGATCTAGCTTGGCAATGTCGCGATCGCTCAACTCCGGCAACTCGCACGACCACTCCTCAAAAAACAGTTCATCCACAGCCCAAACCAGGCCAAAATGCTGGCGAACATCATTCAAACTTTTGATAGCCTGTCGAACTGCAGTTTCAATCATTGTCTTAAAAAAGAATCAGTCTCAGCCACCTTGAGCAAAACCTTTGATGGCAGAGATCAGCATATTAAGAGCGATGCTGCTATGAAGCTTTTCAATAGATTTTTCAACTCCTGTAGCAATAGCCTCCTGTCCAGCGTTTTTTAAACGTTTTATCAGCTTAGAACGGCTGGAAATCTGACCAACGACTTTTCCTGCAACCGCGATTTCTTCAGCCTCAGTCAGTGCACGTCCTTCCACATCAATACATTCATCAATCAGATCGTTGAGCTCAACCACAATTTCTGAAAGTGAGTCTTGGTCAAGATAATTTACGCTCGCCACATTGCTGACATTATTTGCGGCTCCTGAAATTACGTTTCCCTGGACAGATCCACCGCTGATGTGGATATTATTATTTCCCATATCAATAAAGCCTCCTTTTAGCTAGCCTAAAAGTTACAGATTGTAGATATCTTTGGCATCACCAGCAATGATATTTCCGGTAATTTGGGACTCTTGAATGGTGATCTCGTAAACTTTAGCTTCATCCGGCGTCTCAAGAATCTTATAGATATTGTTTGTGATTTCTTTTCCACCTTTCTGATCGCCGCTCAAAAACAACACTAAAGATCCAGAGGTCAGTTCAAACAGTAAACCTGGCTTCCTCAACTTAGCTAAGTTAACAATCGTCAAGAGCAAACCAACGATCCAAAAAGGGATCGACAAGCCTCCTTGACCAAATCCCGATCCTGCCACCAAGATAGCGAAAAGGGTGATGATGATGCCCCACATCAGTTGGGTCATTGAGGCAAGATTGAATTCTCCATACTCGAAGCTAGTAAGCTGCTTCAGTGGATACACAACTGTGCCAAACTTTATTGATTTCTGCGACAGAATCACCGTTGCTTTATACGAGATTATCGTTGCTCTTTTATCTAAGCTTGCCATCCGTCTTGCACCTCAATCTCCAGTGGACATGATTCTAGGTGTAGATACTTGTAGAACATGGGCTTTTTTGCATTGTCTTAAGCAAAAGAGATTTCTTCTAACTCATGATTGCTATCTCTCACTACGCCAGTGTCCGCGACTTCTGATAAATCGAGGGTATTGATAGGAGGCGGTCTATGCGATGGTGAGAGGCAGTGATGGCCCTTCTGCATCACGGTCTGGATTACCATGTGTTTTGTCTCGAAATATTAATCCCGATCTGGCAGCCCCATGACTCAAACAGCGATCGCCCCCTACGGCAGTTGGAAATCACCGATTACTTCCGATGCCATTGTGTCCGGCAGTGTGGGGCTTGGCGGCGCGATGCGAGATGGCGATTATCTGTATTGGAGTGAGGCGCGACCGTCGGAGAAGGGACGCACAACGGTGGTTCGTCGAGCTGCGGACGGGACGGTGGCCGATGTGGTGCCCCAGCCGTTTAATGTGCGTACGCGGGCTCACGAGTATGGCGGCGGTGCGTGGGCTGTGTTTGATGGGGTGGTGTATTTTGCGAATTTTGCCGACCAGCGTTTGTATCGGCAGCAGGTGGGAGGTGAGCCGGAACCGCTGACGCCGGAGGGCGATCGCCGATTTGCTGATATTCGTTTGGATCGGGCTCGAAATCGCCTGATCTGCGCCTGCGAGGATCACACCGTTGAGGGTGAAGCAAAGGCTTATATTGCAGCGATTTCCCTCGATGGATCCCAGACGGTGGCGGTGTTAGCGGAAGGTTCAGATTTTCATACGTCGCCCACCCTCAGCCCCGACGGTTCTCAACTGGCGTGGATTACCTGGCAGCATCCCCATTTGCCCTGGGATGAGACCCAGCTTTGGTTGGCGGATGTAACGGACGACGACAGTTTGGCAAATGCGCGACAGATTGCGGGGGCGGCAGAAGAGTCGATTTTCCAGCCCCAATGGTCGCCTTCGGGACAGCTTTATTTCGTAAGCGACTCCACGGACTGGTGGAATATTTACCGCTGGAATGCGGACGGTGAGCCCACTGCCCTATGTTCCATGGATGCGGAATTTGGTCTGCCCCAGTGGGTGTTTGGCATGTCCACCTATGGTTTTGCGTCTGGCGATCGCGCCATTTGTGCCTACACCCAAGAAGGGCTGTGGACCTTGGCAAGTCTTGATTTAACCGACGGGAAGCTAACCCCCTTTGACCTGCCCTATTCCACCCTAAGCGGCATTTTTGTGGACAACATCTGTGCCCTATTTATCGGCGGCTCGGCAACGGCACCGTCAGAGTTGGTGTATTTCGACTTCGATACCTGTAAGGCGGAGTCCCTAAAACGCAGCACGGAATTGGCGATCGCCGAGGGCTATCTATCAGCACCGGAATCCGTCGAATTTCCCACCACCGAGGGGACCGCCTACGGCCTGCTATATCGCCCCAAGAATCAGGACTTTGAGGCACCCACCGATGAAAAGCCTCCCCTAAAAGTCAAAATTCACGGCGGCCCCACAGCCCAAACCTCAAGCAGTCTTAGCCTCGGTATTCAGTACTGGACCAGTCGTGGCTTTGCGGTGCTGGATGTGAACTACGGCGGCAGTACCGGCTATGGGCGGAAATATCGGCGGCGGCTGGACTTTAGCTGGGGCATCGTCGATGTGGACGATTGCGTTAACGGGGCACAGTATCTGGTGGACCAGGGCATTGTGGATGGCGATCGCCTCACCATCGAAGGCGGTAGCGCTGGGGGGTATACCACCCTGGCAGCGTTGACTTTTAAAGACACCTTCAAGGCGGGGGCAAGTCGCTACGGCGTTAGCGAGCTGGAAGCCCTGGCGCGGGATACCCACAAATTCGAGTCGCGCTATCTGGACCGACTCATTGGTCCCTACCCCGAAAAGAAGGACGTTTACGAGGAGCGATCGCCCCTACATGCCGTCGATCAGCTCAATTGCCCGGTTATTTTCTTCCAGGGGCTCGAGGACAAAATCGTGCCCCCCAACCAGGCGGAAATGATGGTGGATGCCCTCAAAACCAAGGGGATTCCCGTCGCCTATGTGGCTTTCGAGGGAGAGCAGCACGGATTTCGCCAATCGGAAAATATTAAGCGATCGCTGGACGGTGAATTTTATTTCTACTCGCGGATTTTTGGATTTGAGCCCGCTGAGGCGATCACCCCCGTGGAAATTGCCAATCTGAACACCTAGTGATCCCCTACCCAATTTCGCACCTACCCATAAAGCGTAATTGATGTGGGTTAAGGAAACGATAAAGGGAAAAAGCTCGGCGCTGACGCCAGAATTGTTTAGCTTTCCTGATTTGGGAAAACAGGGTAAATCGTTGAAACCCTCTATTTAAAGTGCTTTCGAAGATCCATAAATCAACAAAACTTGGGGATCAATGTAAATCCCTGTGTCTCCCCACTGAATTGATCTCCGAAAGTGGTTAACCTGATAAAACCTAAAACGTTATTGCATCAAACTGCCATGAAACGTACATCGGTTAGTGATATCAAGACTTGGGACGACGCTAGCGACTTAGAGCGGATGGTCGTAGATAAACGCTCTTACAAACGAGCCAATGCGGCAAAAGGGCGTCGCCGCAACCGTCGGTACAGTAAACGATTGCTTGATGTTCAGTTGCGCGTTAATCAGGAATTTGGAGACGAATTCGACGATTAACTTTCAATAAATCTTGGGGGGATTGACTGCGACCGCCCCAGCAAAAAATCCCTCGTCCAACACCAGGCGAGGGATTTTTTTCGAGGCACGTAAATGGACATACACCCGAAAGCCTAATTAAGACAGCGAGGGCGCTGTGGACGACTCAACGGCCGTTAGCATTGTCGGATTACTGGGGTCTTCTTTAATTTGGGGAATTAGGCTGGCCATTTCCAGTGCGGACATGGCGTAACCCCAGCCCAAATTATTTTTAATGCCCGCCCGCTCCAGCGCCTGCTGCATGGTGTCAGTGGTGACGATGCCGAACACCACGGGCACTCCCGTTTGGAAGCTGGTCGCCGCAATGCCCTTGGAAACTTCGGCACACACGTAGTCGAAGTGGGGAGTCTGTCCTCGGATAACGGCACCGATACAGATAACAGCGTCGTAGCGACCGGTTAGGGCAAGCTGGCGAGCCACCATGGCAATTTCAAAGCTGCCGGGCACCCAGGCGTAATCCACCTGACTACCATCAGGATCAATATTGACCCCATGGCGCTTTAGGCAATCTTGGCAGGCACTAAGAAGTTTGGTGGTAACTAAGTCGTTAAAACGACCAATTACGATCGCAAACCGTTGGGAATGAGCGCGGGCAAAACTACCTTCAAAAACAGCCATAGGTACCGGGGAAACGTATTAGGAAAAACGAAAAAGATCGGGGAGTTATCAAAAACTAACGCCTAAATTCTAGGGGTTCAAACTAGAACTTATCGTCTTGGAATTAGCTTTAAAGTTGGAATCAAGACTGGGAAAGTTGGTTTACTGTTGTAGCGTTTAAAGCCAACTTTCCAAACCGTAGAACGGGTGCAACGACAACAAACATTGGGGCAACCTTGCGTGGCAGCGACGCTACAGGTGCTAAACCACGAAGAAGTTCAGAACACCCACCGCAACTACCAAGGCTAGCCAAACGCCGGAGCCAATAAATAATAGAGGCTTACCCACATCCCAGTTTTGAGGAAGGGCGTAAACAACGGGAACGCCGATGACCAGGAGAAATGAAACGAATACAAGAGCAAACAGGGAAATTTGAAATAGGATAGCCATAGTCTGAGTGTTATTCCACGGTATTAATCGCGACACTGATAATCCATCCACCAACACCCTATTTGCCAAGCCAATTTAAAGGCATAGCGTCCGCCGAATGGGGTCGGAAAGGGCTACTTCCGTAAGCCCTAGCTAAGGGCAAAGTTGCTGATGCTGTCTTTTGTGCCGGAATCGTGATTAATCCTATCAGACCAGGTCACCGGGGCGATCGCTCTAGGGCGGGCTAGATACAGTCTGAAATGAGAGTGAAACGAAACCTTAAGGGGAAATCCAAACAGGAAATCCAAATAATTGGTGGGGCTGTAATGGAAGTGGTGCTGTGTCACCAGACGGTGGATTTTGATGCGCTAGGGGCGGCGGTTGGTTTGGCGCGGCTTTTCCCTGGACGGCGAATTGTGCTGACGGGGGGGATGCATCCGGCGGTGCGATCGTTCTTAGCCCTCCATCGTGATGAATATCCCCTCCTGGAGCGGCGGGCAGTGGTAGCGGATCAGCTGCGGCGGGTGATTGTGGTGGATACCCAGCATCGAGATCGCCTGGGAAAAGCAGCGGAATTATTGGACTTGCCCCAGCTAGACGCCGTTGAAATTTATGACCACCATGTGGAAACGTCGGGGGACATTGCCGCAACGGTGCGCCATGTGGAGCCGGTGGGATCGTGCACAACCCTGGCGGTGGAGGCGTTGCAAAAAAGCGAGCCGGTGACCCTAAGTGTGGCCGACGCAACGGTTATGGCCCTGGGTATTCATGTGGATACTGGGTCCTTGACCTTTGCGGGGGCAACGGCGCGAGACGGAGCGGCGCTGGCGTGGTTAATGGCGCGGGGGGCAAATTTGGCGCTGATCCGTGCCTACGCCAATCCCAGTTTGTCCCCGGTTTTGCAGGACTTATTTGTGCAGGCGCTGGAGCAGGTCACCGTCGAATCTATGGGAAACCGGGGCATTGCGTCAGTGGCTTTAACCACTGACGGTCATGTGTCGGGGCTATCCAGCGTTGCCGGTCGCTTAATGGACACCCTCGGGTGCAAGGCACTATTTTTGGCGGCGGCTTATCGACAGCGATCAAAGGCGGGCAAAGAGTCGGAGCGGGTGGCGGTGATAGGACGATCGCGCATTCGAGGCACCAACCTTTCGCCGCTGTTTGAAGAAATCGGCGGCGGCGGCCATGCCCAGGCTGCCTCTGCAACGGTGCACAGCGGTGATCCCCACCCCTTGCTACGAACCTTGGTTACCCAATTAAAAGCGCAAATCCCACCGATCCTGACGGCAAAAACGGTAATGTCCTCTCCCGTGCGCACCATTTTGCCGGATACCGCGATCGCCGAAGCCCAGCGCATTTTGCTGCGGTACGGTCACTCAGGGGTCTCCGTGGTGGATGTCAGTGGGCAGCTGGTGGGAATTGTTTCTCGACGGGACTTGGACCTGGCTCTCCACCACGGTTTATCCCACGCTCCGGTTAAGGGCTATATGAGCACTCGGCTGCACACTATTAGCCGTGACACTCCCCTGGCGGAAGTGGAGCGGCTGATGGTGACCTACGATATTGGGCGGCTGCCGGTGCTGGGAGAAAACGGCGAATTGTTGGGCATTGTGACCCGCACTGATATGCTGCGCCAGTTCCATCGCGATCGCACTGATCCCCAACGCGACGATCTCCAAATGCCGCCGCCAGGGACTAATTCCCTCGCTGCCATTGGTTCCCCCGACCATAACTTTTGTATTTTGCTGTCCCGGTTCGCTTCGCCGCTGCGAAAGTTTTTGGTGGCGGTTACCCAGTTAGCTAGCGATCGCGGCTGGCAACTTTATCTAGTGGGTGGTGCCGTGCGAGATTTATTGCTGAGCAACACCGCTGGATCCTTAATGCTGTCCGATGTGGATTTGGTGGTGGACGGATGCCATGGGGATGGCGATCGCGGACAGGCAGCGGCGGTGGACCTTGCCAAAGCCCTTCAGGAAAAATATCCCAACGCTCGGCTCCAAATTCACGGACAATTCCAAACCGCTGCCCTGTTGTGGCATAGGGACGACACCTTTGGTTCCCTATGGGTGGATATTGCCACCGCCCGCACCGAGTTCTATCCCTATCCCGCCGCCAACCCCGAAGTGGAAGCCAGCTCTATTCGCCAAGATCTATATCGACGCGACTTCACTATCAACGCTTTGGCAGCACGCCTTAGCCAGCCCCACTCCGGCGAGTTACTAGACTTTTTCGGTGGATTACAGGACCTTCAACGCCGCCAAATCCGCGTTCTCCACGCCAATAGTTTTATTGAAGACCCCACCCGCATTTATCGGGCGGTGCGCTTTGCGGTGCGCCTCGGTTTTACGCTGGAGCCTCAAACGGAGGGCTATATCCGCCACGCCATGGCTCAACTTCCCCAAACCGCCCCGGAAATCACCCACAACAGCCAACAAACCCGCCGCCAGCCTGCCTTGGAAACCCGCCTAAAGGCCGAGCTGAAATATATTCTGCAAACCTCCTACTGGCGAGGCGCGTTAACCTTGCTAGATAATCTGGGCGCCCTAGCCTGCATCCATCCCCAGCTCACCCTAACGGCGAACCTATGGACGCAGCTCAACCAGGTAGCCCGTCTGTGGGAGCGGCTTGAGCGATCGCCCCAAACCCGCCCCCACTTACCGAAGGGCATTGACCTGTGGGAGATTCTGCTGGAACTAATTATTGCGGCTGCTCCCGAGGGAGATCGCGCCACCATTGCCCAGCGCCTCCAACTGACTGACAATGCCATTAACCGCCTAACCACCTTGGGGGAGGAGGAGGAACGGCTGGGAAACTCATTGGAAACCTGCGATCGCCCCAGCGAAATTGATCAGATCCTGAGCTCCGAAGACTCCATATTGCTGGCAATGATTGCCGTGCGATCCACCCGCCCTATCCGTCGAAAAATTTGGCAGTATCTAAGCCGCCTTGCCCCCACTCCCACCCTATTAAACGGCACGGATTTGAAGCAGCTGGGCTACCATCCTGGACCTAAATTCCGCCCCATGTTGACCCATCTACGTAAAGCAACCCTCGACGGCGAGATTCAAACCCGCGATCAGGGAATTGCTCTACTAAAATCTCAGTATCCTATCGGCATCAAATCCTGACCATGGGTTTACGAACGTCAACCCTTTAACTAAGCTGTGGATAGAAAAGTTTACACGCCGTTATCTTTAGCGCGTAACACTGTTGAACGCCTCACACCCTTCCCAGTCAAAATCTCGTTGGCTGCTCCCAGTCTTTTTAAGCACCGCTGTCTTAGCTTCAGCGTTGGGAGCCGGATTCGGCACCCTGCTTCGCTTACGGCAGGTCAACATCATGGGGCACACCATTGAGTCGCCCTTGCAATTTCTAGGGGGCGAAGAATCGTTCCCGCCGCGCGGCAATTGGCCTGTTGCTGAAGATACCTATCTTGATGTTGATGCCCCCAGCTACGCTCCGGCTTCGTCTCAGGAAACGGAGCCTCCGAAAGCCTACACGGCCCCCCAAGAATTTATTCCGACGGAAGTCCCAGGTGCTTACGACGATATTTACTTAGATGGTGAGCCCTTCGACATTGAGGCGTCCCCCTCTCGACCTGCCCCTTCCCAGGGATTTCCCCAGTCAGACCGTCGAAATGCCCAAGAAGCCGTAGAGAAAGAGCCCTCTGCCACCGCCCTTGACCGAACGGAGTCGCCCCAAACTCAAACGGAGCTGCCCCAGCCCTTAAACCGCCAACTTCCCAACAACGGCACTTCTAAGCCAGTGGCTCCGATTGTGGTGCCTCCAGTGGCTCCGCCTCCCATTCCCCCTGCACCCCCCGCTGTGTCACCCCCAGCCCTTGTTCAGCCTTTAGATCAACCGAAAGAATCCACTAGATCTGAAGATATGCGATCGCCCGAGCTGGAAAGTTAAGACGAGTCCCTTGGGAACGGCTAGGTGAGAGTGGAGACACCGAAGACTCGGGAGAATAAGGAAGAGAGAAACGAAGCAAATCGTTAAGATTTTCAGGAGAAATGTAAAGGCAATTTGAATTGATTGCAGGGATTTTAAGACTGTATTGATGGGCGCGTATCGTTAAGCCTGAACTACTCCCAGGCTCATTAGTTAAGTCCTTGCTTGGGAAACAGGCGGAAATGGAAGGTGGAGAGAGAAATGGAGGCAACCTGCCGACGGCATAAGTTTCAAAAGGCAAAAATGCCCCATAGACTCGATGCCCTCGTAAAAACATCACGCTATAATCAGACCCGATTGCCTTGTGGCTAAAGCATCCAGCCCATCTCCCCCAATTCTGTCCCATGAGTACGTCGAACCCTTTATTACACGCTTTCTTTATCGGACGAGCGATCGCTGACATTGCCAATGAGCAACTAGAGAAAGTGGTAGCTGACAGTCTCAGTGCTCTGGGAACTTTCGACGCTGAACAGCGTGATCGTCTGCGGGAGTTTTCGGAAGAAGTGTTAGCCCGAGCCGCCCAAGCAGAAGCTGCCGCCGCTGGTGACTCCGCGGGAACCACCACGACCACCCCCGGTGAAACCGAAGAGTCAGAGGATTTGCAAGCCCGCTTAGATGACCTGAGGGCTGAAATTGCCGAGTTGCGTTCCGACCTTAAGCAAGTTGATGAGTCTGACGAAGGTGAGTAGCGCTGCAAACGGGCTAACTCGCGGGCGACCCTGTATAGTTCAGGAAACACTGGGTTAATAAAACCAACAAATTGTCGCCAGAATTATTACAGCTGCTTAACTAGCACTTAACCATCCCCCCTGGAGCGAAGGGTGAAAACGCAACAACACAAAACCTATCGCTGGAATCGTAAACGTTACTCGCGCGTTCGTCGCTCATTTGACATCTGGTCTTTTGTGCTGGGGTGGCTTTATTCGCTGTGGCTCGACGAGAAGCAGTGGAGTTATCCGGGGGGAATGACTGACGAGAAGAAAAAAGCTCGCCGTCGTCAGCAGGCCATTTGGATTCGGGAAACGTTTTTGGAGCTTGGACCTACGTTTATCAAGGTGGGTCAGCTTTTCTCCACCCGTGCTGACCTCTTCCCCACAGAATATGTAGAAGAGTTGTCTAAGCTTCAGGATCGGGTACCAGCATTCGATTATGAGGAAGCGGAGGCGATTCTAGAGGAAGACCTGGGCAAGCCCTTGCGATCGCTATTTCAAAGTTTTGACCCAATTCCCCTGGCTGCTGCAAGCTTGGGTCAGGTCCATAAAGCTCAACTGCCCTCTGGCGAAGACGTTGTGGTTAAGGTGCAGCGTCCAGGACTGAAAAAGCTATTTCAGATTGATCTAGCCATCCTCAAGGATATTGCTCGGTATTTTCAGGCTCACCCTCGCTGGGGTCCTGGGCGCGATTGGGTGGGCATTTACGAAGAATGTTGCCGCATCCTCTATGAGGAAATTGATTATCTCAACGAAGGGCGTAACGCGGATCGGTTCCGGCGTAATTTCCGCCACGCTGATTGGGTGCGGGTGCCTCGCATTTACTGGCGTTATGCTTCTCCGCGGATCTTGGTGATGGAGTATATGCCAGGCATCAAGATTAGCCATTATGAGGCTATAGAAACGGCTGGTTTGGAGCGATCGCGCCTTGCCAATCTAGGAGCCCAAGCTTATTTAGAGCAGCTTTTAGCCAGCGGTTTCTTTCATGCTGATCCCCACCCCGGTAACCTGGCGGTCTCTCCCTCCGACGGTTCGCTAATTTTTTATGACTTTGGCATGATGGGGCAAATCAGCCCAATCACGCGGGAGAAATTGTTGGAGACCTTCTTCGGAGTTGCCCAGAAGGATGGCGATCGGGTGATGAACTCCCTAATTGAGTTGGGAGCCCTTCAGCCCACCGGTGATACAGGACCTATTCGCCGATCTATTCAGTACATGCTGGACCATTTTATGGATCAGCCTTTTGAAGATCAGTCGGTGGGAGCAATTAGTGATGACCTTTACGAAATTGCTTACGGTCAGCCTTTCCGCTTTCCGGCCACCTTTACCTTTGTTATGCGGGCGTTTTCCACTTTGGAAGGCGTGGGCAAAGGTCTGGATCCTGAATTCAACTTTATGGAAGTTGCTAAACCCTATGCAATGGAGCTTATGAACGGAAATGGCAGTGGTCCCGATACATCGGGAATTTTAGGGGAATTAAGTCGCCAGGCAGCTCAGGTGAGCACCACGGCTTTGGGACTTCCTCGGCGCATTGATGACACCATTGAAAAACTAGAGCGAGGCGATTTGCGCCTGCGAGTGCGTTCCATTGAGACGGACCGCGCGTTGCGGAAACTGGGGCAAGCCCAGGTGGCTACTAATTACGCAATTTTGACCGGGAGCTTCGCCATCGGCGCTGCAATTTTGGCTTCCCAGGGACTGGTTTGGGTAGCGGCGATTGCTGGTGTTTTGACCATGGTCCCCGGTATTATCTGCGTAAGGCTTCTGCGTAAAATTGACCGATACGACAAAATGTTTTAGACATGATTGTCTTAAACGGGCGCCTGGGTAAAGTTAGATAAGAATCGGAGCTGATGAGCGAATAGAGCTCCGGACGTTTTGATTGGCCCTGTAAAACCCTTTGAAATAACTGAAATAAAGTTAACTTTGCCGTTGAGATTCAACAATTGAAATCTCCATATCAGCGCCTAGGCTTAGGTTACGATAGTGAAGGTGCGCTCTAAAGACTGCTTCTCGAAATTGTTTCCGGCATCCCACTTCCTCTGACTACTGTATTGCTATGAAATGCTCATTCTGGGGCCAAACCGATCCGGGTCTTTTGAGGACCTCCAATCAAGATGCCTTTGTACTGGGTGATGAGCATAAGTATCCGTTCTTTGTGGTTGCGGACGGTATGGGCGGCCATGCAGGAGGCGAAGAAGCCAGTCAGCTAGCATCAGCCACCATGAAGCAAGTGCTAACTTCTGCATGGGAAACGGGGCAGTCTTCTCAGGAAATGCTTTACAAGGCAGTGTTGGCAGCAAACGATGCGATTTTAAGTGACCAGCTTAGCCATCCCGAGCGAGCCGACATGGGCACCACGCTGGTGAGTACGATTTACCGTAACGGGCAGTGGTGGTTTGCCCATGTGGGAGATTCGCGTTTGTATCGCATTCGCGATCGCAAAATTGAGCAAATTACGGAAGACCACACGTGGGTGGCCCGTGCCGTAAAGATGGGCGACTTGACCCAAGAGCAGGCCCGGAGCCACCCCTGGCGCCACGTATTAATGCAGTGTTTGGGGCGGGAAGAGTGCCAGCAAATTGATATTCACGCCATGGATGTGCGCCAGGGAGACTGGTTGCTTTTATGTAGCGATGGTTTAACGGAAGAGTTGACGGACTTAGCAATTTCCGACTGTTTGAAAGCCGCATCGGGCCTTGAAGATGCCGTTGATCGATTGGTGGAAGGGGCTAAGGCAAAAGGAGGGCGTGACAATATTACGGTGATCCTGGTTAGCGTTGATGAGCTTAGCCAGGAGGAGATCAATACCACGCCAGAGCCAGAACCTTTGCGAGTGGAGGATGTGTTGGCGGGAGAAGTTGAAACCGTTGGAAGTGATGCCGTTAATGACAATAGTTTGACGGGGGAACTGTCAGATACGTCTTCTGAGTCTCTATCTCCTTACGGCGAGGGTGTAGAGCTGGTTGAGTAATTGAGTAACCCTTCGTGAGCTTTTGGTGTGCAGCGGGTGTGCCGGTAATTGAGTGTTTTTTTAAGTGGCTGACTAAGTCTCCTGCGGGGTTGCTTGACTGGCTGACTGTTCAGCTTTAGAAGCCTTATTTAACAAAGAGAGATATATTCTCCTACATAGAAGATTGACAAGAAAATTGCAGAATGAAGTCTTTTGGGTATGTGGAATGAAATAGAGAACTTACTCAAGGCAACGCGATTTGCAATTCGGTTAGAGTTGCGTCCTACGGATAGAAATCTAGCGGAATTTGACTATATTCAGGCGAAGCAACCAAGTTATTTCCCAACGGTGATAGGCGCGGCTTCAGTGGCGTTTGAGTCTGTGTTTTCTCCCGAGGAACAGATGATTATGATCTGCCGCCGACATGGAGGGAAAAGGGTTCATATTCGCAAAAAAGACTTTTGTTTTAAGCAAATTCAGTTTGATCCGAATGTTTCTATTCACTTTAGAAAACGGAAAGAGGGCGATCGCGGCTACTGGATAAGGGAAGCTTTGGTCACTGGTTTATGTCGAAAAATAATCAACTATCGTAATCTTTTCCTAGGCATCGCCCACGCCGACTTTGGTATGGTGCCAACAATTAGGCACGCGAACTTTTTTGTCAGTGTTGAGAGGGGGCTTGTGTTCTTTATGTACGATGACCGAGGGCTTTTGATAGCTTCTCCATCACAAGAAGATCTACCAGAATTGCCGTCAAGCTTGAATATTTTGAAACGTGAAGATCTTAGGGGCACTGAATTTTTGAATCGGTAATTTTGTCGCTCCATAGAAATCACTCCATGGATGCCGGTGCCAGCTTTTTAACCCCTAAAACTAACGTCGACTTCTAGGGGCTGTCATCATTTATGGTCAGTTCGATAAAAAACAGGACAATTTTGAGTCATGTAATGGAGCTGAATCGCGCTTTTTGCTTTAAAAGGGCATGAACTCCCCACTACGTAAGGCTTCTGGTACTCAATTGATGACATGCACTAGTCAAGACTATGGAACGCACTGGGTATTGAAGAGACTGAAGAGGGGCAAAGACCAGAGTATGAGAATATGGCTAACTTTGCCCTTTCTCTTCAAACAGGTGGGTTTGTCTTTTGTTCCCAACCTATCCAAGCCCACTTTTCAGTTGCTCAGTTGCCGTTGATAGAGCTTCGGGTAGTTTGCTGGCATCGCGTCCACCAGCCTGGGCCAGGTTGGGACGCCCGCCGCCGCCGCCGCCGCAAATCTTGGCGATCGTCCCCACAAATTTACCCGCCTGCAATCCTTTACCGATAACTTCTTTACCAAAAGCGGCGGCGATCGCCACTTTGCCTTCACTGGGCACCGCTCCAAGGACCACTGCGGCATTGTCCCCAAGCTTTTGTTGCAATCGCTCCGCCGCCCCTTGAAGGGACTTAGCATCAACGCTTCCAAGGTTAGCCACTAAGGCTTTGAAATGACCAATGGTTTCTGCATCGGCAATCAGAGCATCAGACTTCGCCGCTGCTAGTTCAGCTTTGGCCGCCGCCAGCGCCTTTTGCATGGATTTAAGCTCATCCTGTAGGTTGGTCACCCGATCAATCACTTCCTCTGGTTGAACCTTGAAGCGATCGCCCAAGGTTCGCACCACCTGATCGCGGACATTCAGATAGTCTAGAATCGCCGGTCCCGACACCGCTTCAATCCGTCGCACACCGGAGGAAATCCCGGCTTCGGAAATGATCTTGAATGCGCCGATTTCGGCGGTGTTAGCCACGTGGGTACCGCCACACAACTCCATGGACACGCCGGGAAAATCTACCACTCGGACCACATCGCCATATTTTTCGCCGAACATGGCTGTTGCGCCCTTGTCTTTCGCTTCAGCAATGGGCATCTCCGCGATCGCTGCACTGTGGGCTTCAGAGATCCAGGTATTCACTTGAGCCTCCACCTGTTCTACCTCTTCCGCCTTTAAAGCACGAGGGCAATTGAAGTCGAAACGCAGGCGATCAAAGTCCACTAAGGAGCCCGCCTGGGAGACGTTAGGGTCCACCACCAGCTTTAGGGCCGCTTGCAACAGATGGGTGGCGCTATGGTTAGCCTGGGCGCGACGACGGCAGGCGGTGTCTATTTGAGCAGTAACGGTTTCGCCGACGGACACGCTGCCCCGCTCAACGCGACCCACATGGACAAAGAAGTCGGATTCCTTTTTCACATCTTCAACGCGCACCACTGCTGTTTCGGTGCTCAGGAAACCGCGATCGCCAATTTGCCCCCCCGATTCCGCATAGAAAGGCGTCCGATCCAGCAGAATTTGCACTTCGCTGCCCGCTTCGACGGTGTCTGTGGATTTGCCATCCACCAATAATGCACCAATTTGCCCTTGGGCTGCGGCATCGGTATAGCCCAGGAAGGCGGTTTTTTCCACCGTGTCAGACAGTTGTTCCAGGGATCCTTGGGCGGTCAGATCAATGGTTTCGTGAGCCGCCCGAGCTCGCTGGCGCTGCTCTTCCATCGCCACTTCAAATCCAGCGGTGTCAACGGCAATGCCATTTTCCTCAGCAATTTCCTGGGTTAGTTCTAAGGGGAAACCATAGGTGTCATAAAGGGTAAATGCATCTTCCCCTGCGATTTCCTTGGGCTGCTTCGCCAGAATCTCCGCCAATAACTTTTCGCCGCGCTCTAGGGTTTTGAGGAATTGGTTTTCCTCCCGCTCCAGCTCAGACTTAATGTAGTCAGCGCGATCGCGAACAGCAGGATAAACCGCTTCCGACATTTGTATCGCTGTCTCAGCTACCTGGGTGGTAAATGCACCGTCAATGCCAATTAGGCGCCCGTGGCGCACCACTCGACGAATTAAACGGCGCAAAATATAGCCGCGTCCTAAATTAGATGCTGACACACCATCAGTGATCAAATGAATAACAGCGCGCACATGGTCGCCGATCACTTTGAGAGACGTTTTGATTTTTTCGCTGGACTTAAAATAGTCGAGCCCCGCCACGTCTGCCGCCGATTTAATGATGGGAAAAATCAAATCGGTTTCGTAATTGTTGGGAACCTTCTGTAGGATTTGAGCCATACGCTCCAATCCCATTCCCGTATCGATATTTTTGTTGGCTAGCGGCGTTAAATTGCCCTCCGAATCCCGGTTGAGCTCCATAAACACCAGGTTGTAGAACTCAATAAATCGAGTGTCATCTTCCAGGTCAATGCCATCGTCGCCCAGCTCAGGATGGAAGTCGTAGTAAAGCTCCGAGCATGGGCCACAGGGACCCGTTGGTCCCGACGCCCAAAAGTTATCCTCTTCCCCCATGCGCAGGATGCGCTTTTCCGGCACCCCAATTTTGTCCCGCCACAGTTCAAAGGCTTCATCGTCCGTTTCAAAGACGCTCACCGCAATATTGGCCGGATCCAGCCCAAACCCCAGCTTAGGATCGGTGGACAAGGTCCATGCCCACTGAATCGCTTCTGCCTTGAAATAGTCCCCGAAGCTGAAGTTTCCCAACATCTCAAAGAAGGTGTGGTGGCGCTTTGTGCGACCCACATTTTCAATGTCGTTGGTGCGAATACATTTTTGAGAGCTGGTGGCGCGGGGGGTAAAACGCGGCTCTTGTCCCAGGAAAATTGGCTTAAAAGGCAGCATGCCCGCGATCGTTAACAGCACCGTTGGATCATCTGGCACCAACGAGGCGCTTGGCGTTCGCTTGTGACCCTGGCTTTCAAAAAAGCTAAGAAACTTCTCGCGAATTGCAGGACCGGATAGGGGAGTTAAAGACGCCATAGTTAACGAAACGGGTAAAGCAATTTCCTTACAAATCAGTTTACGAGTCTATCTTGATTTGTGCCGGATTATGCCCTTTGTCAGTTTGTAAGGGGGGTGATCCTTCTGCATCACTACAAACCGCTACGAACCTCTAGATATTGCTAAAGCTGCGGTTAATAATGGAGCCAACTTAAAAACTCAGTGAATAACTGATACCAATAGCTCTAAAATCTGGCGGCGAAATCACCATGGCTGAAGCATTTTCAAAGAAGGTTAGCGATCGCATTTGTAAACATATGAACGACGACCATGGGGACGCGGTGGTACTCTACGCAACCGCTTACGGCAAAGTGGAAAACGTGGCGTCGGCAACGATGGATGCTATCGATGCAGAGGGTATGGACCTGACAGCCCAGGTGGATGGACAGCCTCAGCCGGTGCGCATTGCCTTTGAAAAGCCCCTTGCCGATGCGAAAGAAGCCCACGATGTGCTGGTGACTATGTTGAAGTCGGCGAAGGCTGGCGTTTAGGAAACCCGTCTAAAATTCGATCAAACTTGGCTTCAGTGGAGGCTGTATATGGGGAAGCAATTTCCAGCGCTTGAGAAAAAGCACATCAAGTTTATTCAGGCGCAAAAGCTGTTTTTCGTGGGAACAGCGGCTCAGGATGGTCGAGTTAATGTTTCCCCGAAAGGCATGGACTCCTTTCGGGTACTGGATGCCAATACCGTTGCCTGGCTAAATTTGACGGGCAGTGGCAATGAAACCTCTGCCCATGTGCAGCAGCTTCCCCGCATGACTTTGATGATGTGTTCTTTTGAAGGCGCACCAGTGATCCTGCGCATGTATGGCACGGCGACGGTGCGTCACCAGGGCGATCGCGATTGGGATCGGCACATTGAGCTATTTCCACAATTGCCCGGTTCCCGACAAGTTTTCGTTTTGAAGATTGATCTGGTGCAAACTTCCTGTGGCTATGGGGTGCCATTGTTTGACTATGTGGGCGATCGCGATGGGCTGAACAAGTGGGCGGAAAAGAAGGGCGATCGCGGTATTCAGAAATACTGGACCAAAAATAATCAGGTCAGTTTAGATGGTCAGCCTACGGAAATACTGGAGCGCTCCGGTATCGAAGAGCGCCCCTCTAAACTCCCGTTCTTCTAAGTTTCTGGTTTCCGTTGGAATTTTATAACTTCAAATCGATGGCAACTCGGTGAGCACAGGCGTAGCCGGAAAACGCCACCGCATTTAGGCCCTGCCCCGGAAAAGTGCTGTCGCCGACGCAATACAAGCCGGGCACCGAGGTGCGATTAAACGGCATGCCTAAAAGCCCCATTAAACGCTTTTGGGGGATAGGACCGTAGGTGCCATCTTCCCGATTTAGAAACTTACGGTGGGTGCGTGGCGTGCCCACTTCCAACAAGTCAATGGCGTCTCGAAGATTGGGAATGACTGGGGAAAGGCGATCGCAAATTTGATAAGCAACCTCTAGCTTTTTTTCCTTATACTCCCTGCCTTTGATCTCGCTCCAATCTTCAACCCAAGCCGGGGTGAAGGCATGAATAATATGTTTTCCTTCGGGAGCCAAATCGGGATCTAGAAGGGTGGGAATGGACACAAATAAGGTGCCGTAAGGGTCCTCCAACTTTTGCCATTCATCCAGCAAAATATGGTGGCACTCAGTGCCCGCCGGCAATGCCTTGGCATCAATTCCAATATGCAAACTAAAGAAACTGGGCGATTTCTTGTAGCGCGTCTTCCACCGCTTCTCTGAATTGGGGAGTGGGCGATCGCCCCAAAGCTTATCGAAGGTATCCCAGCGAGTGGCGTTGGAAATTACCCGCTTACCTTTGATTTCTTTTCCGTTGGATAATTTGACGCCAACGGCTTTGCCATTTTCAGTCAAAATCTCGGTCACATTGGCTCGGTAAAGGATCTTTCCTCCGTGGTTTTCTAACCCTTTAACGAGCTTTTGAGCAATTTGACCAACGCCCCCCTTGGGATAGTTAATGCCACCGTAATGGCGATCGCTAAACACCATGCCACCATTAATCGCCGGCGTTAAATCCGCGGGCACCACAGACCAGCAATAACACTCCATATCGATAAATTGCAGCAGCGCTGGGTCAGAAATATATCGCCGGGCAATATCGCCCACATTTTGCGGCAGATACTTCACCAGACCCAAGCAGGCAAAGGGATGCTGAAAGAAAACTCGCGTTAAATAACGAGGCTCCTCCAAAGACAGCAACTCCATCGCATTAAGGCAATTGAAAATTTTCCAACACTCGTCATAAAAACGACGAATTCCCTCCTTCTCATGGGGAAACTTAGCGATTAGCTCCTGTAAAAAATCCTCGTATTCTCGATGAACCTTTAGCTCCAAGTCATTGGGCAAATGGTAGTGAATTTGCACCGGGTCAGGAATTGTCTCTATCGCCATACCCACATCATCTAGGGCACGGGTCAGCAAGTTCGTGGTGCCTTCAGTGCCAAACCCGAAAATCATCGATGCGCCCACATCAAATCGATAGCCCTTTCGGTCAAAATATCCAGCGCTTCCCCCGGGAATCACGTAGCGCTCCAGCACAACCACCTTGGCCCCCTTCGCCGCAAGCTGGGTCGCCGTTACCAGTCCGCCCATTCCAGATCCGACGATCACCGCGTCCCACTCCTGCTGGGCGATCGCTTCAGAGGTCACCTTCGTCGTTGCTGCCTTCGCCGTTGTCTGCGCCACGTTCTTTGCCGTACCTTGCACTACTTACTTGCATTTACCTATGCATTGGGGTAATTAAACCCGCCAGTAGCCTAGTGTATCGCTCTGTGGAAAGGGATGCCTGACGAGTTGACGGGGAGTTGTTGGCAGCGGGAAATTGACTCAAAAAAACTGCCACCGATCACAGCCTGACAAAACCAATTTTTTACCGATTATTCTCCCCAACCTTGCTGCCCAAATAGCTCTTCTACCCAAATATCCCTTCTGTCCAGATACCTCTACCTAAATCGGTACTCGAATTTACGTCCAACAACTGACCCTTTTTAAGGAGACAACTTTAAAACTTAAAAGCGTTGTCATAAATTACAGCGAGAATCTTAATTTATTCCGAAACTTAAAAGTCCAAATCGATTTTTTTTAATTAAAAATTAATTATTTTGAGGTGCTTTTAAAGGAGCCTTGGTTAACTATAACGGCGATGTTATTTATCGAAGCAAAATTAATTGTGTTTTGCCCATTCCAATGATCCCTAAGCTATGTTGACAAGTAGAGGGATATCTTCATGGAGCCTGCGGTTCCTACACCTGCCCCAGCTTATTGTTTCGTGACACAATTGCGGCGAAAACATTGCAGCAAAAGTTGTGAAACAGCCCCATTACCCGTTGTTTTAGCCAGCAGTTTTTGTTGGTTCAGTATTGCAAGGACGATTTCCTATGGCAGATTCCAGCCTTGATGCAATTCATTATTCAACCCAAACGGGCATAGCTCTTTCTGGCGCAACAGCATCGGAAGATTCCGATCAGAAAGACCTTGCCGCGATCGCCCAATCCCGTTTGCGATGGGTTGCCTTTAAACTCGCGATCGCCACCTGGTTACTAATGGCAATTGGTAGCGCCACCCGCGTAACGAATGCAGGATTAGCCTGTCCTGACTGGCCCCTTTGCTATGGACAATTATTGCCCTGGCAACAGATGAATCTCCAGGTGTTCTTAGAGTGGTTCCATCGTCTTGACGCTGGACTTCTCGTGTTAGGAACAACGGGCATGGTGGGCTACGCCGTCACTCAGCGCCAGAGGCTACCGCGATGGGTCTTGCCATTAGTGATTGTGTCGTGGTTTACGTTGCTATCTCAGGCGGTTTTAGGAGCCCTAACCGTTACCCAACTTCTACGTTTCGATATTGTTACCGCCCATTTGGGCACGGCGCTGGCATTTTTTGTGATGATGCTGGTTCTGGGCACAGGGTTATTACCCCAGAAAGGACTGGGACAGCCTTGGTCCCTGAGAGCTTTAACAATTGCCGCAGCGATCACCATTTATGGACAAAGTTTAGCTGGGGCATTGGTGGGTTCCCAGTGGGCACTTCACCAGTGTTTAAATCTTCAGCAGCTATGTGGATTTATGCATGGTCACCTGTGGGGAATTATTCCCGCAGTTGGATTTACTTTGGGAACCATTGTCGTAGCTTGGAAGACCCCAGCTTTGAATTCTCAATGTCGCAACTTAATTAATGGAGCCGCAATTTTACTAGGGATTCAACTATTAGTGGGCTACGGTACTTTTCGCCTTCATTTACAGGTAGAACCTTTGACAGTTTTGCACCAGGCGATCGCTGCTGCCCTTCTTGGAGTTCTGGTTTCCTTCGCTGTTTTAGTTTGCCGAGACAGAACCATTTCAGCCTAGAAGCCAGAGGGAAATTAAGACTCTAAATAAGATTTCACTGGGGGTTAGCTGCAAACGGTAGGGGCTGTCATTATCTAAGCCTCAAAATCTAACTTTCAAAGTCAGTAACCAGAAGGGTTTCATCCCCTAATCTGCTTTGTTTTTGAAGGGCGTGGACCCTCCACGGTGTAAGGCTTCTGGCACTTAACTGATGGCACGCTCCAGTCCAAAGTATTTGACCCAAACTTTGACTCGGAATTTATCTTCGCCTTTTCTCCGCTTTTCTTGACCCGTTTTTAATTTCATTTCTCTAGTCCTCTCGCGGCAATTTTTATGCAAGAGCTTATTACAACTTCCCAATGGTCAGAGAGAACCAAGCATCACGACAATCTTTTACAGGTTGTCCGAAGCTATGTGCAGCTGACCAAGCCTCGCATTATTGTGTTGCTTTTGGTAACAACTTTAGCGGCAGTTTTTGTGGCTAGCGAGGGGCATGTGGATCCGGTGATCCTTGCTGTTTCCTTGGTGGGTGGCACCTTTGCGTCGGCATCGGCAAACACGATGAACTGTCTTTATGATCGCGACATTGATTGGCAAATGGAGCGCACCCGTGATCGCCCCCTCCCCTCAGGTAGGATCAAGCCTCGAGATGCGCTGATCTTTGCGATCGCCCTGGCGGTTGCTTCCTTTAGCCTGCTGACGATTTTCGCCAATCTTCTGGCGGCGAGCCTAGCCATGGCAGGCATTGTCTTCTACGTCCTGATCTACACCCATTTCCTGAAGCGCCACAGCAGCCAAAACATCGTTATCGGTGGTGCAGCGGGCTCCATCCCACCCCTAGTGGGTTGGGCAGCCGTTACCGGCGAATTGTCCTGGGCTCCCTGGGTAATGTTCTGGATTATTTTTATCTGGACGCCTCCTCACTTCTGGGCCTTGGCGCTGAATATCAAGGACGACTACGCCAGCGTCGGTGTCCCTATGTTGCCTGTGGTGCGTGGCGCCGAAGAAACCGCCCGACAGATTTGGTGGTATGCCTTGGTGCTTGTTCCCTTTTCTATGTTGCTTGTGGTGCCCCTAGGGGTGTGTGGCTGGCTCTACGCCACCTTGGCTTTGGTCCTGGGAGAGCGTCTATTGAAAAAATGCTGGCTACTGCTCCAATCTCCCGATGATCAACAACGGGCGCGATCGCTCTTCAAATTCTCCATTGCTTACATGATGCTGTTAGCCTTTGGTATGGCGATCGACAGCCTTCCCGTAGTTCAGCACCTAATAGATGCCCCCGTCGCCATGCTTCAGAGTTTAATGTAGCTTCCCAACAAGGACTTCTGCTTCAGTAAGGAATTAGCTGACTTTTAACAATTTATCCTTGCAGAACCTGTTGACGCTCATCCCTAGGAAGCGCTCAACAGGTTTTTAGTATCAAATTTTTAGTATCAAAATTTGGCTAATTATGTGGTTGACTAGGGTCTGTTATCAGTGCCCCTGCGAAGCTTTCCGCCTAAGGTCCAAAGCTTTGAGCCTCTTTTAATTAGGTAATCGAAGGGGAAAGTTTCCATAACTCCCTTAGGTTAAGACGGCTCTAGTGGTGAGCTTGATGGCGGCCTTGAAGGCTACTGTATTTTCTTGGGGCCATTTTCTTCCCCCTGTCACCAGCGAAAATACCTGCTTTACCGTTAATGACATGAAGCCCTATGGACATCCTTGATCGTCTCCTTTCAGCAGGGTTGATATTTGACTCACGTCCAGAATTCAACGGCGAGTATCAACTGTATCGCTTCTTAACAGAAGCCTTTGAAATTACGTCAAATCTTCTGGTTGGAGCCAGCGAAGACTTCTTTTACTTGTCCATAAACCCATCATCGTCATTCTGCCTAATTGAGCCTTCCAAAACAGCTGCGCAGGCACTCCTTAGTTACAGCCAAGATCGTCTAATCAATTGCAAAATTTCGACGTTTCCTTTGTGGAAAGGAAACGCCCACTTAGACTTTTACCTGGATTTCACGTCTTTTTATCCCCGTCTTCCCTTGGAATCCATAACTCAAGCCCTTACGTCAGGGCTCGTTTTGGATCCATATCTGCAAGAAATGGTTGAAAAAGGTGTGTATCGTGCGGAGAGGATACAGGGATTGGAAAGGACAACGCAACTTGAAGTTAGGGGAGGAGACCAACTATTAAAGGACGTATTAAATATCCCTCGGGTAGACTTCATTAAGCTTGATGTAGAGGGGGCTGAGGTTGATGTGCTTGAAGGCTTGAAAGAAACCGTACAGAGTGCATCATTTATCCAGTTCGAGTTTGGAACAACATGGTTTCACTCCGGTAAAACTATCGCCGACACCCTGAACGTTATAAGCGACGCTGCTTTCTTCTTTTACGTCATTCTTAAGGACCGCATTGTCAAAGTGAAGCCCCACTGGATCAATCAGTACTTCTTCTGCAATGTACTTGCCACACGCATTGACTTTGGAGAAGAACTCTACTTTTCAAGCCGTAGAAAGTCGTTACCGTATAGTACTTTTATGTAGTGGCAAATACGCGCACCCGATCAGGTTTATACGGAAAAATATTGACCACGTGACCTTGGTTTGTCAGTGGGAGTGTTGACAGTCGGAGACGGTCCTTTCGGGTTATGGCCTGTTTGTTTAAGATTGCTCAGTTTGGATTTATTTAGAGTTGGTTCCCACGCATTCCCATGAAGAAGTATCAGGAAGATCTTGAAGTTATTTGGAATGAAGTTTTGGCAAAACAGCCTTTGGCTTTAGCCAGGTATGCTGACGGAGAGGTCTTATTTATTCAGGGAAAATCAGCGCAAGGCATTGATGGATGGACATCACCGTCGGGAATTTCTGAGATCGGGAAAGATTTAGTTGTTAGCCTAAAGCATCAGGAAAGAAACTACTATTACGGGATTTCTTGCGACTGCTGTGACAGTAATGCTAAAGAGTTTTTACTGTCTCATATTCCTCAAGACTTTAATCAAGTTACTTTTTCTAACTTGTTTGCCAACGCTAATTTCGCCAACTTCGCAGATAAGATTCAATCCCTTGATGAGCCTGTTATTCTTGTTGGGAATGAGACGATTAATCCTGACACGATAGATATTGTTGACATCAAAGAATTTGTGCCAGTGGGGGCGAATTGCACCGAATTTTGGCAGTCTAATCGTGATGAGTTTCTATGCCAACTTCCTCATTTGGCTGCACGACATCACAATGCCTTATTTTTATTTTGCGCGGGTCCGTTATCGGGAATTATCATCGATCATCTTTGGCGATTAAACCCATCTAATCGTTACTTGGATATTGGCTCAGCGCTAGACCCATGGATTCACAAGAAAGTAACCCGCCCCTATCAGGTGTCAGGCAGTGCCGATTCTCAAAAGTCTTGTGTATTAACTGACTCGCGATCGCCCGCCCAAGCAGCATCTGCACCCTTAGATTCGCCCACTGCTTCGGTGCCTCCCAGCGTAAAAGAGGAGCAGCAAGGATATTCAGATCTACCTATTCCTGGGGCAATAACAGCCATAATCAACGGCTATAAACGTCCTGAAAATATTTCTCCTATTTACAACGCCATACAAAACCAAACGATTAAGCCCCAGGAAACCATGGTTTGGTACAACGAATACTCACCGGATCAGGGCAACCTAGATATTATTCGACACTGCAAATCTTCGTTGTCAAACTATAATTTCGGCGTTTGGGCACGGTTTGCCTATGCCTTAAACGCAAAAACGGAATATGTTTGCATCTTTGATGACGACACGGTGCCAGGACCACGATGGTTTGAAAACTGCTTGAAAACAATTCAGTCCCATGAGGGGCTATTAGGCACAGTGGGGTTGATTTTTGAAGGGACAGAAATCTACATGGATCATGTGCGATACGGCTGGCCTAATCCCAATGAAAGCATTATGGAAGTGGATATTGTAGGACATGCTTGGTTCTTTAAACGGGAGTGGTTGTTAACGTTTTGGAATGAATTTCCACCTGTTAAAGGGTTTGATTACATGGGCGAAGATATGCATTTTTCCTATGCCTTGCAGAAGTATTTAGGGCTAAAAACGTTTGTGCCGCCTCACCCTGCCCATGACACAAGTTTGTGGGGCAGCCTTAAAGGGCAATTAGGCATTGACGATGTGGCAATTTCAATGACAGGTAAGGCAAGCCGTATGGATATTGCCTTTAATCGCTTGAGGCATAAAGGGTGGCAATTGATCAAAGAAAGGCAGTCCGCCCTCTCGCCACCTTCCCCATCGGTTGCAGCTAACTTGACGTCACAGGGTCTTGGAAATGACGCCTTTATTTTCTAGCGCCTCTCGAACTGCGTTATTTTTTCTGTCTCTTCGAGAAAGGTATCGCGATCGCCTTGTAAGCAATTCGGAAATTTTCTTCAGTCCTGATTGCCAAACTCAGCTTAATTCTGGACAACTTTTATGTGTTCAAACGCGTCCGGAGCCCACTGATATTCGTGCCTATTTCGAGCCCCTTGCCTCCCAGTGGAAACCGGATTTAATTGTGATCAAAGCGGACGCCACCCAGAGAGGTTGGCCCCTGAATTTGCGATCGCAATCGGCGCCCAAAATACTGATTGTTGGGGACACTCACCACCTTGATCGTCCTGTTCAGTCATTGTTGGGCTATGTGGCACAGGAGCAGTTTGACGTAATCATTTCAGAGCACGATCGCCATCATCTCCATTACTTTGCAGAAGCGGGGCACGAACGGGCTATTTGGCTACCGGGCTTTGCCACAAACCCCCATCGCCGTGAGCCTGTGGATTCCTACAAACATCCCCTGGTTTTTGTGGGCAGTGCCGGACAATTCCATCCCTACCGTTGCCACTTATTGGAGCAAATTAAGAAGCAAGGATTCCCCCTGCTACACACCCAAGCGCCGCAATCCCAAGGGGCAGATTTATATAACCAGTCTCTTATTAGTTTGAATATTTCCTTAAATGGGGACTTGAATTTACGGGTGTTTGAGGTGTTGGCAGCGGGAGGGTTTCTCCTAACTGATCGCTTGACGCCAGAATCTGGATTGCTGACCCTTTTTGAAGAGGGAAAACATTTGGTCACCTTTGATGGCGAAGAGAATTTGTACGGCAAACTAAATCACTATTTAAGCCACCCTCAAGAGGCAAAGGCGATCGCCCGCGCCGGTCATGAACATTACTGGAATAACTACAGTCCTGAACACCATATTCAGCGATTGTTTGATTACCTCAATACTGGCAAAATTGAGCACAAATACACCGCCGCCGCTGACTGCCGTGGGCAAGTTAGAGCTAGGTAAAACGGTTAAATAGAATGTCCACCAGTAAGACGTCCAAATGAGCCTGAGCACACTATCCCTGACGCAACGGGCTGCTGCCTATGAGGTTTTGCAGGACGCTCATTTGCGATCGCTGCAGCCGTTAAATATTTTGATGGATGGCTCAGTGGACCCTCGGCTGGCGACGGATGCAGTGGATTTGCCCCGCTTGAAACCGAGCTGTTTGGAACATAACTCGGGGAGAGTGGGGGACTGGCTGACCCAGTGCGCCATGGGTGATCGCATTCCCCTGTTGGGAGACGGCGAGGCGGCAATGGGCAAGGCGTGGCATTGGCTGGTGCTAGACCCCAGTCAGGTGGAAGAGTCGGTTTTTGTCGAGAGGCTTCGGCAGGTTGCCTTTGAAAAACTGTTGCTGGTGAGCGATCGCCCCTGGCAGCCTTCAGGCAGTGAGCTGCGCCAGAGTTTAGGGGAATTGGAAACCGTATTAACACCTCAGCCGGGGCTGGTAATTTTTCAAAGATCCAAGCAACTGAATCAGCCTCTCCAGCCGGTGAATCAAGGCAGTTTATCCCCGAATACCGCAGTGGTTTTGGGGCGATCGCCTGCCGAGGGACACATATCACCGTCTGGTGCAGCCATGTCATCTTCGCTGCCGCCCAAGCAAATCTTGGTTATCAGTAATCTGTATCCTCCCCAAGAGCTGGGGGGATACGGGCGTTCAATTGCAGATTTCGCGGCAGGGCTGGGCAATAACGGACACACGGTTCAGATCTTGACGTCAAATGCTGTCTACCTGGGAGACATCGAACGCCCAGAGCCCACGGTGGATAGGAATCTTCAGCTCTTTGGCACTTATCACGAAGGGACGCGCCCTTTTGAGGATGAGCAGCAAATCCTAGACGTTGTTAACCACAACCGTCGATATCTGTTGCAGGTGATTGCCGCTTTCCAGCCTGATTTATGTTTAGTCGGCAATACTTCATTCCTTGGAAGCAGTATTTTCCATCCGCTTCTGGAGCAAAATATTCCAATCATTCACCACTTGGGCTTTGCGTCCCCCCCGTATCACCTTCAGGAATACCCCAGGCACCCGCTGTACCATTTGGCAGTGGCCAGCAATTATGTGCGCGATCGCCTGCTGGAATACCAATTTCCGGTGCAGGACAGCATTACGGTGTATCCCAGTGCCCTAGTGCAGGAGTTTTATCAGCCAGATTTACCGGATCGTAACTGTCTTCGAATTGGTTATGCCGGTTTGGTGATTTTCACTAAAGGTGTCCATATTTTGCTGGAGGCTCTTCACCGTTTGCAAAGACAAGGCATCAACGTTGAGTGCTCCATTGCGGGTGATGCCATCCATGGGGACTACAAAAAAGACCTAGAGCAGTTTATTGGCCAAGCTGATCTGAGAGATTCTGTAACCTTTGTAGGGCTGCTTAATCGTCAACAGCTCGTGGATTTTCACCGTCGCCACAACGTGCTCGTTTTTCCGTCCATTGCAGACGAAGCCTTTGGCATTACCCAAGTGGAGGCAATGGCGGCAGGGCTAACGGTGATTACCAGCGGTGTGGGCGGCGCGGCAGAGGTGGTGGAAAACGGAATTAGCGGGTTAACGGTTCCTCCCAATGACTCGGCAACGTTAGCCGAGGCTCTGTATTATTTGGTGAAAAATCCCACCCATTGGGAGGCGATCGCCCAGGCAGGACAACGGCGTGCCCTAGAAAAGTTCGACATTAAGCGCTCAGTGGCCCAGCTAGAGATACAATTCCAAAAGCTTTTGGAGCGAGCCCAATCAATGCCGCCCGCGACATCGTCAGTGCGATCACCGTCGTCAATGTCGTCCAACCCATTGTCAGCGGCGATCGCTCCCAAGTCTTCAACCTCTCTTTCCCCTCTCCCGTCCCCACCCCTGTCTTCGCAATTTATGACCTGGCTGATTAACCAGCTCCAAAGCTGCCTTAATGTGTATGAGCACACCCCGCAGGACCCCAGCACCATTGCCATTTTGCGGGAGATGCGTAAGCAGGTTGCGCAATTTTGGCTGAATTCCCCAGCAGATGCCCTGGAGACCCTCTATAACAGTTCTCTTGGCGGTGCCTATCAACAACTTTTACACAGCGGCTTTCAGCAAAACCCTTTGACCGACGACGAGCAACAGTTGCTGCAGGGACTGACCCAGGCAGTGTCTCAGGGGTTGGAGCAGCCCGGGGGAGTTAACGCTCTGTTGGGGGTTATGCTCTATTTTCCCCCAGACAAAATGCAGGTGCGCGACGCAGAAAATCGCCTGCCCTCCTGGCTGTGGCCGGACTATAAACAATGCTTTGCCGGAGCCATGGCTCAGGACTCGGGAGTGACCCCATCGGCATCAGTTCCCGTTTCGCCAGAAATGCCCGCTGACGCTAAACCCTTATGGGACGAGAGCTTTCTAAGTCAGCTATTGGGATGCGCCAATTTATACACCGTTAGCCCCGCCGATCCTAAGGTGATTAATCGGTGTCGCGAAACCCGCCAGGAAATTGCCAGCCTTTGGTTACAGGTGCCTGCCGAAGCCTTAGAACAGATTTATAAAGGTCCGTTGGGACAAAACTATCGAGCATTTTTGAAAAGTGGCTTCCACCGCGAACCCCTTCTAGAGCCTGAAAAATCCTGTTTACAGGAGCTTTCCGAAGCGGTAAAGCAGGGGTTTGACTCTCCCTTCGGGCTCCAGGCGCTGTTGGGAGTCATGTTGTATTTACCCCCTGGTGCCATGCAGGTGCGTGATGCGGAAAGTCGCTTGCCCGCTTGGCTATTGGGTGATTACCAAAGCATTTTTGCCGGCGATCGCCACCCGGAGAGTGCCCGATCCCCTGGCGCGGTGCCATCGCCGGACTCCTCCCTCTCTCCCCATCAGGACATGGCATTTCTTAATCGATTGTTGGGCTGTTTAAACCTGTACGAAATCGATCCATCAGATCAGGGAATCGTTGAGAATCTCCGTAACCTACGGCAGCAAATCGCCCAAACCTGGTTAAGTATTGACGCGCAGGATTTAGAGTCCGTATTTGCCGGCGAATTCGGTCAGCGCTACTGTGTGTTTTTAAAAAGCGGATTCCAGCGGGAGCCTTTAACCGACACTGAAAGCCATTTCAGACAAGAGCTGACGGAGAAGATCGGCGCAGGTATTGAAAACTCGCCAGGGTTGAAAGCGCTGTTGGGGGGAATGCTGTATTTTGCCCCTGGATCCATGAAAGTTAGCAATGCTGAGCAACGTTTACCCCATTGGCTATTGCCCCATTACAAAATCGTATTCGACGCCCCAGCAAATTGAGGAAAGATTGCAAGGTTGGCGAAGAAGCCAACAAAATAACCCCATCGGCGAGGGCGAGAGGCTGTTTTAGGACGTAGAAATACCAACACTTTCCCATTGGCAACTGTAGAGATTCGTTACAGTGAATATCCAGGTTTATGAAGCCCATTTCCGAGCAATATCCTTACAACGTGTTCGTCTTCTGCTTCGATGACAATGAACCGTGGGGAGGCATTAAGCAGCTTTATCACCACGTGGATATTTTGAGCAGGAATGGGGTTAATGCAAAGGTGCTTCAACAAAACCCTGGATTTCGGTGCAACTGGTTTGAAAATAGCACCCCAGTGACCAGCGTTAAAGAGGTGGATTTAGGTGACCAAGATATTGTTGTTATGCCTGAAGTGTTGGGAGTTCAGGCGTTAAAAACTCTTCCTGGGATCAAAAAAGTAATCTTTAATCAAAACGAGTTTTACACATTTAAACATTACCCGCCGGCCCTATCAAACACCGTTGAATCCCAGTATTTGCACTCCGATACAGTGGCTACGATGACCGTATCTCAGGAAAGCTTTTATTACTTGAAACACGCTTTTCCTGCTGCTGATTTATTCCGAATTTTTTATAGTGTCGACGCAGAGATTTTTCAGTGGAACAGCCACAAGAAAAAGCAAATTTGCTATATGCCCCGTAAAAATGCGGAAGATGCAGAGCAGGTTTTTAATATCCTTAAATATCGTGGAATGCTTAATGAAACCACGGTTATACCCATTGATGGAATGTCCGAGCAGGAGGTGGCAAAAGTCATGCAAGAATCCCTACTGTTTATTAGTTTTGGTCATCCTGAGGGATTTGGTTTACCTGTTGCTGAGGCGATGCTGTGTGGGTGTGTGGTGGTTGGCTACCACGGTATTGGTGGGCGAGAATTTTTTACGAAAGATTATGGGTATCCCATGGAGTGTGGGGATGTATTAGCGATCGCCCAGAAGGTTGAAGAACTTCTAGTGCAAGCCGATTCTCAAACCGATCATCTTTTTGCAATGGCCCAGCGAGCCTGCAACTTTATTCGGAAAACGTATTCAAAAGAAGCAGAAGAAAATAGCATCATTGGCGCATGGGAAAACATATTTAAATTGGCAGCCAGAAAAGACGGAAAACAACTTCCGAACATAGAGATGGCTCAGCCAAAGCTAGATAGTCATCAGTTTATTTTTTAATTACCTCCATTGACACTGACAAAGTAGACGCTATTGATCATCGTTTGCGATCGCCTCGAAAAGTCAGCAGTAATCACATTCAACTTATCCAATTCCGTAGCAGCTACTCAGCCGGAGAAATGCTCAATTGAAGACAGGAACAGGGCTTGGAGAGTGGGTTTTCTGAACCTCTTACGCAGAAGGCAAATAGTTTGCCAGCGCTAGGCTTGGATTCCTCAGGCTTGGCTGCGAATCTGTGACTATTCTTGTAAACCCTTGCGAGCGAGCTAAGTTTTCTGTTGGAACAGGTCGGAATAAAGAAGTAAGCTTAAAGAACCCAGGACCGGTGAGCTATTTTCGTACGCTCAACCACAATGTATTGGTCGTGACTTTAGATGAAAAACTTTAGTTCGCAACCTTAGAAAACTTCTGGTCGTCTAAATCTCTGCAAATAAAAGTAGAAGATGCTTAGTGTTTTGGTGAAAATACAGTAGACATTCGGTACTGAAATCCTTATATTAAGGTGTCGTTTCGCTTATGTTGGATTTAGGAGGTTTCTATTCCTGAGCCACTGACCCTGACCGTTAGTTTACGAGGCACACGGGAAGATAAAGGGTATTACCAACTATTTCGCCTCACGGGACTTCTTGACGCATTTTCTGAGCCCACTTTTCGCAAGGAGCTAAGTAAGTGTGTGGACGAGGGTCCAACCCACCTGCTTTTAGATTTGTCCAATGTTACTTTTCTGGACAGCTCTGGTTTGGGGGCTCTAGTGCAAGTCGCCAAGAAAGCCCAGACCGCTGGCGGGACTTTTCAGATTGTCACCAATCCTCGCGTCACCCAGACAGTAAAGCTGGTGCGCCTTGAAAAGTTTTTATCTTTGCGGGAATCGGTGGACGTTGCCATCGGGCACATTCCCAAGCCTGATGGTGGCTGAAGCAAATGCATACTTGGCTGCCGAGCCTGAGCCCCAGCCGCAGTTAGTGCTTCAACAAGCGCTGATGCGGCTCTTTTTGCCCAGGCTCGGCTTTGCTATGGCTGACTTACCCTCACAGGAGGGGCAGTCGCTGGACAATCAATCGTCTTGCGGTGCGTCTCCTACCATTGAAACCAGTGGCTCGACGCCTGATTCTTCGAAATCATTTGATTTAGGAGTGCTGGGATCACCCGCAGCGATCGCCCGCCTTTCTCCCACTGCTTTGGCATATATTGGCGACGCGGTTTATGAACTGCACACCCGTAGCCAGCTTTTATTTCCCCCCCAGCGCCAGCGTGATTATCATCAAAAAGTTGTTGCCCAGGTGCGTGCCGAGCAGCAGGCTTTAGCCTTGGCTAAGTTAGAGCCCCTGTTAACCATCGAGGAGAAAGACTGGGTGCGTCGGGGGCGCAATAGCGTGGGAAAGCGATCTCGCCACAATAATCCTGTTGCTTATCAAAACGCCACTGCCTTCGAAACCCTTGTTGGCTATCTCTTCCTTTTGGATCCTGCTCGGCTGGTGTTTCTTTTTGGTGCCTTGTAGCTTGGCATTGTGGAGCATGGCAGAACAGAAGACCAGATTAAAGCAATAGCCCTCCTTCAGAAGCAATTTTTGCGAACCTGTAGTCTTTACCAAATGTAAGTATGTCTTGCTAACGGAGCCAATAGAGCTATACTGATTGCCTGGTATCAAGTTACCTTGATTTGATCCATGTAAGATCACGCGGAATTGTTCTTTTCGCTGTGAGTTGCACCTTGACATATCGCTGCAACATTAAGGTTTGTTATCAGCTAACACCAGAGTCCTTCAACGGTAAAGCCTGCTATTCCTATCCCAGAACATAGATTAGGAGTGGCAACCCCATGGCAAAGGGCTGCAAATTCAATTGATGCTTACCTTTCTGTTAAAGCAAAAGAAATTTTAACTACGTCTCTGTTATGGCGTTTGGAAACATTGTTTTTCTGACAACTATTGTCTGTTAATCAACGTTCAACTGACGTTGGCCAGGCATTGAGACTTGGATTCCTGTCCATATTTAACATCTGTTATTCCATCTCTTTTTGCCGCTTCATTTATCCCGATTGCCAAAGTAGGTAAAGGCATCGCAGTCTCTTTTGCTGTTATTTTTGCCTGCAATCTTCTTATTTTCCACCACATCAGGTTTCCCATGAGTAATTCCGGCTTCCAATCAGACTCTAATTTTTCAGATGGGGATAGCGCGCGATCCTCTGACCGCTCTTTTAACTACCCCCGTCGAGATAGTGGGGGAGGTAGGGAGCCGGGGGGAAAGTTTAAGGGAAAGAAATTTCAGGGTAAGAAATTTCAGGGTAAGAAATTTCAGGGTAAGAAATTTCAGGGTAAGAAATTTCAAGGTGGGAAGAAACAGGCGTATGGCAGCCGTTCTGATGAGGGATTTTCTCGGGATCGGGACCGAGGGCGTGATGATCGGGGTGGCTATCGAGGCGGCTCTAAGGGGGGTGATCGGGGTGGATATCGCGACGGAGGTTCCCGCCAGGAGGGAAGGCAGGGCGGGCGATCTGACGGCTATTTCCAGGATCGACGACCCAATCGAGAGGGCGGGGATTTTAGGCGGGGTGGCGATAATAATAAGTTCTCCCGGCGGAACGATTCACGGGATGGTGGCTGGCGAGGACGCGACTCTGGTGGGGATGGGGCGCGGGATAGACGCCCGAATAAAAATTATCGTGGCGGCTATCGGGGGGACGATTTCCAAGGGCGCGACAATCGTGGGCGGGGCGATCACCCTCGCCGAGATGGCTATGGACGCAATAACTATGGGCGCGATAATTACGGTCGAGACAGCCGAGAGCGAAATAATTATGGTCGCCGCAATGATCGATCCTACGGCGATCGCCCATTTAATCGCCGCGACTCTGAAGGACGGTATTCTTCACGGGATTCGCGAAATCGCTACGATTCGCCGCGGGTCTCGAAACCGTCACGGGATAACCGTGATCGAGGATTCCGCGATCGCGATGGCTACCAAGGTCGCGACTCTCGAACTCCATCCCCTAGCCAACGCTTTAGGAAAAATCCTTTTTCAGGCATCGATGGCGAGGAACAACTTCAGGATGGTACCCAGGAGCAGTCTAACGATCTAATCTATGGTCGCCACTCAGTTTTGGCAGCTCTGGAGTCAGATGAGCGATCGCTCCATAAAGTGTGGGTCCTATCAAGCCTGCGTTACGATCCCCGTTTCCACCAGCTACTTCAGGATGCCAAAGCGAACGGTACCGTTATCGATGAAGTGCCCCGCCCCCAGTTGGATCGGCTTAGCGCTGGCGGCAACCATCAGGGAATTATTGCTCAGATTTCTCCCCATGAATATGTTTCCCTTGAGGATCTAATTGCAAAGGCGAAAGAGTCTAGCGATCGCCCGGTAATCGTGGTAGCCGACGGCATCACTGATCCCCACAATCTGGGGGCGATCGCTCGCACTATCGAAGCATTGGGGCTAGACGGCTTAATTATTCCACAGCGCCGCGCCGTCGGTATTACCTCCACCGTCATCAAAGTTGCCTCGGGGGCCTTAGAACACCTGTCCGTTGCCCGAGTTGTTAATCTAGTGAAATCCCTCGAGGCGCTCAAGGAAGCTGGATTTTGGATTTATGGCATCGATTCCAATGCCAGTAGTGATCTTCATAAAGCAACCTTTGATACACCAGTGGCCCTAGTTGTGGGGGCAGAAGGGGCTGGTTTAGGAGTATTGGTGCAAAAAAACTGCGACGTAATGCTATCTATCCCCCTTGCGGGTAAAACCCCAAGCCTTAATGCGTCCGTTGCTACTGGTATGGCCCTTTACGAAGTCGCTCGCCAACGCTGGAACGCCACCTTAGACTTGCGCTAGGGTGCGTGAATCGTTGGACACCAAAACTTTGTGCGGTGGGTAATACAACCCCTTTTTTAGGTTGGAGGCTGAGACCTCAGCCGTCATTGGGGTCCATGGGTCATAAATCACAGCCTTCAGTCGTTATCGTTAACGAATTGCGGGAAAAAATAACAAATATCTGGAGAAAAAGTTTAGCTTGATCCCAATTCTGGTTACTAGAAAACCACCCTAGAAAGTGATGATCCCTTAAATTTTCTGTAGTCAAGGATGATCAACCTGTATTTACAGCGCTAGAACCTCGTCGGCAAACGTGTTATCAACAAGAAAGCAATTTTTTGCGTGATCGCCCTCGGCGAGTCCAAATAAATTTAGGGAATTAATGATAGAGTCGGCAAACCGCCAGGCTTCCTGACGTTAATAGCCTTCTTATCTATTGGTTAATGTCAGGCAATCATTACTTTTGCTAATAATTGCAGCAAAATTCTAAAAAATGCGCTGCAATAAAGCTGTGTCGCTTCACATGTCCAGAATATTTTGGTCAACAAGGTTGGAAAGATAGGTGTAGGCACCTTGAGTCCAGCTGTTTTCCTCATCTGGTATCTGCTAAGTCAGACAGCTTTCTCAGCGTTATTAACAATAGATGCAAACCTTTGGGTAAGAGAAGATACTCCCACATAGACCTATGAAAGAGCTTTTCACAAGTTTGCTGAATTACGTTGGTCTCGCTTATTGGGTCAAAATTGACACCCAATCTCCGACGTGCACCTACTACTTTGGTCCCTTCCGTTCTCAATCAAAAGCTGAGGCGGCTTCAGGGGGCTACATTGAGGACTTGAAGGGAGAGGATGCCCAGAATATTCAAGTTGCTATTCAGCGATGTAAGCCCACTCAGCTGACTATTGTGGAAGAAGCGGAGTCGGTTGGAAGTTCGTCGCCAATGCAGATGGTAAGTGGCCGCATTTAGGTGGTGCCGCGCAACCTTGATTCGAAACTAGCAGCCGATGGCGAGTGGTTGTTGAATAAATGGTGCTGCTGGTTTGTTGCTTGCGTAATTTGAATCAGAACTCTCAATGCTTGAGAGGCGCAGAAAAGAGCGCAGGTTCCCGTATTTAGAGGGAATTCGCGTTCTTGTGGTATTTGGCGCGAGCTTGTCGTATGGCCGACTCTTGAATTAGTGGAACAATCAGCGATCGCTAAGCAGAATCGTGCGCGAAGTGTTGGCGAAGCCAATAGTGGGAAATTTAGCTTCGATTACGAGATTAAAATCGTCTTGCTTTTGATTAGCTGACCATATGTGGTCAGCTAATCAAACTCTCAAATCAAACAGGCTAGGGGCTGTAATCCTCGTCATTATTGGGCTTGAATTAACTGAGCACAGCCCCTAAATGGCGTTAGCACAGATGCACTCAAGGCTTTTTCATACGACACTTTTTCACAGAACCCTACTCGTCACCCTACTCGTCTTTATTTTTAACGCCACGCATGATTCGAGACAGTTCGGACTTTTCATTAATGGAAATCCGTGTCGGTGAACCACTAATAATTCGTTCAAAGTCGCGGAATGAATCACGAATTTCAGGGCCATTCTTGCTGATGGTATATTCCCTAATTCCTTTGTCATGTTCCGAACCCCGCATCTTGAATACGTTGATTGCACGGCACATTTCTCCACGGATTTCCACGTACTGCAACATCAAAATCGTGTCTGTAATCGTGGAGATATGGGAATCTGTAATAGAGTGAGCCCCCATAAATTGGTCCGTTGTATTAGTGAAGAATCCGGTAATTTCCTCCTGTTTTGCAAAGCCCGTTACTCCGATGACAAACTGACGGAATGCATTATTGCTAACGCCCCGTGCCAGGGCAGACAGGGAGTCAATTGCAATTCGTGACGGCTTAAATTCAGAAATTTCCGACTTAATATTTTGCAGATGATCCTCTAAACCTGCTGACTCAGGATAGGCACAAAGAATTTTCAGCAGTCCACGCTGTTCCAAATCCTCAAAGTCAATCCCCCAAGAGTATGCGTTTCGAGATAACTGAGCCCTCGATTCTTCGTAGGCAAACAGGATGGCGCGATCGCCATTTCTGCAGGCATTTTCAATAAACTTGCTAACCAGCATTGTTTTACCTGTGCCGGTTGCTCCCGTCGCCAAAATAATTGAGTCGCGGAAAAATCCTCCACCGCACATTTGATCCAGGGTTTCTACTCCAGAGGACACGCGCGTGTTGGATGATCGTTGAGTCAAACGCATGGCGCCTAGCGGGAAAATGCTGATGCCATTGTTGGTCATTGTGAACGGATACTCCCCCTTCATATGGGTCGTTCCACGCAGCTTCAAAATTTCCAACGTCCGCCTGCGCCGTTCCCCCTCCAGCACGTTGCGCATGATAGTCACGTTGTCAGAGACAAACTCCTCCACCCCAAACCGTGCCACCGGTCCATACTCCTCATCCCGTTCGGTGGTCATGACCGTCGTCACCCCCACCAACTTTAAGCGGGCTACTAATCGGAAAATTTCCCGACGCACCACTGACGCTGCATCATACTGCTGAAAAACTGCCGTAATGGAGTCAATGGAAACACGTTTCGCTTTGTACTTCTGAATAGCGTATTGAATCCGTTCAATGAGCGCCGACAAGTCAAAGTTGCCAACAATATCTTGCCCATCAGGATCAGGAGATGCGTCCAAAATAAACAGCTTGCCCGCGTCAATGAGCGCCTGCAAATCCCATCCAAAACTTTGGGCATTGGTGATGATATCAACCGGCGACTCTTCAAACGTGACAAAAATCCCTGGCTCGTTAAAGCTGACGATTCCGTTGTATAAAAACTGCGTTGCAAACAATGTTTTTCCCGTACCGGAAGTGCCGCTAACTAGCGTTGCCCGCCCCACAGGGAGCCCCCCGTGACTAATATCGTCAAATCCCTCAATTGCGGTGCGAATCTTCTGGACGCCTACCATTTCCTGGACGCCCATTACATTAGTCTCGTTGTCAGCCATTAGAGCTTGGAGAAAAAAGATTTATAAGAAAATAGTTAAAACGCGTAGGTTCATTTTTAAGAAACTAGGCTTAGAAATTCTAGAACAGTTTTAGACTTTCTGACACTGTGGCTATTACCCCTGTAATGGTCTCCAGTTCAGGGTTTCAAGGGGAGTTTGCTGTGCAGGCAATAATAATTTCTCATATTGAGAATACGTAACACTGTCCCAACAAAATCTTTGTCAAACCCTAGTGCCGGACCTCAGGTACCAAAAGCCTAAGATACCTATACTTCGAGCATTAATGCGTTTTACATGGACCCAAAGCAAGAAGCGATCGACGGATGGATGCTCAAGAAACTATTTCGAAGTTGCCTAACCACTAATGTTAAAAACTTCTCAAGAGCTCCTTCTACCAATACTGACTTAAAGGTCCCCTTCTTCTGATAGTTCTTCGTAGAGCAGGTCAAGACCAATGAGAACTTTCTCACGATCCGAAAGATCCCCAATGATTTTCCGCACGGGTGGGGGCAGGATCTTGGCTAGGGTTGGTGTTGCCAGAATCTTATCCTCTTCTGCCAGTTGAGGATTTTTTAAAACGTCAATAACTTTAAGGGCGTATACGCCTTGAAATTCCTCTTCTAAGATATTTTTTAACGTTTTGAGAGCCCTTACTGAGTTAGGAGTATTGCCCGCCACATAAAGTTTAAGAACATAGGTTTTTTTAAAGGGAATCATGGTTGCCTTGTGGTGGAAAGGGGGAATTTTTCAAGGGAGGTGATCAATGGGGAAGAGACAACTTCTCAATAGCAATAGAGTTGCGATTACGGGTGTTCTAAGCAAGTGTTGTGAACGGGCGATTTTGCGAATGAAGCCTGTAGCGATGTTGTTGTCTTATCAGCCTTTTCACGCCACTAACTTACTAGACTGGGATCAAAGGGGTACCAGTCCGAAAATAAGGATGGGACTTCAGTACCTAATCCTAGTCGTGCTGAGCCCTTATTTCAGCAAAAGTCGAAATTACGATGTTTTAGTTTTAAATTTGCAATATTTTAAGCCTAAAAATATTTGAAATAGAGATCCAGTTAATCCGAGAGGCACCATGTAGTAAGCCCTTAACCTTTAGTTATCGATGATTATTGAGGTCATTGGCTTAACGTGACTACTTGGTAGATGAATGCTTTGAATCAGAATAATCAGTCTAGTTAGGCTTTGTACCTAGGACTTTCTGGGTACGGAGCGACGGTACATTTCACAAAGATGGGCAATGACATCAATTAATGTCAGTCGGTAATCCAGTAGAATCTCTGGGCTGCGCCCTTCTAATTTAAGTTGCTTGGAAAACTCGTCCATTAGCCACATGTGGATTTCCACTACTTTAGCCACGGAAATATCGGCGAAGAACGCAGTATCCACCAAGCTATCAACCTTTGTGTTGGTGTCAGCATCGTCGTCGAAATAACTGAGCACGATCGTCCGATATTCTTCCCTCAACGCAGAAACTAATTGCTCTTGTTCTATGGGCTCAAGATTTCTAAGGAAGTTGCTTTGTTCACGCTTGTAATAAACTTCCAAATAACCCAGCCTGCCCTGAAGTTTGTCTGCAAGACGGCGTTGCTGAGTCATAAGCAATTGATGGTGATCTTCATTGCCGTTGGCTAATTGAGATTTCGTAGCTGTAGAACTTTTAGTGTGTAATTTCAGAAAATCGCTAATAGCCCGTTGCAGGTGTTCCTCCAAAGGTAATTCTTTCCATTCTTGATGACTGTTTAGTTGCATTTCTGCCTGATGGTAATGGCAGGCTGTTGGCGCAGATAAATCGGGAGAAGAGGTGGCATTGCTCTCTAATTCCGGCGTTGCTCCATGGCGGCTGCTTTGGGGGGAGAGGATAACTGCTGGGAGTAAAATTGCTCGCTGATACAGTTGCGCCACTAGCGAGGGGAGAAAGGAACCTACCTTGAGGATGATGCCATCTAGCTCATGGCGCTGATCTTCCAAATAGTCGATAAACTCTGAAACGTTTCGAAAAGTAGATAGAGTTGCTTGTTCTTGACTCAATCCTTGCTGAAGGAGAATCTCATCTTCCTGGGAATCGACAAATGCGGCGAGGATGAGTTTCGGACTTGGCTCTGCTGAGGGCTTAGACATGCGATCGCAACACTGGGATGAATGTCAACCACGCCCTAGAACACGAAGACCGGTGAACCTTAAGCTTGAAAAGGACCTGCGACAGTGCTAAAGCGGATTTGAAAGTTCAGTGACAAATGTATGTTAACCGCAATTTACATTACACAAGAATCTGTGACCTTTTCTGTGTTGAGGTGGAACGCTTGGGGCGATCCAGGATCTTGCCTACAAGGTACAAACCGATGTAAGGGAAAAACAAGTCAAAATAATGATTTAGCTTCCTTTATCTCAAGATAAAGAAGCTGAAAATCTAACGCTGTTGGCAATGATCAAAAACTGGGGCGGTAGGGATCGAACCTACGAATGGCGGAACCAAAATCCGCTGCCTTACCGCTTGGCCACGCCCCAATGCTGTGAAGCTCATGTATATTAACAAGTCCTGACCGGCTTTTGTCAACTGATTAGAGGATTTTTTTTCTCTCTGTACAAAACAGAATAAGCGGTGAGGATTTCACCCTTCCCTCAGCACAGGTGACGCCTGGGAATGACGCCTGAGAATGACGCCTGAGAATGACGCCTGAAAGCAGTTCCTGCAAGGAGCTACAGATTAGTGGAGATTGCGTCCACTGGACAGGTTGGAATGCATTGCTCGCACATGATGCAGCGCGATCGCACGAACTCGAGCTGAAAAGACTCTGGGTTCAGGCGCAGTGCTTCAGTGGGGCACACGCCGGTACATAGTCCACAGTGAACGCAGCTCTCTTCATCAATAGCCAGGGCGCGATCGCCAAGAGACACCTGAATATTCCGGGATTCCATCCACTCTAAAGCAGCATCTAGTTGATCAATATCTCCTGACAACTCCACCACCAACGTACCCACTTGGTTGGGGGCCACCTGAGCGCGAATGATATTTGCCGCCACGTTGAAGTCTTTAACCAACCGGTAGGTAATGGGCATTTGCACCACGGTTTGCGGAAAAGTGAGGGTAACTCGTTTGCGCACGGTGGTCTCCGAAGGGGGACATTAAGCAGGCTGGCAAATTTGCCAAGGAACTGGTGGCAAAACTGTCGATATCAGCAGCTTTACACCCCTCAGCACTTTAAGTTTTGCCTTGCCTTTTAATTATGCTTCTATACTTTAAAAGGGCTTGTCTTAAGAAAACTTCACGGGCTAATGAATGCCTCTGTCAAGTTTGCTTTAGTCTTTGTAATTGCTACTTTTTCGTCGAATATGTCTTCACCCTCTGATTCTGCTAGCACCACCGGCTCTTCCGCCTCCACACGCTCCAACCGGTTGCGAAATGGAGTGATTGCCATCGTGGCCGTGGTTTTGGCGATCGCTTTGGGGCTAGGGTTGCAGGGGCAGTCCCGAGATATTTCCCTGGAGCAGCTAGCGGAGCAGTCAGTGCCTTTAGATACTGCCCTCAGCAGCAATAAGCCTACTTTGGTGGAGTTTTACGCGGATTGGTGTACGAGCTGTCGGGCGATGGCGGGGGATATGGCAGAGTTACGGGAAGTTTATGGGGATCGCATCAACTTCACCATGTTGAATGTGGATAATGCCAAGTGGCTGCCGGAAATTTTGAGCTATCGCGTTGATGGCATTCCCCATTTTGTTTATTTGGACGCCGATGGTCAGGAGCTAGGGCAGGCAATCGGTGAACAGCCCCGGCTGATTCTGGCGGAAAATTTAGAAGCTATGACCAACTCGGCGGCGCTACCCCGCGCTTCCCAGGCGATCGGGCAAACGTCGGACTTCCAACCGTCTCTATCTGGTGGTAACAGCGATGCCGGCGCAGACCCCCGTAGTCACGGGTCCCAAGTGGTTTCTGAGACTTAATTCCAACACTTACAAGTTTGAAACCTCACTAAGGGGGCGCTTAATGCTCTTCAAAGGCACTGCTTCACTAAATCTTTTTGTGCTTCAATCGTAATTCTTTAAACTGTCCTGGCCTTTTTAAGCTGTCCTAGCTTTTTTCTTTCCTATGACGCGCATTCTTGAGCAAGAAATTTATATTCGATCTAGCGCCACTTCCGTTGAAAAGTGCCTGACAGATTTGGAATTGATGCACCGTTGGCTTAATCCGGCATTGTGTTGTGAGCCAGTGGGAGCTTGGTCGACGGCACTGGGAGCCAGAAGTCGATTTCGGATTAAAGTTCCGTTACTTCAACCCACGTTGAATAACACGGTGGTGGAGCGGCGACCGGGATTGATTGTGTGGCAGTTTAAGGGCTTCTTTGAAGGGCGCGATCGCTGGGAATGTAGCCCGGAACGGGAGGGAACTCAACTCATTAATCGATTTGAGTTTGAAATACCCAATCCTATTGTTCGCCAAGGATTTAATTGGTTTGCTGCTGATTTTGTACGCCAGGATATGCAGGCTCAGCTACGACGTTTGAAGCGAGTAGCCGAGGAAGTTTACCTGTCAACGGCTAGGGTTTAGTTTGATTTTCGTTCTTAACTACTGAGCCTAAACTGATAAGCCTAAAATTAGATGCGATTAAGTTCTGCCCTTAACGTCGGTGTCAATATAGCTAAGCATCTCGCTATGAACTGTGTTTGCCTTTCCCAATATGTTTAGAACTTTTTGGGCAACTCGGTTGGGTAGTAACGACAAACAGATGACTTTGGCGATCGCCCGCCCCACCATCTTCCAATCTTTCCTCAGGGCGCTATCGTATTTAAGCGCTTGAAACAGATATAAAAACGCTCGGGGAATATTCCGCCGCCGAATTGCACCGCTAAACGTCTGGAAATAAAGAAACTCGTAAAGATTGGCTAGACTTCTTGCCCGGGCAACCCTGATAAAATTCCTTTGATTTTCCATTTGGGAAGATACTTTTCGACGCCTTAACGCTCGTTCAATGGTTTTCCTAGAATCGCGCCCAAGATGTTGGGTATTGGCGGAAGAAGAATATCGGGAAACCTGATAGTTAACCTGAGGAACAGGAATTGCTGCGATAGGATAGCATTCAGCAATTCTTAACCATAAGTCCCAATCTTCAGCTAAACGTAACTGAGGTGGAAAGTTGCCTATCTCCGCGAGCACTGACCGGCGCACCATGGGGCTAGAACCATTGTCCAAATAGTTCTGCATCAGCAATTCTAAAGAGGCTCCAACACCAGGCGATCGCAAGCTACCAGGACGAAAGAAATTATTTTGTGCATCCACACAATGGGTAAAACTATATACCAGACCCACAGTCGGATTTTGTTCTAAAAACAAAAACTGTGCTTGAAGTTTATCGATACTCCAGTGATCATCAGCGTCTAAAAAAGCGATATATTTCCCTCGCGATCGCTCGATTCCCCTATTGCGGGCCACAGAAGGACCAGCGTTATTAAATCGACAGCAGAAAAGTTCAATCGATTTTTCCTGTAAATAAGATTCATTTTCCTTTCTCCACTTTGAAATAATCTCGACGGCTTCATTTTGAGATCCATCATCGATTACGATAACTTCAAAGTTAGAAAAGCTTTGCCTAACCACAGACTCTAATGTTGCAGAAATAGTATCGTCAGCATTGTAGAAAGGAACAACAATAGAAATTGAAGGGTCACTCATAAACCTAATTTCTTCAGGGTAGAACGACAGACCCGTTTAAAAGTTAACTTGAATAGAAGCCAGAAAAAACTGCTCTAATTCTTCCCAATCTTGGCGACGTTCGAGCCAAGAATTAATATTCTGCTGAGGAAGTATCCAAATCGCGGCACATTTTATAAAGAACTTAGCGATGTTTTTTCCCTGGCTGATCAGATTTTTATCATAGAAGATTGCCTTTACTCCATACTTGAATCCAAGCCAAGCCTGACCTCTGCTGGGATCACTGTCCATTGCTTCAAAAGCCAAAATCTTATATCGATTAGCTAGACTTTGTCGAACAATATGATGGCGATTAGGCTCGAACTTCTTTGCTTCTCGGGTAATAATTTCTAAGCTGCCCGCTTCCATCTTTCTGACATTCGTTGACGCTGTTGTTCCTCCCTGGCGATAAAGAATTTGGGGAGAAGGCACTGTGATAACTCCGGATTTTTCAGCTAATCGAATCCATAAGTCCCAATCCTCAGAGTGGGTTAAAGCTTCATCAAACCCACCCACCGCTTCAAAAATATTCCGTCGGATCATTACATTAGATCCGCTTTCCACTACATCAATAATTAATAGTTGGATCCAAGGTTCACTGCTGACGGTTGGATAGCCCCCTCGACGGAAAAAGTCACCGTTTAAGTTAATGCTATTAATCCAACTGTAAACAAATCCAGCACGAGGGTTGTATTCAAGGGCAAGATATTGGGCTTCTAGTTTATCGATAGTCCATAAATCGTCAGCATCAATAAAGGTTAAATATTGCCCTTTTGCAAGGGTGGCTCCCTGGTTTCTTGCTTTTGACACGCCCTGGTTCTGAGTGGTTACCAGTTGAACGGAAGGCTTTTTTCTTGTATTTCTTGAATTATCGCTAATAAATGCTTCAACGACCTCTGCCGTTTTATCAGTGGAACCATCGTTGACAATAATGACTTCACATTTTGTGTCTGAAAAGTCAATGGACTGATGCCAGATTGACTCCAGAGTTTCAAGAATAGTACCTTCTCCATTGTAAACAGGAATAATAATCGATATATCCATAAAATCAAATAGTTTTGGATTAATCCCCTGCTTTATATTGTTGCTGCATCTTTGCTTCTACGATCTGAGGTGGGGACTTCTTTCTTATTTTTCGATGGTAGAAGATGGGGCTTTCGAAGGTGCCCCATAAAAACACAATTTCAATTGCTATTACTCTCTTTAAGGCTCCGCTGGCGATCGCCCATTCAATTCCTTTAACTAATAGCCGTTTTAAGCTCCCTAGGCTGGTTTTAAAGGCTAAATATCGATGCTGCGATCGCGGTGCGTTAATCAGTCGTAGGGCATAAGTTGCCAGCCCGCAGCCTCGAGCCAGTTGGGTTAAATATTTCTGAGTTAGTCGCCATTGGGGAATTTTATGGTAGCTAACTAACTCGGGGTTAAACCAAATTTCCCACCCATGCTTATGTAGGTATAACAAAGGTTCATAGTCATCGCCTTGTAATAGGAATTGCGGCGTCTTTCCTGTGAGAAGCTGTTGCCTTGGCACTGAGTTTAGCCACCTTAAGCGATCCACAAGCAGAGCTGCGGAGGGGGGAAGCTGTAAATTTTGAGGCGCGAATAAGCAGGGCTGATTATCGTAGTCAGGGTAGTCGCGAACCGCCAGAAACTTCTCAATTTGTTCAAAATTCTCCGGCGGTGGCGTCTCGTAATCTCCCACCACAGGGCCGGCGATCGCCCCAGCATTGGGGTGAGTCTGGGCAAATTTCCAGGCAGCGGTAATCCAATGGGGAGCGAGGACATTATCGTCATCCACAAAAATAACGTAGCGCCCCTGGGCTAAATCAATGCCCTTCCAACGGGCATAAGCTGCTCCCTGGCACGGCTCAAATCCGTAGCGAAGGGGACATGTTGTCCAACTATCTTGCCAGGAACGAACAACATCAGCGGTGCGATCGCCGCTGTTATTGTCAATAACGATAATTTCCCACCTGAATGAGGGCGGAATAATAAATTTTTGAAAGGATTTAAATAGGTCCGGTAGCCGACTTTCACCATTAAATGTCGGAACGATAACGCTAATTTCAAAAGTACTGTCGGTGTCAATAACGCTATCTGCCATATTTAGTCTTTGGGCGGATTTCTAAGTCTGACGATTAAATCGACTCTAGATGGACAGTGTGTCCTCTAATTGGGTTAATAGCTGCGTGAAAAATCAGTTTTTCAGTGAAACTTTTCGTTAGTAATATCCGAATTTTACTTGGGGTTAGATTCCATTACTGGGGAGGAGATTGCGCTTTTGTGCTTCACTGACTTTCTACCTAGGCGGAACTGTATTTTTTTAAGGCGCTGATATCCCATAAAGAGAGGGCTTACCAAGTTGCTATAAAGCAACGTGAACTTACAGTCGGCGACTAAATCCTGCCCTAATCTACTGCGAAACTTAAGGACGTGATCAGTCAATTTCCGAAAATCATTCAAGGCATAAAGTGCTGTCCACAGGGGGCGCTTCCAGAAGGGCAGCCGTAGCATGCGAATAACGTATCGAGTTAAGCCAACGCCCCTTAAAAATGGAATTAAGTATTGTCGTTCTAGTCGCCACTGGGGAATTAAGTGGTCAATTTCCATGGCTGGGTTATACCAAACTTCCCATCCTTTTCGCTGTAGGTGAACGAGGGTTTCTAAGTCTTCAGAGGTGAGCATACTGTCAGCAGTTCTCCCCCCTAAAATCAGGGTCTTTGGCACTGCCCTCAGCCATGCTTCGCGCCGCACTACTAATCCTGCGGAGGGTGGCAGAACTTTATACTTCAGTTCGTACTGAAATGGGCGATCGCCCCGCTCCACAACGGCCAGGAAAGGGCGCACGTACCGAATTAATTCAACTTGATTGCCCTCTGGGAAAACGCCGCGAATTTTCCCGCCAAACGCGCCTATTTTCTTGGAGCTTTGGGATCTAAACTCAGTGAACTGGTGCACTGCAAAAATCCAGTTGGCGGCAGGAATATTATCGTCGTCTAGGAAGGCAATCCATTGTCCCTGGGCCATTTCCACGGCTTTTTGGCGAGCGTGGGCAGCACCCTGCTTCATTTCCTTCAGGTACCGCAGAGGAACCTTTGAATTGCCATGTTTTTTTCGCCAGTGCTCTTGAAAGTCGTGGACAATTTGAGGCGTATTGTCAGTGCTGTTGTTGTCAATAACCAACACCTCCCACTTTATATTTTCTAAATGTTGCTGGGCAAGCAGACGTTCCAGCACTTGAGGAACACGCTGGGCACCGTTGTAAGTGGGAATAGCGACGGTTATATGACAGCTCATAGGTTTGAAGGTGTCGCTGCAGGGGAAACAATCTTCCGAGGAGTCGGCGAAGGTGTTAATCGCAACGGCAGAGTTTAGTTTTGACGTTTTGCTACATCACCTTTCTTGCGCTGATGCCCTTTAACCGAACAAGTTGCCAAAAATTTAAATTAGCGTGGCTATGTATAATTTAGCCCCATCGCCATAGTCACCAGCACAGTATGTTGCACGGGGATTGAACAGAGAATTTCTTCAGGCGCTACTTTTAAGGCGTTACCAACAGATAGTTTGGCTGCCACCGAGCGATCTTTAGCGGTTTAGTTGGCGTTTATTGATAGGAGCAATCCCTAGGAAGGGGGCGAGACTTCAGTGGGTGCCTCGATAAGTGGACGCAGGGGCAGACGGGGGACACGGGTCAGGGTGAGTAGAAATTGGTGCGATCGCCCAACGGCGGAAAATCGTCTGAGAAGAAAACCAGCCGCCCTGGGGGGCAAGACCCCACACAGCAATAGTTTACCTAGGGTTAACAACCATTTTTTCCATTGCTTGATGCTGCCGCGATCGCATCGAATAACCTGAAGCAAAAACCGCAGAGTGGTCAGGGACGAAAACCCCCACTGGGCGGGGCAAGGGCGGTCTAAGGATTTAAACGCCAGGTACTTGTAACGATTTCCCCAGATGATGTGTCGATGATTACCTAAGGTAAGGGAATCGCGTTGCAGCTCCCGTTCGACAATAGTGCGACTGGCGGTTTCATGGGCAAGGACGTTAATGGATGCTGAGGTGGGGCGTTGACGATAGAGAATTTGCACCTTGGGCACTAGGGCGACGGGACCGACGGCAGCGAGACGAAGCCATAAATCCCAATCCTCTGAGTGGCTTAAGGTGGCGTCAAATCCCTGACACTTTTCCAGGGGAGATCGCCGAATCAACACATTGGAGCCGCTGGAAATAAAGTCCGTCACCAGCAAATGTTCGTGGATCCAGCCGTCAAAAGGGGCGTTAATAACCTGCCCTAGCCGTTGCCCGTGGTCGTCCATTAGCTCGGTCCAGCTATAGACCATCACCGCGTTGGAATGCTGTGTCAGCGCCGCCACCTGGTCAGCTAGTTTTTCCGGCAGCCATAGATCATCGGCATCGAGAAAGCTAATAAACTCTCCCTGAGCGATCGCCAAACCTTGGTTGCGCGTTGCGGACACGCCGCGGGGCTGGCTGTGGAAATGTGCCTTGGAAGGCATTTCCGACGGGGAGCTTTCCCACCGTATTCGCACCCGGGAGTCTGCCGCCGCCAGGTGGGTAACGATATCGCCGGTTGCGTCGGTGGAACCATCGTCCATCACCAACACTTCAAAATTTTCAAAAGTTTGGCACAACAGCGATGCTAAGGTTTCGCCAATGGTTGCTGCCCCGTTGCGCACCGGAATAATCACCGATACCAGCGGCGATCGATCCTGTGTGTGCTGGGATGCCGCTTGGGATGGTTCTGGCGATCGCTTATTCTGTTCCACTGGATTAAGGATCTGGATAGGTAAATTCGCAGGCAACAAACACTCAATAATTCAATAAAATTAAATTCAATACAATTACTCGGTAATGTGGGCATCAATGTGGGCATCAAAAAACGTTGGCACTCTGTTGGCACATCAAAAACCTTCGTTTTTGAAAACTCCGTAGTATCTCGGTGCTTAAATCCTTAAGTATCTGGGGCTCTACTTACCCAAGAGTCTTCTGTTCACCTCCTCCACCCGCATCAGGGAAAATTCGTAGACACTGTGGTCTTGAATCGTGATCCCAAAGAAATAATGATCCTCAATATTTTTTCCTGATATGGTCCCTTTGGAACACGTGCTTAACCTTCCAGACCTGATGCCCTAAATCCTGAAGATTTTCAGCGAACGTTCATCCCAAATTTCCATTTCCATAAGCTGTCATGTTGATCCCCAGTTTCGCCGCGATCGCTACCCCGACCGCCGCCCCTACCGCTATCTTCGCCCCTACCAAAACCCCCATCAAAGCGCCCCCACCAGCGGAAGCCCCCACGGAAGATCCTGATCGCGCTCGCCAAACCGTCCGCAAAACCTACCCCAATTACAAAATCATCGTCCTAAACGATGACTTCAACACCTTTCAGCATGTGTCCCAGTGTTTGGTGAAATATATTCCCCACATGAGCGCTGACAAGGCCTGGGATTTAACCTTGGAAATTCACCACGATGGACAGGCGATCGTCTGGGTTGGCCCCCAGGAGCAGGCAGAGCTATATCATCAGCAGCTACGCCGGGAAGGACTCACCATGGCTCCCCTGGAAAAGGCATAGACTTCTAGCCTCGCTGGAACCGCTTTGTTTGAATGACTGCCCCAAAGAAAAGTCTGGCAGAAAACATCCTGGACTTGGCGAGGAAACCGCCCTTTTAATCCCCACAAACAGCCTCCACAATCGCCCTGGGCGCGGTAAAGTAGGGTGTGCTTGCCCAGTGACTTCAAGCTTTGGAAACAGTGACTTTACGGTGACTTTTTTATCAAGGCAGTTGATTTTGGGACTGCACCTCACAAGTATTTTGGCAAGGGTGGCTCGCCTTAATAGGCATTGAAAATCGCCGAAGACCCTTGGGCTTCATCACTAGAAGTGCCTACATACTTGCTCTGCTGCACACTTATCAAAAGGACTGGGTTACTTAAACAGGCATGGATTTCGGAATTGGCTTTTTGTCGAATAGCATCATGCTGCCGATCCTGGATTTTTTCTACGGGATTGTGCCCAGCTACGGGCTCGCAATTATTGCGTTGACCTTAGTTATTCGTTTCGCGCTATATCCCCTTAGCGCTGGCTCCCTACGCAACATGCGCCGGATGAAAATCACGCAGCCGGCGATGCAGAAGCAAATGAAGGAGCTTCAGGAGCGCTACAAGGATGATCCGGCGAAGCTCCAGGAGGAAATGAGCGGGCTTTATAAGGAATTTGGTAATCCTTTGGCTGGCTGCTTCCCAGTGGTGCTGCAAATGCCAATTTTGTTCGCCCTGTTTGCCACACTGCGGGGATCGCCGTTTGCTAACGTTCCCTACACCGTTAATCTGCAGGTTTTGCCCCAGGATCAAATTGAGCGGGTTGTGCCGGAAGCATTTTCTACTTCGCCAAAAAATATTTATGTGGATGATGGCATTCACTACAAGGTTTCTGCCATTCTCCCCGGCGGCAACAAGCTTGGGGTAGGCGACACCAGTACTGTTGAATTCCAAACCACTGACGGTAAGCCCTTTGGGAATTTGGCTGCTGAGTATGATCCCAGCCGATTGAATGTGCATTGGGAAGCAACAAAGGGGGGCGATCGCATTGAGATTACCGATGACGGTCGTATCAAAGCCCTTCAGCCCGGTGATGTGACCTTGCAAGGAACCATTCCTGGACTAGCTGCGGACACTGGATTCCTCTTTATTGATGCCCTGGGGCACGTGGGGGCCTTTGACGACGATGGCACCATGCACTGGGATATCATCGGCATGGTGATTTTCTTTGGGGTTAGCCTTTATGTCAGCCAATTGATTTCTGGACAGGGTGGTAGCTCCAATCCCCAACAGGCGTTAGTGAGCAAGATTACCCCGGTGCTGTTTTCGGGAATGTTTTTGTTCTTCCCGCTGCCTGCTGGAGTGTTGATGTACATGGTGACGGCTAATATTTTCCAAACCGCTCAGGCATTTATCTTGTCTCGAGAGCCTTTGCCGGAGAATATTCAGAAGTTGGCTGATGCTCAAGCTCTTGAGGTAAGTGCAGCGGCAGCAGGGGGCGGCACCGTGTCGTCTCGAGATACGTTGCCCTTTGAGCCCACCGGTAGCAAGAAGAAAAAGCGTAAAAAGGCAGAGTCCTAAGGTAAGTCGAGAGATTTCAACATACTCCAACACACTCTGAAAAGCTTGGGAGCCAGTGCTGGGAAAAGATTGCTGATTTAGACAACATTCGATAGCCTGTAGCAGGGCTGATCAGCCATCATTCCAAAGCTGCTCCCAAGCTTTTGTGTAGGGATTTTTGTCTCGGGATAGAAATATGTCTGAAGATATGTCGGGTACATCCACCGATGCTGCTTTAGGTCCCCTAGAGCGGGGACCAAAGTGGCTAGAGCAGGCTTTAGCATTAATGAGTATGCCTGCGGCGGTGGCGGCGGAGCATGATGCGATCACCGGAGCAGATAATTATTGGTTAACCATTGACCATACCCAGCTGCAATTGGAACAGGTGGACCAGTTGCTGGCAAATGGGGGGGTAGTTTTAGACGCATTGCAGCACTTAGCCAACGCTGGCTTGAACGCTCATTTGGACCGGGATGAGCAGCATGGATATGTGATTGAAGTTAATGGCTACCGATCCCAGCAGCGGGAAACGTTGCGAGGTATTGCCCAAGAGGCCGTGGAGCAGGTGCGCGCAACGGGGCAAAGCTATGAAGCAAAAGGGTTAAGCGCTGCAGAGCGGAAGCAGGTGCATTCTCTTTTGGAGGAGTACGATGATTTGACCACCCATAGTGAAGGGACTGGGGGCGATCGTCGTTTAGTTGTCAGCCCAAAAGTATGGGGGTAGATTGTGAACACCATTTTCATTCCCCATTTACTAAAAGCTCCCAAACGAACGCTGTATTGGGACTTTAAGCAGTCTTTCCGAGATTTGCCCACGTTGACCCCCGTACGCGGGGAGCTGTGGGTAACCCACCGAGGCAACTTTTTAGAGGTGCGGGCAAAGGCGGAAACCATTGTGACCCTCACCTGTGACCGCTGTCTAAATCAGTATAATCAGCGACTTATGCTGGATGATAGCGAAATTATTCTGCTGGATTCGAAAGCCAACCTGCCGGGTATTCCTGGCGAGGAAAAAGAGGTCAATCTGGAAGATATGGAAGAGGCCCTGTCACCTCAGGGACATTTTGAACCAGAGTCATGGATTTATGAACAGCTTTGCTTGACGCTGCCTGTGCAGCAGAACTGTGGCGAAGACTGTCCAGGCGCTGGGCTATCGAACGACGATGAAAAGGAAGATTTAGCCGCTCAAGGGGCGGACATTAAAGTCGACGCCCGCTGGTCTGCCTTAGCCGATCTAAAAAAGCAACTGGGTGCTAACGGCAACTAGGGTGGCTCGAAGAAGCTCTGGACAAAGGACAGGCAAGCTGTTGATTAGGGGCCGTACTAAGTCGAACCTCAATCCTCACAGCTATCAGGGTTTCACCCCCCGACCTTTTTTGTTTAGAAGGGCATGTACTAGACCTCTTGCATAAATCCCCGCCCTCACCCTAAATCCCTCTCTCCGGGGAGGGGGACTTCAGAAAAGTCCGTTTTTTCGCTATTCTTTCTCCTCTTCTCCTCGAGGAGAAGCATGTCCTGGGCATAGTCGCAGGGGGGATGAGGGCTTTCAGTAACTTTTGATTCGTGCAAGAGGCCTACTGTGTTTGATATTTATAGTCAGTTCGATGGAAAACGGGACAATTTTGAGTCACGCAACTGAAGCTAAACCCCCACTATTGGCTTTGCCAATGCTTTGCGAACGATGACCCGCAATGCTCACGGACTGTTCTACTCATTCAAGACACGCCCTGAGTTCAGAGAGGTCTACGCACTGGTGGGAATATATGCTCTTATGCCTGAAAGGCATATCCTACCGCCACCACCAATTCAGGCGACCCTCTGTCGGTGTGAAGGTTCAAACTTTTAGCGCTTTTTGTCTGGGTTTGTGTGTCGTGTCTTAAAGACTTTGTTTCGGAAGCTTATGAAAGTCAGGTGTTTCATTGCACCTTGCTTGGGGCTCCCCATATGATTTGCGTATTAGCCGTTTTCTCTGTGGCGCTTTCTCTTCGTCGTTATTTTGAGATGCAGTTTCTAAGCGCTTCCTAAGTTTAAAAAATTGCATTGATAGTCTTTTTCGTTACAAACTTTCCCGTTTACTGCGTTAAGTATAGGAATGGTTATGGAGAGCCACTTTGCTTAGCTTGTTTTGCTGGCGGCTATGAATCGTCCCGATTTTGCCATTATTAACGAGTAGTAGAAATAGTGTTGACGCGGATAGTAATACTGACTGTGCACAGTTTTTAGTGCACAGTGCTACGCCTTCTGCTTTGATTTTATTTTTTACTTTACTCAGTACTTTGAATAGCCGAAAGATATAAAATGCGGCTATTTTTGTGTCCCTTGCCCATTATTAGTGCCCTGCTGCAAGGATTCTTTCGTGTTTCTAAAGCGTACAAAGTTGGTTGGGTCGAAAGGAGCCACTGATTCCGCTCAAAATCTTTCTAATGAGAAAGGCAGCCCCGTTGCCTTCAAGATTGTTAACGGTTTTTCCGAAAGCCTTGCTACACTTTTTTCCACAGGTCCGGTGGCGAAGGTGGTAGATGGCGACGATGTGAATGAAGGAGTCGGGGAGAAGTCTGTTGCGGAAAACAATGAGCCGCGATCGCCCAGGAAAAAAGATCACACTGCCAAAGGTGTTGGCGGCGGCGTTGGCTGGGCGGTGACGGCGGCTTTAGCGGGGGCTTTCGTGGTTGCCGCTCGGGCGTTTGTTGTGGATGTTTTTGTGATGGGATCGCCTGCCATGGACCCTACCCTGGCGGCGGGAGATCGGGTGATGGTGGATAAGCTGAGCTATCAGTGGCGATCGCCTGAGCGAGGGGAGATTTTAGTGTTTGATCCCCCGAAGATTCTGCGGGAAATGCGCCCCCATGCAGACCAGCCTTTTATTTTGCGAGTGGTGGGAGTGCCGGGCGATCGCCTCAAAATCCAGGGAGGACAGCTGTACGTTAACAGTCAGCTCCTGCCGGAAACCTATTTGAAAGAGCCCATCACCTACGAAATGGCTCAGGTAACTATTCCTGAGGATACGTATTTTGTGTTGGGAGACAATCGCAACGACAGTTTTGATAGCTCTATTTGGGGAATTGTTCCTGCCAATAAAATCATTGGTAAGGCAACGTCGGTCGTATATCCTTTGGGGAAGTTTGGCGGGCTGTAGAGCAGGCTATGGATAGAAAAAATAGGCAAAAAAATTCACGGCTTTTGGGATGATTGTCCCGCAAGCCGCGAACTTAATTTTGCGAATATTGCTGTCTAATATTGCTAGTTGATAAAGCTAAGAGCTATTTCTGACTAAATCTTGAAGGCAAGCCCCTTAGGGATTTCAGTCTTCATCACGCTTTAGTTTTCAAGGGCGTATGCTTTCGACTACGTAATCGACGACACGCCCTAAATAAACCGCGTCTGTTTCCCCACTTTCTTCCCTTAAATGGCAGAGGTGGCGGGGATTTGAGGCTCATTGTCGGTGCTGGATTCACCATCAGCCGCAGGCATTGAAACGTTTTCAAAGAGCCATAGGTTAGCGGCCTCCAGAGCCTGCTGGCGATCGCTTACCCAGCACTCGGGGGGAACCAGCTTGCCTACGTTCAAGCTCTTAAGACGCTTTTGCACAGGACCGGCACAACCAACGATATAAATACGTCGACCCAGTTCCGCCGCTTCCTCAATCGCCGCCTCAATAGCCATACCGGAGGAAACCCCAAGCCAAGGTACATCGCTTAAATCAAGCATTAGTACTTCGTAGCTTTCAATTTCGTTGTGCTCTCGGGCGATCGCCTTCGCCACTCCGAAAATCATCGGACCGCTTAGGTGGAACAACAGAATATGTCCCTCAGTGCGAGCCAGCAATGCTTTTTCCGAATCACTAAAGACAACGGCATCATCCACATCGGTAATAGCTTGGATGGTGCGGACGCTCTTGGAACGCAGGTCCGTCAAACGGCTAATGGTCAAAATATTTGCCACGAAGACACCAACGCCCACCGCCACAATCAAGTCCACAAACACCGTTAGGGCCGTTACCGCATAGGTAATCAAAGCACCGTTGATGGAAACCTTGTGAATCCGCTTTAGGAAGCTCCAGTCAACAATGTCAAAACCCACCTTCATCGCGATTCCCGCTAGCACCGCCAAAGGCACACTTGCCAACGTGGGACCGATCCAAAGCACCACCACTAAAAGCAGCAGCGCACGGGTTAAACCGGAAAGGGCTGTCCGACCACCGGTTTGAATGTTGACCACGGTGCCCATCGTTGCGCCAGCACCAGGCAAACCACCAAATAAACCAGAAAATACGTTACCTAGCCCCTGACCAATCAGCTCTTTATCAGAATTGTGCTCAGTACGGGTCAAACTGTCTGCCACGGTAGAAGTCAGCAGAGCATCAATACAACCCAGCATCCCCAAAATTGCGCCATCCACAATCATGGTTTGCATCTGATCCTGGTTAAAGGTGGGAATGTAAAGGGAAGGTAGACCGACGGGAATCTCGCCAATACGACGAATGTCTACATCACCAAAAAACATCAAAGAAGCCACCGTTCCTAACACCAACGCCAAAAGCTGAGGCGGGCACCAGCGACGCCAGGCGTTGGGGGTGAAGACCAATAGGGCAATGGTGCCGGCTCCCAAGGCAAGCTCAGGCAAGCTGGCGTTGGCGATAAAGGTAGGAATTTCCTGAACGTTAGCCAGGACACCGCCCTTTGCCGATGTCTGCCCTAGTAGGGGCGGCAGCTGAAGCACCAGCAGGATTAAGCCGATACCGGACATAAATCCTGAAATTACGCTGTAGGGCATCATCGTGACGTAGCGCCCTAGCTTAAGTAAACCGAAGCCAATTTGGAACAGCCCGGCTAGAACAACTACCGTGAAAGATAAAGCCAGTACCAACGGGCGATCATCAGGGTAGGTGTTGCTGAAGTTTAAAACGACCGCGGTCATTAACACGGTCATGGGACCGGTGGGTTCTGAAATAAGTGTGGGCGTTCCCCCGAAAAGGGCGGCCATAAAGCCAACGCACACGGCACCGTATAAGCCGGCGATCGGTCCTAAACCTGTAGCGACCCCGAAGGCTAAGGCCATGGGCAATGAAATGATGGCTGCGGTGACACCACCAAATAAATCACCCTTCAGATTATTGAAATTAAGCCTGTTAAAGACTTGTGAAGCTCTTAGCATCTTTCTCTAGAGTAGTATTTGGTAAGTACGATACAATTTCGTAATCCATAGGTTATTTGCTATTAATAATTTAACCTGAGATGTGCTAAGTGCAGGACAGGGTTTCCGGACATGGGACAGGAAAAACTTATTAAAAATATGCTTTAGATTGCATTAGTTGATATGCGACCCACATTTCACCAACTTGAACTGTTCCGAGAAGTGGCCCGCCAGGGAAGTTTTACCAAGGCGGCGAAGAAGTTATCGATCGCTCAGCCCACAGTGTCAGGGCAAATTAAACAGTTAAGTCAGGGCATTGGGCTGCCGCTATTTGAAAAGGTGGGGCGGCAGTTGTTTCTGACGGAAGCGGGGGAAATGCTGCTGGACTCCTGTAGGGAGATGTTTGATAGTTTGGATCGCCTGGAAATGGCGATGGCGGATTTGCAGGGGCAGCGGCGTGGGCGGCTGAAGCTGGCGGTGGTGACAACGGCTCAGTATGTGGTGCCGAAGCTGCTGGGAGAATTTTGCCAGGAGTATCCCGATGTGGATGTGGCGCTACGGGTGTTGAACCATGCGCAGCTCAGCGATCGCATGGGCAGCAATGCGGATGACTTATATGTGTTGAGTCATATTCCAGAGCATGTGGATCTGGAGTTTCAGCCGTTTGTGGATAATTCTTTGATGGTGGTGGCGGGGCGATCCCACCCCCTAGCGCTGCAGGCAATGGCGTCCGGCGGGCGGAAGAAGATTCCTATTCAGAAGCTGGCGAACCAGGATTTTGTCATGCGAGAGCCGGGGTCCGGAACGCGGCGGGCCGTTGAAGAGCATTTTGCCCGCCATAAGCTATCGGTGCAGGTGCGCTTGGATCTAAGTACCAATGAGGCGATCGCCCAGGCGGTGGCCAGCGGACTGGGGATGGCGGTGCTGTCGCGCCATTGTTTAGCCTCAGGGATTACTAACCCGGACCTGGTGCCCTTGGAAGTGGAGCATTTTCCCATTCGCTGTCAGTGGTATGTGGCCCATCTAAAGGCGAAGCAGTTATCGGTGGTGGCTGAGTCCTTCCGCGATCGCCTATTGCACTATGACGAATTTTCAGAACACCAGCTTATTGGCTCGCCTTCGTTGGTGATGTCCTAGGGGGTGTCATCAATTGATTGCCAGAAGCCTTACCTATTGGGACGTACGCGCCCTTTCAGAATAAAAATCGGCATTGCATAGGTCGGGAGAGTTTGGATTCGATGGCTGATCACTTCCCATCATCTCTCAATCCTGCAACGCCGCTTTCTTAATTCACCTTTTCAGTTCAAAGCTGAGAAAAGTGTGACTCTTACCATTCCCGATGGTGATGAAGTGTATTCGGGGCGCATTGATGGGCTGATTATTGCTCAGCAGCTCTGGCTAGTATTGGTGGAATCAAAGCGTCCGCGTTTTTCGGCATCAACGGGAGTCCCTCAGGCTTTAGCCTATGCCTGCGCTAATCCTAATCGCGATCGCCCTCTATTTTTAATGGTGACCAATGGGGATGATTTTATATTTCTGAAAGTGGAAGGCGATCGCTACAGCCGCCCTGTAAGTTTTTCAATTTTTGGACAGGGATCTGCGGGATTCGAGGGGGTTTTGAGAGTCTTGCGGAGAATCAAAGCGATCACCCTCCCAACCTCGGATTAAGCGATCGCCCGCTCAAAGGTAAAGTCACCGTAAGCCATGGCGCAAGCTTAATGATTCTATTCCTATGCTAGGCGATCGCCCCACTTCTCCCCATTCCCAACATGGCAACTATGATAGAGAAAGATCACCTGATTGCCCCTATGAGCCTCGCCACTCAAGCTTCTCCCAAAAAACTATCCCTAGACGACTTTCTGAGCCAGCCGGAAACAGAGACCGCTAGCGAATATACCAACGGTCAGGTTTTCCAGAAACCGATGCCTAAATCACGTCATTCTCGACTTCAGCTAAAGTTGGCTCAGACTATTAGCAACATTTTGGAAGCTCAGGAGCTTGGAGCAGCATTTCCAGAACTGCGATGTACTTTTAGTTCGCGGTCTATCGTTCCAGATATCGCGATTCTGCGTTGGGAAAATATTGCTTTTGATGAGTCAGGGGCGCCGCTGGATGATGTCACAGTTGCACCGGATTGGATGATTGAGATTGTGTCGTCGGGGCAAAGCGCCAATCGGGTGGCGGGGAATGTTTTGTACGCAATGGAGTATGGATGTGAGGTGGGATGGTTAGTGGATCCCGATGATAAATCTGTGCTGGTGTTTCAATCGGGGCGATCGCCCTGCCTATTCGAGGGAGAAACGCCTTTACCTGTGTTATCCAAGCTGCTAGAAATGGAACTCAGTGTCTCCACAATCTTGAGCCGGTTACCGATGAAGAAGCAAAGTTCTGAAGGTTAAGGTGATCGTCCCAGCTCAAAATCTAATGCGTATCCAAGTCGTAGGAGAAGCGCACAAAACTCAAATTAAAATTGGGAAGTTCGGGCATGGTTTCTATCGGCAATCCCGTTTCGGAAAGGGTTACCAATCGCCCTAGCTCTGTGCCGAGTCTTCAAGAATTCCTATTAGAATTCTGACCAACTCGTCCAGGTCATCGGGAACTCGAAATCCACCAATATCTTGGACAATAATCTGTTTATCCCGATCCAAGTAACCAAAAGTCCAAAAGTTGCCCATGGTCACTGCTCCGTAGATGGTTGGAGGTGCATTTTCCCCCATTGACAGTGCGATCATTTCTACCGCCAACTGAGTGAATCCATGGGTAAGATCATCGCGCTTAGCTTCAATGACAACAATCTGATTATCTGAGCGAAGTAAGTAATCCAGGGAACCTTGGAGCCAGTTATTGATTTTGAGTGGATACTCAAATCGCAAAATTTGTTGGCAAACTCGTGCAACTAACAGCAAAACAGGGGCAATTAAAACTTCTCGTTTGGCTGCTTCACTAGTTAGTTGTACGTAGGGTAGACTGCCCTCAATTTGTGATCGCAATCCTTCTAATTCTGGAATGTCGCGATCGCTCCGAGGCAAAGTCAACCGCCGCTGAGCATACTGATAATCAAACTCCGCCAGGACTTCATCCACATCGTAGGGGAGTTGAAAGAACGAACTAAACGTATAGTTTGCTTCTTTATTCAGGAGCGGCATGGCTGCTTACCCTTTTGAAAACAGTCATCTTTAGCTTAGCTTTAATGGTTGCTACAGGCGATCGCCTTCCCAACCCCGGATTAGGCGATCGCCTGCTCAAAGGTAAAGTCACTGTAAGCCATAGCCCAAGCACAAAAACACCACTCCCATGCTAAGCGATCGCCCAACACTCATTGAGTGGTCAATCCTTGTTACAAGGTAGATGGAAAGGGTCTCAAGAGGGAGGTGATTATACGATGGATAAATTGACGCAGTTTAGTGGGGCAATTGAGCGGGTTTTGGGGCGACATTTAGAGTTGTGTGGCGATCGCCCAGATAACCCAGTGGAAAGTTTTTTGATTGTGGATGAGTTGAAGCGTAGTTTTATTTGGATGAATGTGGGCTGGGAGCGATCGCGCCGAGTGATGGGAATGACGGTTTATCTGCGGATCTGTGATGACAAGATTTGGGTGGAGGAGGATTTGACGGAAGAGGGGGTTGCAAATGAGTTGGTGCGGGAGGGGATTGCTAAGTCGGATATTGTTTTGGCGTTTCAAGACCCTCAGGTGCGACAGTTTACGGAGTTTGCTGCTGTGGGTTAGCGATCGCCCCGCCCCACTCACCCAGCCTCAAGCCCATCGGAGAAAGAGAGTATTTCCGAGAATGAAGGAAGTCAAAAGTAGCAAGCCATATTCAATTCTGGAGATCTTAAGAAAGTACAGGATACAGAGCTCAGGCGCAAAATTTTTCATAATTGGTTGGTGGAACAAAAAATATTATTTAGCTAGCGTATGCAGAAGACTGGCTAAATCCACTAGATCAGCGTTTCAAGACTTCAGAGATAGCAAGTATTACAAGTGGATTTTTCTTGCAATCTTCTCCTTGGTTGTTGCTCTAGTCACCCTAGATTTCTTTATCCCTGATGAATACCCGTTCAATGACTATATACAAGGATTAGCAACAGAGAGCATTGGAATACTAATAACATTGTCGATTGTTGATATCTTTTACCGCAGGAGCGACAAAAGTGAAAATAAAAGGCTAGAGAAGTTGAAAATCATGAGGTTGGACATAATCTTGTCCAGACATATGATTACTTGTCAGTTGCTGGGAGTTGAGTGCTTGAGCAGAATGAAGGACAGAGGAGGTGAACACGCTGAATATCCAGAAAAATTTGATTTCCGTAATCTCCGAGATGTTTTTACTCCTTCACTAATCTGCTTTGATGGAATCCCTGTTGGACTTCACACGATTGCTGCTCATATCAAGCTCAGAGATATTATTGAGGAGATCTTATTGCGTGAAGACTTTCACTATTACCCTGAGGTGGGAAATTTACTGAGCGAGTATTTATATCGACTTAGGAACTCTTCTAGAGTTGAAGGTATGATCAAGATGCACTGCATCAACAAAGAGTTACAACGCCAAGTTAGAGAGAAAATATCCAACTATCCCAGCCCAGACTTAAGTACTGGAGTGTCAGATATAATTCTGCTTCCATATGCAGATCTGTTCCATTTTATCCATTTCCAGAAAGACTTTTCTGAGGATTATGAGTCTGTGATGGGAAAAGTCAGGGTATAGATTGCCAAGTGCCTGACGTCAGGTTTTAAGTAGCTATATCGTCATCTGTTCCAGTTAGCGCTTCAGATTCCCGTAGCGCAGAACCTAATTGTTCAACCGTCGCTGGCAGCCAAGGGATAGAATATTGCGATGCCATGTTCAGCCCTGCCAGGATCCACCCGTGAGCGACAAGTCCTACAAAGAAACCGTTAATCTCCCCAAGACCCCCTTCAGCATGCGGGCCAATGCCAAAACCCGTGAGCCGGAGATTCAGCAGTTTTGGTCTGAGTCGCAGGTTTATGAGACGTTGGCGAAGTCCAATCCCGGTGAGCCGTTTGTGCTCCATGATGGACCGCCCTATGCCAATGGGTCGCTGCATATGGGGCACGCCCTGAATAAGGTGCTGAAGGATATCATCAATCGCTATCACCTGTTGCAGGGGCGCAAGGTGCGGTATATCCCCGGTTGGGATTGCCATGGGTTGCCCATCGAATTAAAGGTGCTCAAAACCCTGAAGAAGGATGAGCGCAAGGATTTGACGCCGATGAAGTTGCGTCAGAAGGCGAAGGTGTATGCCCTGGAGCAGGTGGCGGGGCAGAAGGAACAGTTTCGGCGTTTTGGGGTTTGGGGGGATTGGGATGAACCCTATTTGACCCTGAACCCGGCCTATGAGGCAGCGCAAATTAAAGTGTTCGGGCAGATGTTCCTGAAGGGCTACATCTATCGCGGCTTGAAACCGGTCCACTGGAGCCCCAGTTCCCAAACAGCCCTGGCGGAGGCGGAGCTGGAATATCCCGAGGGCCACATCTCCCAGTCTATCTATGCGGCGTTCCCCATCACAGCGCTAAGTGAGGAATTGCAGCCGGCGTTGGGCAGTTTGGAGAATTTGGGGGTGGCGATTTGGACCACGACCCCTTGGACCATTCCCGGTAATTTGGGGGTGGCGGTGAATGGGCTGCTGGATTATGTGGCGGTGAAGTTGGAGAGGGCTGAGGAGCCGCTGACCTTTGATCATGTGATTGTGGCGAAGGATTTGGTGGAGTCCCTGGCGGCAACGGTGGGAGCCACGGCGACGGTGGTGGCGGAGTTCAAAGGGGCGGCCCTGGAGCAGTGTAAATATCGCCATCCGTTGTTTGATCGCGAATCCCCCATTGTTCTCGGCGGCGATTACATCACGACGGAATCTGGAACCGGCTTGGTGCATACGGCTCCCGGCCACGGTCAGGAAGATTTTATTACCGGACAAAAGTACGATCTTGGCGTGTTGTCTCCGGTGGATGCGCGAGGGACGTTTACGGCGGAAGCGGGCAAGTTTGAGGGTTTGAATGTCCTGAAAACTGCGAACGATGAAATTATTGCGGCGCTGAAGGAGGCGGGATCCCTATTGAAGGAGGAGCCCTACGCCCACAAATATCCCTACGATTGGCGCACCAAAAAGCCGACCATTTTCCGAGCCACGGAGCAGTGGTTTGCGTCGGTGGATGGCTTCCGAGAGGCGGCAATGGGGGCGATCTCCGAGGTGAATTGGATCCCCGATTCCGGTCAGAACCGCATTGAATCCATGGTGGGTGAGCGGTCTGACTGGTGTATTTCTCGACAGCGATCGTGGGGAGTGCCGATTCCGGCATTTTACGACAGCGAAACCGGCGAAGCGTTGATGAATGAGGTCACCTTGAACCGAATTCGCGACCTAATTGCAGAGCATGGTTCTGATGTGTGGTGGGATTGGTCCGTGGAGGAGCTGCTGCCAGAGGAGTATCGCGATAATGGGCGCACTTATATCAAGAGCACCGACACCATGGACGTATGGTTTGACTCCGGTTCGTCCTGGGCATCGGTGGTCAAACAGCGCGGTTTGAAATATCCCGCCGACATTTATTTAGAAGGATCCGACCAACATCGCGGCTGGTTCCAATCCAGTTTGTTGACGAGCGTTGCCAGTCAAGGTCAAACCCCTTATAAAACGGTGTTGACTCACGGATTTACCCTCGATGAACAGGGACGAAAAATGAGTAAATCCCTGGGCAACGTGGTCGATCCCATGGTGGTGATCAACGGCGGCAATAATCAAAAACAGGAGCCGCCCTACGGCGCCGACGTGCTGCGACTGTGGGTTTCATCGGTGGACTATTCCACGGATGTTCCTATCAGCAAAAACATCCTGAAACAGATGTCCGATGTATATCGAAAAATTCGAAATACATCCCGATTCCTGTTAGGAAATCTGCACGATTTTGATCCAGAAAAAGATGCTGTTCCTTACGATAAATTGCCGGAGCTGGACCGGTATATGCTCCACCGGATCACGGAAGTTTTTGATGAAATCACCGAAGCGTTTAAAACGTTTAAATTTTTCAAATTCTTCCAAACGGTGCAAAATTTCTGCGTTGTTGACTTGTCCAACTTCTATCTAGATATCGCCAAAGATCGGCTTTATATCAGTTCCTCCGATAGCTTCCGACGCCGTAGTTGTCAAACTGTAATCGCTGTGGCTTTGGAAAATCTAGTGCGGGCGATCGCCCCAGTAATGTGCCATATGGCTGAAGATATCTGGCAAGCTTTGCCTTATGAGGTGCCTGAGAAGTCGGTATTTCAGGCTGGCTGGGTCAAGCTGAAAGAGCAATGGAAACAGCCGAAGCTAGCAGAGAAATGGCAGGAGATCCGTGATATTCGCGGTGACGTCAATCAAGTTCTGGAACAAGCTCGGAACGACAAAGCTATTGGTTCTAGCCTAGAAGCCAAGGTGTTGTTCTACGCGGGTGATGAAGAGCTGCGCGATCGCCTTGCCAAATTCAATCCCGAAAGCCCTCTGGAAGACAGCTCCAATAAAGTTGATGAACTGCGCTATCTCTTTCTAACCTCAGAGGTGGACCTGGTAATGGAAACGGCTCCGTTAAACGGTTTGAAGTATGCCCTGGAGTCTGAATCTCGGGGAATTGGCGTTGTGACTGCTAGCGGTAAAAAGTGTGAGCGGTGTTGGGATTATTCCGAAACTGTTGGGGATGATGCAGAAGATCCAGACATTTGCGCCCGCTGTGTTGAGGCTCTGAAAGGCAAGTTTTAGGGGAAATTGGAGTAATGAAACTCACGCAATTAACGGCAATTAATATCGCCAAAGGTTTAACGCTGGTACTTATGCTGGGGCTGGCGGTGGTTTATGGAATTCAAGATGCTCGCCAAGTGATTTACCTGTGTTTGCACGGAGGGTATTGTTTTTGGTGGTTGTTGGAACAGTATCTTTTCCCCATGCGAAAAGCGGTGATTTTCACCGAGGAAGCTGATATTCCCACCTTTATTTCCGTGTTGTTATTTGTGGGTGTTTTTTATGCCCTGCCAGGATATTTTGCCTTTACCAATCCCGAGCCTTTGGGTTACGTTCCTATGGCGATCGCCCTACTCTTGTACATTTTCGGCAGCCTAATCAACACGGCGGCAGACGTACAGAAAATGACCGCAAAAAGTATGGGCGCGAAGTTGGTGAATACGGAAATTTGGCGATCGGTTCGTAATGTGAACTACTTCGGTGATTTAATGCGCTATAGCAGTTTTGCAGTAGTGTCTGGAGTGCTGTGGTCAGCCATTTTACCCCTCACGGTTTTTGCCCTTTATATTCAGCGAATTCTTGAGAAAGAGAAGTCAATGGGTGAAAAATACAGCGATTTTCAGGCCTACCAAAATAACAGCACCCGATTGGTCCCTTGGATTTGGTAGCTCTGATTTTTGCGCCCCTATTACCCAAGCACTTCTTTCAACCGCAACAAAGTTCGCTCATTCTCCTCTGGCGTCCCCACGGTGATGCGTAAGCCTCCGCCGGTATGGCGAATCAACGTACCTTTTACTTTCATTGCAGTGGTAATTTCTTCCAGCTTGGCATCGGGATTATCGCCAGCAAATTCCGGGCGCAGGCGCAGGTAGATAAAGTTGGCAGCGCTATTCCACACCTGGAATTTTCCTAGGCTCCGCAGGTTTTGACCCAGCCGATCGCGATCGCGCACCATTTCAGGAATCACTGCCAGCAGCTCGTTGCGGTGGGCTAACGCCGTCAATGCCGCCGCCTGGGAAAAGCTGGGCAAATTATAGGGCAGCCGCACTTTTTCCAGCGCCTGAATTAAGTCTGGGTGACCAACGGCATATCCCATACGGTGGGCAGCCAACCGAAATGCTTTGGAAAAGGTGCGCAAAACAACCCAGTTGGGGCGAGCCGCCAACTCCCCCACCACCGTTTGCTGGCTAAATTCAAAATAAGCTTCGTCGATGACCACCAACACATCCGACGAAATTCCCCGCAGCCAGCTTAGTTCCGTTGGGGTCAGAGCATTGGCGGTGGGAGAGTTGGGATGCACCATCCACACCACTCGCACCGGGGGACCATCAGTATTGGCGATCGCCCCTCGCGCCGCATCTAAATCAATTCCAAAGTTTTTATTTTCATTTCGCCCGATAGTGACCACCGGGATTCCCAAGGTTTTTGCCAGGATGCCGTACATGGAAAAGGTGGGCATTGCGGCAAGGATGCTGCCGCCAGTGCCTAAACAGGTGGCGATTAGTAGGGAGCGAATCAGCTCGTCGGAGCCGTTGCCCACGGAAATTTGCTGAGGCGTAATCTTTTCGGAGGTGCCGTTGCTGATGGGACCGCAGGAGCCGTTAACGTATTCAGCGATCGCCTTTTTTAAAGCCCGATGACCACCGTCGGGATAGCGGTTGGTTTCTAAATGGTGCTCATAAGTATCCGCCAACTTTGCCCGCAGCACTTCAGGCAAAGGATAGGGAGATTCATTGGTGTCCAAATGGTCTAGGGTAATCGCCTGGTCCGTCGCACCGGCAGGATGGGGCGTATAGGCTGCTAAATCTAGCAGATCTGGGCGCAAGTAGGACAACATAGCAGCGCTTGGCGATTACGAGACAGTAGTAGTGCGATTTCCCTGATTTCCTGGGGCGTGTCATCAATTAGGGACCAGAAGCCTTGCACAGTGGGGAGTACATGCCCTTTCAAAACAGGAAAGTTTAGGGACTGAAACCGCTACAGTTAAAGGCTTTGGAGTTTAAATGATGGCGACCACTAAACCCTTATCTTTAATCTAGAGCATTCAAGGACCTTTGAATGACTTACCCATTGGGGATGGGGGTCGGGCCTCACAGCATAGCGCCATTACGGTCCTGAGCGCTGACCTTGGGCAAACTTGGCAGCTTAGCCCTCTGATAGGTAGGTGCTCAAAATATTTCTGTCAGCGTAAGTAAGATACTGAAAATTCCCATTACTTGATTAGGATAGGGGTCAACTATTTATGATTGACTCTTGAATTAGTAGAACAGTCAGCGATCGCTGAGCGGAGTCGAAGTGCGGATTCAGCGTCGATTGCGTGACTCAAAATCGTCCTGTTTTTTATCAACTGACCACAGCAAAATTCGCCGTAAGATTTGCCCTTATGTTGCCCTTTCGTCCCCGCACCTTCTCAAAGTCCCAATTTCACTCTCAATCCCAAAAGCAACGACCTTGCTTGCGAGGACTCACGGGACGATCTGTGGGGCGATCCCTTGCCACAGCGGCGCTGATTTTCACCAGTGGTTTAACATTAGCCGCTTGCGGCGGTGCTCCCAGTGGTTCTGGATTTGGGGGCGATCGCAATCCTGAAACATTGAAGTTACTGTACTGGCAAGCGCCAACGATTCTAAATCCTCACCTATCCAGCGGATTTAAGGACTACGAAGCGGCACGCATCACCTATGAGCCCTTGGCTAGCTACGACAACGACAACAATATGGTGCTGTTTTTAGCAGCGGAAGAGCCAACGCGGGAAAACGGTGGCGTAGCCGAAGATGGCAAGTCGGTGACCTGGAAGCTGAAGCAAGATGTGAAATGGTCCGACGGTCAGCCCTTTACGGCAGCCGATGTGGTGTTCACCTACGAGTTTCTTAGCAATCCTGAGGTGGCGGCGGCCAGCGGCTCCGACTACACCAGCGTGGAATCGGTGGAGGCGGTGGATGACTTTACGGTGCGCATCAATTTCAAGGATGTAACGCCAGCATGGTCCCAGCCCTTTGTGGGGCTAAACGGGATGATCCTGCCGCGCCATATTTTTGAAGAGTACAACGGCGCTAATGCGAAAGAGGCTCCGGCGAATCTGGTGCCCGTGGGTACGGGTCCCTATAGGGTGACCCAATTTAAGCCGGGGGATCTGGTGGTTTATGAACCCAACCCCAATTTTCGAGATTTGGACAGCTTAGCCTTCACCCAGGTGGAAATTAAGGGCGGTGGCGATGCCACGTCGGCGGCCCGAGCGGTATTGCAAACGGGGGATGCGGATTTTGCTTACAACCCTCAGGTGGAGGCGGCGGTGCTGAAGCAGCTTCAAGCGGGGGGCGCTGGGTCCATTGCATCGGTTTCCGGTCCCCAAGCAGAGCGGCTATACGTTAACTTTACTGATCCCAATCAAGAAACCGCTGACGGTGAAAAGTCGAGCGTCGAATTTCCCCATCCGTTTTTAAGCGACAAGGCGGTGCGTGAGGCGTTGGCGCTATCGGTTAATCGCCAGCTAATTTCGGAGCAGCTTTACGGTCCCACCGGGGAGGTTGCCTACAATATTTTGCGGGCACCTACGGTTTACCGTTCTTCGAAAGAGCAATTTAAATTCGACCCAGAACAGGCGGCAAAAATTCTCGATGAGGCGGGCTGGGTTGACAGCAACAACAACGGTACTCGCGATAAAGATGGCGTTGAACTAAGCGTTGTCTTTGCCACGTCTGTTAATCCATTGCGTCAGAAAACCCAGGAAATTATCAAGCAAAGTTTTGAGAAATTAGGGGTGGGTGTGGAGTTGAAAACCATTGACGCCGGGGTATTTTTCTCGGGCGATCCCAGTAATCCCGACACCGTAAACCGCTTTGAAACGGATCTGCAAATGTTTACCACGGGCAACACCAGCCCGGAGCCTGGCGCAACGATGCAGTGGTGGACCTGTGATGAGATTTCCTCGAAAGCTAACGATTGGAATAAGGACAACTATGCCCGCTATTGCAACCCGGAGTATGACGCGCTGTGGGAGCGATCGCGCACCGAGCTAGACCCGGCAAAGCGTCAGGAACTGTTTATCCAAATGAACGATTTGCTAATAGAAGATGTGGCGATTATTCCGCTGATTGGTCGCACTCAAAATGCCGCAGTTAGTAACCAGCTGCAAGGCGTGGCGATTACTCCTTGGGATGCCAATACTTGGAATGTTAAGGACTGGGGGCGATCGCCAGCGCCCGAATAAATCACCCATGAAAATGCCCCGTTTTTCGTCGCATCTTCAAAGATACGCTGGGACAGAATGGTATCGCCCTTAGATGATTCTCGAGCAGTTTTCCTGTATGCTCACGTGGTTTTTATAATTTAACCTCGAATCTCAGGGCGTTTTTTGTATGTGCACTACCCATCATCCATCCTTTCGCAGATCCCTTGCCGCGTTAATCGCGATCACACTTCCCTTCGCAACGCTCGGCTGTTCTGACAATTCGGAAGCCCTGTTGCCTCTAGCTGCGGCCTGTGATGGGATAGGCGTACCGGAAGCGGCAGATTACGATGCCAACGCGACGGGAAAGATCGCAGTGGCAATTGAAAAAGACGGAGATTTGCTCGCCGTTCGTAACGAATTCCTTGGCGAAGGTCCCAAAGTGGCAGGAGACGTTGCCACAGCGCAGGTTGTAGTGTGCGTCTATCCAGACCAGCCCACTGAAACTGAGACCTGTAATTATGTTGGAGCCCAAGCTGTCACCATTAAGCGCCAGGAAAAGACTGCGAATGTAAAATTAGTGGTGGCAAAAACGGGACAAGTTCTCGAGGAAAATTCGATGTATGCGCAGGCGCTACCTTGTCCAGAAAGCATAAAATCAGGGACGTCTACATCAAGGCTTCAAATTTATGATGCAGAGTCACAGTTAACCGCAGCGATCGCTAGGTGGGTGCCGAAGGGACTCGCCAACGCTCAATCACCAAAATCACAAGAAGTGAAAGAGAAATAGCCTAAGTTCGACGCACTTTCCACAGGTTGCTCAACCCGACAGTGATGCAATGCGGATTGAACCTCAATCCAACCTAACCCTGGCAACCTGCGGAATATGCGCCCTACAGTTCTCCAAAGCCTTTGCGCTTCTTCTGTTTCTTTTTCTTCTTACGCCCACCGCCCGGCTGGTTGTAACCTCGGAAACCCGGCTGGGCACCACCGCCACCCATACCCGGCATCCCGCCACCCATACCCGGCATTCCACCGCCCATCATGCCCGCAAAGGGATTCATACCACCCGGCATATTCCCCATCCCCATCTGCTGCATCAAACCCCGCATCCGCTGGAAATCGCTAATCAACTGGCTCACGTCCTTCTCTGCCAAACCAGCCCCCTTGGCAATACGCCGCCGCCGACTGGGGGTCTCGGCCAACAAATCTGGGTCCTTCCGCTCCTGCATTGTCATTGACCCGATCGCCGACTCCGCCTGCTTCAGCTTGGCCTCCGCCTGGCTCAACTGATCCGAACCAATTTTGTTCATCCCCGGGATCATCTTCACCATCCCCGCCAGCGACCCCATATTTTTCATCAGCCGGGTCTGCTTCAGGAAGTCATCAAAGTCAAACTGCGCCGTCAGGATTTTCTCCTGCATCTTCTCGGCATCAGCCAAATCCACCGCTTCCTGAGCCTTCTCCACCAGGGTCAGCACGTCACCCATACCCAGAATCCGCGACGCCATCCGTTCGGGATAAAACGGCTGGAGCGCCTCCACCTTTTCACCGACACCGATGAACTTGATGGGCTGTCCAGAAATCTGCCGCACCGACAGCGCCGCGCCGCCACGCGAGTCACCGTCCATCTTGGTCAAAATGGCGCCGGTAATCCCAATCTGCTCATGGAACGTACGGGTCAGGTTTGCCGCCTCCTGACCGGTCATGGCATCCACCACCAGCAGCACATCGTGGGGCTGAACCACGTTCTTAATTTGCCCCAGCTCGTCCATCATGTCCTGGTCAATCTGCAATCGACCGGCGGTATCCACAATCACCGTGTCGATCGCCTCAGCCTTCGCCTTCTCAATCCCTTGCCGAGCAATCTCCACCGGATTCCCGTCGGGTCCCAGGGAAAACACCGGCACATCAATTTGCTTACCCAGGGTTTTCAACTGGTCGATCGCCGCAGGACGGTACACATCCGCCGCCACCATCAGCGCCGAACGCTTCTCCTTGCGCAAATGCAGCGCCAATTTCGCCGTCGCCGTAGTTTTACCGGTACCCTGCAAGCCCGCCATCAAAATAACCGTCGGAGCCTGGTCCGCCTGCGCCAACGGGACATTGCTATCCCCCATCAACGCCACCAGCTCATCGTTAACGATCTTGATAAACTGCTGACCGGGATCAACGCCGCTGACCACCTCAGCCCCCTGGGCTTTGGCTTCTACGTCGGAAATAAATTGCTTAACGACCTTTAGGTTGACATCCGCCTCCAGCAAAGCCCGACGCACTTCCTTCAGGGCGTCTTTGATATTCTCCGGGCTGATTTTGTCCTGACCCCGCAGGGACTTCCAAGCGGACTCAAAGCGATCGGCGAGGGCTTCAAACATGGCGGGCGGCGGTTGGCGTGGTAAGTCGTGTTAACCCCGTGAAATATCCGGCAAAGGACATCCGCTCTCCAGAAGTGGACTGAGCTATTGGGATATTTGATGATACCGCGCCGGATCCCAAACCGATAGGGCGATCGCAGCATCCTTCACGCCACTATTTGCTTGATCAGAGCCCACGGAAAAAGAGCGAGCAAGCAATTGAAACGTAATCTAAGACTTACGCCACCTAAGGCTTGCGCTTAAAGAAGCCGGTACTGCCCTTGCCGCCGTTTGATTCGCGGATTAGCCAGTAGCTCAGGGAAAGGGCCGCGATCGCCAACGCCAGTCCAATAATTTCCGTCCCATCAACCTTCTTAAGATCGAGCAGAATGATTTTCCGCGCGACAGCGGTCAGAGACGTTGCCACCACTAGCTCAACCTGCACCACGTGCTTCCGTAGATAGGCAGTGATATTTTCCAGAATTTCCAAAGCGATCAAAATACTCAAGAAGCGCCCAAAAATATCCTGTAGCTCCTTGGTAAAGAATCCATCGGGTGAATCCGTTAGCTGACCGCTGAGGAGAAATACCAGGTCAACACAGGCTACGAGGATCACCGCCACCATCGCCACCGACAAAATCCGGGATACCAACCCCTCCACCATCTCCATGATGTGGATGAATTCGCGGTCTTGGTATAGAGCTTTCCAGAGCGTTTTCATAAAAGAAACCATAGGAATTAGGGACGCTTAGCGAGCGGAGATTGTGGGACGGATCGACACTAGTTCCGGGTGGGCACTGGGAGTTTCCCGCGATTTTGCAACCTTTGCAAGGTCAATAGCCACAAGTACAGCAGGTCCCACCTCGTTGAGAAGCCGCGTTTTGAGGTTGGGAGAATTAGCCTGGGAAGACAAGCTCTAAATTTAATTGATGAATTAATAGTCAGCTTGACCGATAATTTGAGGGATGGTCGGCGTAACTTTTGCTGACCCATCAATTGCTTTTTGTTGTTTCCCGACGCCCCGTAACTGTTTTGTCTTCAGATTGTCCTCCACTTTCTCCGCCTGCACCTGACCCTTCGTTGATGGCGAGTCATCATCAGGATCAGCCTGATCGCTGTGTCGTAAAGATGGCGGAGCGGCTGGATCGATATTTGGCAAAGCAGTGGCCAAATCTGTCGCGATCGCGATTCCAAAAGCTAATCGAAGCGGGGCAAGTGCAGCACAATGGCGTGGTGTGTACCAACAAAAAGCTGATGTTAGCCGTGGGCGATCACCTCGAAGTGACTATCCCCGCTGCCCAGCCCATCAATCTGAAACCCCAGGCGATCGCCCTGGATGTACTGTACGAGGACCGGGACGTCATTGTGGTTAACAAGCCCGCCGGGATGGTGGTTCACCCGTCTGCCGGTCACGAAGACGGCACCCTCGTTAACGCCCTGCTGGCCCACTGCCAGACCCTACCGGGAATGGAAATGCCCGCCATTAACGGCGTCAAACGTCCTGGTGTAGTCCATCGCCTGGATCGGGACACCACCGGGGCGATTATGTTCGCTAAAACCGACCTGGCAAACCAGCACCTCCAGGCTCAGCTCCGCCACAAAACCGCCCATCGAGAATACCTTGGCATCGTCTTCGGTTCTCCCCGCCACAGCGATGGCATTATCGACAAGCCCGTGGGGCGAAATCCCAACGATCGCAAACGCCAGGCGATCGTCCCGGAAGAAAAAGGCGGTCGCCGCGCCATCACCCACTGGTACATCGAAGAACGCATGGGCAACTTTACGCTCATGCGCTTTGAACTCAAGACCGGACGCACCCACCAAATCCGCATCCACTGCACCGATATGGGGCACCCTATGGTGGGCGATCGCACCTACGGATCCAGCCGCACCAAAATTGGCGTCAACCTCCCTGGACAAGCCCTCCACGCCTGGAAGCTCAGATTTATGCACCCACGCACCGGAGAAATCATTTCCACCGAGGCACCCCCACCTGAGCACTTTATTACGTTATTGAATGTGCTGCGGCGGCGATCGCACTAGCCATAAACTTCAACGTGCCCAACCATCAGAACTTATAGTCCAAACCTAAAATATTCCAGAATTCAAATATTCCAGCATTCAAGTATTCAAGAACTTAAAAAGGCGGCACCCAGATTCGAACTGGGGATAAAGGATTTGCAATCCTCTGCCTTACCACTTGGCCATGCCGCCCTGCTTGCTACCTGATGCAGCCTATCACTAGCTAGATCTGCCGTAGCGATAAGCATTGTAGCTAATCTTGGGTTTTGCCACAAACGATCTTAACGGGCCTATGGTTAACCCTTGAAATGGTAGAACCCTCCGCGATCGCTAAGGGTCATCGTTCGCAAAGGGTTAGCAAAGCCAATAGTGGGGATTCAGCTCCATTACATGACTCAAAATTGTCCTATTTTTATCGAACTGACCATAACGTTTCCCCTTCCGTTGTGGCGGACGCTGATTTAACGTTAGCAGCCTGACCCAAAACAATAAACAACCAAAAAGGCGCTCCCTGACAGAGTCAAGGAACGCCCCATTCAAGCAAAGCAAAAGTCTTTAAGGCTATTTAGAGGCTAATGATTCAAGCCTGTGAAGCCTAAAAGTCTTTTAGCCTTCAGCGGAAGAAGAACCAGAACCCATCATGGTGCTGTCCTTCATGAAACCGCTGTAAGCCTCCATACCGTGCTCACCTACATCCAAGCCCATGCTCTCCTCATCGGGCTCAACGCGAATGCCGATGGTGGCTTTCAACACGTACCAGAAGATGGTGGACAACAGAACGGTCATACCACCAATGGTGGCAATACCGATAACCTGGTTGATCACCTGCTGGAAGCCGCCGCCATAGAACAGGCCGCTTTCAGTGTTAAACAGACCCACAGCCAAAGTGCCCCAAATACCGCAAACCAAGTGAACCGAGGTCGCACCTACGGGGTCGTCGATTTTTAGTACAGAGTCGATAAAGCCAACGGAGAAGACAACGATTAGACCTGCGATGCCACCCACAATAACGGCACCGAAGAAGTCCACACCGTCGCAACCTGCGGTGATACCCACCAAACCAGCCAAGATGCCGTTGATGATCATGGACAGATCGGGCTTACCAGAGGTTGCCCAGGAGGTTAGGGTTGCAACCACACCACCAGCGGCAGCAGCCAAGTTGGTGGTCAAAGCAATGTAAGGAACGGTCTCGTCAGCAGCAAGAACAGAACCAGGGTTGAAACCAAACCAGCCGATCCAAAGGATCAAGCAGCCCAAGGTCGCAATACTCATGTTGTGACCGGGGATGGCGCGAGCCTGACCGCCTTCATACTTGCCCATGCGGGGTCCAAGAATGGCAGCACCCATCAAAGCGGCCCAGCCGCCGACGGAGTGCACAACGGTGGATCCAGCAAAGTCAGAGAAGCCCAAGTCGCCAAGCCAAGCGTTACCGCTCCAAACCCAGTGACCGGTGATGGGGTAAGAAATACCCACTAGCAAGATGCTGAAAATCAAGAATGCGTCAAAGCGAATCCGCTCAGCAACGGCTCCAGAGACGATGGTTGCGGCGGTACCAGCAAAGGCAGCCTGGAATAAGAACGCAACGGATACAGGCAAGCCTGCGGGGAAAGGATCCAAACCGTAGGTGGCGGGGTCGTCGCTACCTAGGAAGAAGCCGCTAAGACCAACGAAGGCGTTGTCAGTGGCAAACATAAAGGAATAGCCGACTGCCCAGAAAATAATGGTGGCCAACGCGAAGACGATTAGGTTCTTCGACAAGATGTTGACTGCATTTTTCTGACGGCAGAAGCCGGTTTCCAACATGCCGAAGCCAGCGTTCATAAAGATCACTAGCACCGCTGCAATGGTGATCCAGATTGCATCTAGAATCCCTTTCAGGGTTGCAGCGTCTGGAGGACCGTCCTGAGCCGATGCGGAAAAACTGAATACGCTGACGATCGCGATCGCCAATGGAACACAGGCGGCCCAAGTCCAAGGGTTACGTCGTCCGAAGACAGACTGGGTCAGCTCCTGTGAGAACTGTAATAAATCTGGGAACCGGTCCGGACGCTTAGCCGCCGGGCTCACTTCCCTTCTGCGCTTAAACCTTGACATGAATTTATAAAACACTCCTCGAATTGCAATGACGTGATTTAGAGAGTTTAGAGTTTGAATAGCTAATGCAAGCAGGTACCACTAGAAAATTTAACTAACAGGTTTAGTTGTTCTATCGCTACCTTAATGACCTGAGTCACTCGCGGCTATTTCCTATCTTTTACTCCTAAAGTCACTACGATGTCTCGTCGTTCAAACTAGCCGAAGAAGTCAGCCATAGCTGAACCAGGACTTAGCTTGATGATTTAAATCTCTGCCGACGCTGCATCAGAATTGCACCAAGATTACCTGGTGAATTCTGTATTAGACAATACCGTCTGTCTGCGGGATCCTCAACAGGTTGCTCGAAAACGCTGAAACTAAGACAGCTCAATGCTTCCGAATCGATGACGCCCACCAGGACAGCTGGCATTGAAAAGCTGACGATCAGGATAGCTTTTGAGACGGCGCTTAACTACCGTTTAACCGTGACATGCCCGTATATCGGGGATATTCACTGGCTCGAACCGCCTTTCACAGTGGATTTTTCTGGTGAACGCATAAAGTCTTCACAGAAGGATCGGCAATCGCCACTGCCCTGAACAACGCCCTCAGAGACAACTTCAAAAGTCTCTGTAAATTTTTCGGCAATGTCAGGCAACCCTATTGATCTAGCCTCTCTTCTGTTGCCAATTCTTAAGAAAATTTTTGGTGTCGTGTCTCTATTGAAACACTATGGCAGCCTAGGACAAGCTTAGTTAGCGAACCTGTTTGGGGCTGCCGTTAGTTACGTTTCGACACTCTGTGCCCCAAGGGTTATACATCCCAATTTATTTTTTTAAATAGGGCAGGTAAATAGGGCAAGGTGTTCTTTGAAAGTGGGAGATCTCAAAAACAACTGGTGATGTACCACGGTGTCCCCCAGAGGTTGGCCAATGAAAGGAGACTGTACAGAACAGTTAGCTCCTATTGTTTCTGGTAGCCAGTGGCGATCAGCCTAAAATCGCAGTTTTCTTTTGACAGTCTCTAGCGAAGCAAGAACAGAGTTCGCCAAACTAAACTATCAGAGAGCACCGGGGTAAGCATTTGAACAAGCACTCACAGATAGGGGATGCAGCGCATGGAAGTTAATGAGCTGGTGGAACGCTACCAATCTGGGGAGCGCATTTTTAATCAGATCAACCTATACGAAGCGGATTTAAGTGGGCTAGAGCTTCCCGAAATTTCTTTGCAACGCTGCGACCTCAGGGACGCCAACCTTGAGGGCACCAATTTCCGCCTAGCAAACTTGCGAGAAGCAAAGTTAAGTAATGTCAATCTCAACGGGGCGGACTTACGGGGGGCAAATTGTCGAGAAGCCCGGCTAGATGGCTCCTCTTTACAGAAAGCAAATTGTGCTGAAGCGAATTTAATTGGTGCTGATTTATCGAGGGCAGATTTGACCCAGCAGGCGAAGCTGGACGGGGCATCCTTGCGAGGCTCCAAATTGTCAGAAACCAACTTGGAAGGCGCTAGCTTGGTGGAGGCAAATCTAAGCGAGGCGGATTTAAATCAAGCTGTGCTGATTCGGGCAATGCTGCGGGAAGCGACCCTTCACCAGGCGAAGCTAACTGGGGTGGATTTCACCTCTGCCAATTTGACCAAAGCGAATTTGACCAAGGTTAATCTCAACGACGCGGTGTTGGTCAGGGCGAACTTAACCGACGCATTTTTGTCTGGGGCGTCCCTACTAGGGGCGAACCTGGACAGCTGTGATTTACGGCGAGCTAAGTTGGTGGGTACTGATTTGACTGGTGCCAACTTAAATAAGGCAAACCTGCGGGAAACCAATTTGAGTTGGTCTACGTTGCGGCAAACAAACTTAAGTAATTGCAATTTATTTCAGGCACAACTGCAGTGGTCCAATGCCTCTGGGGCAAATTTATCGGGAGCAGTTCTGATTAATGCAGAGCTGCTGCGGACTAATTTGCGCCAGGTCAACTTACGAGGGGCGCTAATGCCTGACGGTAAGAAGTTTGAGTAGCGTCCTTTAAGTAGCTTCTTTTGAGTAGCCTTTTCGAAGGGACGCTCAAATTAAGAGTGAGCCAGAAATCCTAGAGCCTTAGGATAGCTATTACTGTTGGCGCTGCTCGACTGCCCGAGACAACGTTCCTCGAATTTGGGCGATCGCCAGGTTCAGAGCCCTGAAAGCTATCGCGCCCTCAGATTACTGTGATGCTTCCGACGTTTCAATACTGTCGCCAAAATCTGTATCCAGCATAAATTCCGAGCCGAAGCCCGAGAAATGGGACACATCGGAGGTGCTGTAGGGAGACATCAAATCAGAGTCTTCTGGCGCCTGATAAGCGCTATCTCGAGACGGGGGCGGAACCACGTACACCACGCCCAGGGTGCCAGGCTGACGGGCAAAATGAATGCGTTCTGCATAGAAAACCAGTCGTAATAAATGTCCATCCCGGTGGCGCCCAGAGATTTGACATTCCACCGGTGAGTCAGGGCGTTCAATGCACCGCTGCATTTGCTGTACAAATTGATCCTGATAGTCCACTGGAATAAGGTCCAAAATTGACTCCATCCGGGCAATTTCCCGGCGACGATAGCCAAATAAGGTGGCAAATTTGCGGTTGACGTAGCGTAGTTTTCCTTCGGCCGTGGTTATGTACAGCGCCCGAGCTAAGAACTGGGATGGCTTTTCCGCTGGCGGTAAAATAACGTCTTGGGTTCCTTCCACAATGGGTGCGGTGTGGTCAGAGTAAAGCTGGGCATTTTCTAACACCAGGGCAATTCCATCGCTGACCTTTTCCATCAGCTGCACGCACTCTTCAGAAAAGTATTCTGGCGTTTCGTGGGTTAGGGTTACTAGCCCCAAAATCCGATTGCCCCGCTGGAGGGGAATACATAGGGCCGATCGCACCGTGTAAGGCTGATTGGGCAGCACCACCCAACGTTCGTCTGTCACCGTATCTTTAATGCAACCAATTGTGCGATGTTCCGTGACCCAAGCTGCTAGCCCATCATCAAGGATGCGGCCGACAATCGCCCGTTTCTGTTCGCGAATGGTTGCCCCTCGCGCTAGGAGGCATTCGGACACCGCCCCCGCTTCATTCAACAAAAATAAGCTACCTTGTTCCGCGTTAGTACACTCCTGGCATACCTCTAAAATTTGCTGTAGCAGAGCTTTTACCATCAAGGTTCCCGCCGCCATGCGCACGGTTCTTACCCAGGTGGTCAATAAATCCTGCTGAATTGCCAACGCCCGGTTGGTCATCACCAGCTCCGCCGTGTCGCTGGGAGCTGAATTTGACATCGAAAAATGGGAGGTGGGTTGGCTGGGTTTCGCCTCATCCGTCGCCCCTGCCTCAGCGGGCAATATGTCCACATGCCCCTGGTTATCCCGCGAGTTTGCCGTAAGCCCCTGCCCAATAGGATTTTTTAAATTTCGATCTTTCATCGTTCCACTTTGAAACGCTCCTTGGGGGGCTCCGTTGTCCTTGGTACGGATTTGATGTTGACTGACTTGATGGTTATTGTAGTCGCTGCGATCGCCATTGGTTTTGGGCATCACCGTTGAGGGAGGGAGATCGTTGGTGGCGATCGGGCGGGAGCCATTTTGGGAGTGCATGGAACGAAACAGCCTGACGGCGTGGTGAGACGGGCGAGCAGATGCGTTTAGCGCGAGCAGTAGAAGGGTGTCGTCTACGACATAGGGAGATCGAAATCTTTCCCAGGGGCTTTGTGGACGTTTTCTCTGCTAATGCAATTCTATGGGCTGTTAAAAAGTCAACTGTTAAAAAGGAGCCATCTGGAAGACAACGCGAATCTTAGGGAAAAACTTTATACCAAAGAAACAGCGGGCGGTGTACTTAACGATGGCGCTTAATGGATGATGTTGGCGCTGACAGAGCGCCAGGCTAGGTCACTAAAGTTGGGCATGAAAAGCAGTTACTGGAAATTGTAAAGGATGGCTTTGACGATGGTTCAGTGGGGCGAGTATCTCGTGTCACGATGGCGCGTAAAGTAACAAAACGATACACGATCCCTCGGGGCGCTACGGATCGAATAAGAAGGTTTTCCGTAAGTTTTATCGATTGAACGTTAAAAAAGTAAGCACAGCAAAAGTCCCATGGCCGTCCTGTGTTGATCATGAACGTCCTACGTTGATGCAGATAGTGCGGAGAAACCTGTCAACGTTGCACAAAGTACGGCTTTAGGGCAGCGCCATTAAGGTTTGATGGGCACCACCCAGCCCAAGCGGGTGGGCTGCTGGTATTGGGCGATCAGGGTGTCGCGATCGCGCGGTGAAATCCCTTGAGGCTTAGCAGTGCGGGAAAAATACATCACATCGTCCACAAAGGGGCTGTGCCCCCAAAGTCCGAGGGCGTGTCCCAATTCGTGGCGGGCGGTGCCCAGTAAGTGGGGCTTCGCGAGATCGGGGCTTAAGTCAATGTCAAATTGTTGGACTAAGGTGACCGCTTCTGGGGGGCGATCACCTACGGGTTGCCAGCGCAGCCGGAAGGTGGTGCGAGCGGCAGCGGCGCGGGGGATTTGCCAATCCAGTCCCAGGGTGAGGGGAGGCTTACGGGGATAAAAGCGAATATTGGCGGCGTCGGGATCTGTAGTTTCTTCCAGGGGAATGAGCGGAGTCCAGTCTTCCAAGCTTTGGCGCACTGCCTGCTGCCAGTTTTGATACTGCTGACCAGGAAGGGTGGATAGGTTTAGCTCCTGGCGATCGCCCAAATAAACCGACACGGGAAATTCGGTCCAAATCAGTCCGCCGATGGGCAGTTGCTGCAGGTCTTCCAAATAGGTGGCAGCGCCCTGAAGCGATCGCGTTTCTTGGGACCAATTTTGCAAGGAGGCAGGCAAAGGATGCACCTGGAGAGGGGGGACGCGACTTCCTTGAAATTCACCATCGAGACCGTAACTGGGGGCACCGCGCCACACAAGTACCCAAAGGGTAAGGGCGGCTCCCAATAAAAACAGGGCCAAACGTTGAAATCGCCTGTCCCTTAACCTTTGATTAATGCTGTCAAACAATTACTTAGCCTGCAACCATCTAGCCTACGACCACTTCTTAGCCTGCGGGAGGAGGGCTAGCCAGCAGGTCGGCGCTTAGGATGACCGTCAGCCCCATAAACAAAATTGCCAACGTCCAGGTCACCCGATTTAGGGTATTTTCAGCGCTTTTGGTGCTGCTAAACAGCTGCGCTTGACCGCCAATACCGCCCAGTCCATCGCCTTTGGGGCTGTGGAGCAGCACTAGCACAATCATGCCCAGTGCAGAGGCTGCCCAAATAAATCCCAGAATTTGAGTGATCATAATGATAGTGCGGTAAAGCTAGCGTTTTGAAAACTTCAGTCTATAACTGTAGCTTAAATTGCTAGGGTAACAAAGCCTCATCAAAACCCATTACGCACATTACCAAAGGAACATAACGGTTGTCTTCATCAAACGCCGACTTGCCTGCCAACCCTGATCCCGCGACCGGTTCAGGTTTTTCCCTGGATGATTTCAGCGCGATTCCCGTTGCGCCGGAGGGGTTCCGCTCTGGCTTTGTGAGCATTGTCGGGCGTCCTAATGTGGGTAAATCAACGTTACTGAATCAACTGGTGGGGCAGAAAATTGCGATCGTTTCCCCCACGGCCCAAACCACCCGCAATCGATTGCAGGGAATTTTAACGCTGCCTAATGCCCAGGCAATTTTAGTGGATACGCCAGGGATCCATAAGCCCCACCATCAACTGGGCAAAATTCTGGTGCAAAATGCCCTAGGTGCTATTCGCTCAGCGGACGTGTTGGTTTTCGTTGTGGACGGTTCAGCGCCCCTGGGGAAAGGGGATCGCTTTATTGCCGATTGGGTCCGCCGCGCCAAAGTCCCAACCATTCTGGGGATTAACAAGGCAGATTTGCAGGCGGAGGAGAAGAGTGCAGAAATTGACGAGAGTTATCGGGCGATCGCCGAAGAACACGGCTGGCACGTGATTAAGTTTTCAGCCCTAACGGGAGACGGCATGGATCCATTGCTGGAGGCAATGGTGGAAGGACTGGATCCTGGTCCCTATTATTACCCGCCGGATTTGGTTACCGACAGCCCTGAGCGCTTTATTATGGGCGAACTGATTCGGGAGCAAATCCTGATGAACACCCGCCAGGAGGTGCCCCATTCGGTGGCGATCGCCATTGAAAAGGTGCAGGAAACCAAAAAGGCGACGCGGGTTATGGCCACGATTAATGTGGAGCGTAAATCCCAGAAAGGAATCCTAATTGGCAAGGGCGGCACCATGTTAAAAACCATTGGCACGGCGGCTCGTCAACAAATCCAGCGATTGGTCAATGGTAAAGTTCATCTGGAGTTGTTTGTGCGGGTGCAAACGGGCTGGCGACAGTCGCGAATGCATTTAAATGAATTTGGCTATCAAATCGAAGAGTAGCCCAACAGAAAGTAGCCAAAAAGAAAGCAGAGTCGCTGCATTTTTCTATCGTCTTATTCTATGCTGAGTCGCCCCGATCCCCCCAGTTCACCACAAGGCCGCAAGGCCGGTAAGCCTTCGTTACGACGCATCGCCAACGCCTTGCAAACTGCGGGCTGGATCGGCTTTTGGACCCAAATTGCCCTGGGGTTGGCGGCGGTGTTGCTGCTGCTAATTTCCATCCCCGGCATTATTTTCGGAGAAAATTCCTCCCAGGGCGTCAGCATCGCTATCTTTTTCGCCATTGTGTCTGTGGCGATCGCCGGCTTCAGCACCTCGTTATGCCTGCGCTACACCCGCATTTCCAAAGGGCTGCTGCAAAAAGAAAACGCCCGACAGCCGAAAAAATCCGACACGGTACAGCTTTTGCGGTTGGGCATTTACGCAGGTTTTGCTGGGATTGCCGTCGCCCTAATTGGCTCGGGTATTTCCATCGGTGTCCTGGTGGCCAAAAGCGTATCCCAGCCCACCGGAGCCATGGTGTCCGACACCACCAAAATCGTGCGCCCTTTGGATACCTTTGTGGTGCTGGCGTGTATGTCCGGGCTATCGGCAAATTTTGTAGGCATGAGCGCTTCCCTGTGGCTGTTCGACCGCATCGTCCATCCCCAGTCCTAGGCTCGTAACAATGAATAATATTGACGGCTTGGACAGTTGGGACGGCGATCGCGACCAGTCGGTGGTGCTGAGTGAGGAATTGCGATCGCGCCTAGCCCCGCCCTTGAAAATCGGCAATTTCTCCGTCCACAGCCGAGTCCTTCAAGCGCCCCTATCCGGCGTAACGGACTTGGTCTTTCGGCGACTGGTGCGGCGCTATGCCCCCGACTCTATGACCTATACAGAAATGGTGCAGGCGTCGGGAGTGCACCATGCTCGCAGTCTGAAAAAAATTATGGACGTGGATCCCGCCGAACGTCCCGTCAGCATTCAGCTTTTCGACTGTCGCCCCGATTTCCTTGCCGAAGCTGCTGAGATGGCCGTTGCCCAGGAAGCGGACACTATCGATATCAATATGGGCTGTCCGGTGAATAAAATCACCAAAAACGGTGGCGGTTCGTCTTTATTGCGGGATCCCGAAACCGCTGAGGCGATCGTCAAAACTGTAGTTGATGCCGTCCATGTGCCGGTAACGGTCAAAACCCGTATCGGCTGGGATGAAAACGAAATTACCATCCTCGACTTTGCTCAACGTATGCAGGATGCGGGGGCGGCGATGATTACTATCCATGCCCGGACACGATCGCAAGGCTACAAAGGCGCAGCTCAATGGGAGTGGATTCGCAAAGTTAAACAACAGCTCACGATTCCCGTGATTGCCAACGGAGATATCACGTCGATCGCCTCAGCGGTGGCATGCCTCGAAGCGACGGAAGCGGACGGCGTGATGTGTTCGCGGGCAACTTTGGGCAACCCCTTCCTAGTAGGCGAAATCGATTACTTCCTAAAAACGGGCAAGCTCAAGCCCAAACCGACGATCGCCGAACGACTAATCTGCGCCAAAGAGCATCTGCAATCCCTATACGATTACAAAGGCAAGCGCGGCATTTACCAAGCTCGCAAACATATGACCTGGTACGCCAAAGGTTTCCCCGGCTCATCAGAACTGCGCGGAAAACTCTGTCGCGTGGACTCCGTCGAAGAAGGACATGCCCTAATCGACAGTGCTTTAGCATCCCTCGCTTAAGTTTTGTTACTGTGAGTTTTGTCAGCTTAGGTTTCCTGGGGATTGTTGTGGGTAAAAGTCGTGGGTAAGAAACGGGGGCGATCGCCTAGACGCCAGGGAGATAGGGACTCTCAGAAGCCTTCCCCATTGACCGGACGCCTGGTGTGGAACCATTCCACCCATCTCCCTGGGCTAATCAGAATTTTGGAACGGCTAACCAAAGTTGACGGCATTGGCACCGTCACCCCCGCCGTTATTTCCCACGGTCGCTCCAATGCCCCCCAGTTTCGCCTTAAGGTTTCTGTGCCGATCCGTGGCGGCTTTAAGCTGATCGCCCGCAAAGGCAAGACCACTCAGGAAGTGTTTGTAATTACCCACCTCAGCAAGCCCCAGCTAGAAACGGCGATCGCCACAATCATCTAGCCCCAGAAAATCTAGCCACAGCCAAGTTCACCAAAACCTACGCCGCCTACAATTCCTTGGTCATCCATTTCACCAGGCGCTGATTCACCCACTCAGGGCGCTCATCGTGGGGACAATGTCCTGTATCCGCGATGGAATAAAAGCGAATACGAGTGTCGCCTGCCTTTGCCAAGGTGGTGTAAATATCCGCGCCTTTGATGGGCGTCCAAGGATCCGCCTCCCCCCACAACACCAAAATCGGCGACTGGATTTGGGGCAATAATTCCGTGGGCTTTGGTCCTGGCGGCGCACTCAAAATTGACGCAAACACCTCGTAGGCACCGGCATCGCAGGACGGCTCATACAGTAAATCCAATAGCTCCGGCGTCACTGCATCTTGGTTGCCATACACCTGCTTCAAGGTGCCTTCAATTCGCTTCCGCTGACGTACCCGGTCGAAAAGCCACGGTCCCAGCAGCCGATTATTCACCACCCGCTCAAAGGTACCCATCACCACTCGCAATGGCAGCGGCAGCTCTTCCGGGCGATGGTTCAACCCGCCGGCGCAATTCAGCAGCGCAATTCCCCGAGTTTTCTCCGGAGCCGCCGCCGCTAACATCAACGCCAACAACGCCCCAATGGAATTCCCTACCCACACCGTCGGCTCTTGAATTTGCTCTGCCCAAAAATCCAGCAGCAAATCCTGCCACAGTTCCATGGAATACTTCAGCGCGGGCTTTTGCGATCGCCCAAACCCCAGCAAATCCAATGCAAATACTCGATAGCCTTGGTCTGCGATCGCCGAAATATTATTCCGCCAATGGTCCAGCGACGCCCCAAAACCGTGGATCAACACCACCGGATCTCCAGTGCCATAGGCGGTATAGCGAATGGCATGCCCACGCCACTGGAAAGTGTTACAGGCATAGGGAGGCGCAGCCTTTTTCGATGACGGAGGAGCCGAAACAGCCATAGTTACAGGAAAATAAAAAAGATTAAAACAGGGTGCCTTATGGTTACTTACATTAGCGTTTCTTCACTATTCCCTACAAATTCTGACCGCCCCTAAAAGCCGAACACATTGCGGTTTAGGCGCGCCGATACGCCCCCTGACAATAGGGCCCGACAGGGACCATTTCCCTGCTCCTCCAGCCCACAAATATACAGCGCAATCACCTGCTGCCGCTGGTTACACGCCCGCAATCGATACCCAAACCGATACGCCGATCGCCCCATGGTTTCCAGCGCCCGATACTGGGTCAAATATCCCAAGTTTTGCCAAGGCTGCTCATTGATTACCAACTCCACCCACGGCAGCGCTTCTCCCCGATTGTCGCTATCCAAAGTGATCGACTCATACACGTACCATCCCCGCACCACCTTGCCGCCGATCAAATCCTGGGGCAACCACAAGCTGGGCTGGGTCAACCCTTCCGCCTCAATATCCAGGTGGCTTGCGTCGGCACCATTGAAACGACAGGGCAAATCCAACCCTCGCTCTAAGGACACGTTCAAGTTATTAATCGCCTCCCATAGCTGCAAGGACGATTGGGGATCTAAACCTTGCAATAGTGATCGATTTAGCTCCATCTGGGACACTTCGCCCGGTCGTCGTTCCGGTGTCTCAGCATCATTCGTCGCATTGTTTCCCGGCGATGCTGGAGTTTGGGCGATCGCCCCTGCCCCGCCAACAATTGCCCATATCCCTAACATTGCGGCGGCAAGATATTGGTGAAGACTTTGTTTGACCTGTTGAAGTGGCGATCGCAGCATTGAACGCTTCGAAACTAATATTGGCTGACTCTACGATCATCCTACAAAAAACCGCAGCCGGTGAAAAAAACACCTCTGCGGTCATCTCTTTAGCTCTACCTAAAGTTGTAAATGTGAAGTCACACGTGGGACCGGAATTCAGCTTTTAGACTTTGCCTAGCCGCCGAAAATCCAAGCCAACACAAAAAGCAACAGCGGCATTAGCCCTGTGGACTAAGCTCTACTTTTGCAGCTTACGCTTGCTCGCATACAAACCAGCAAGCCCAGCAAGTCCCAGCATCAAAGAAGGCTCAGGGGTCTTAGCGGGCGGCTCAATTCCAGCGCCTTCAAGGGTGACAATATACTCGCCGGAGTGGGAGACCCCATCGCTCGCCTCAGTCACCCCAGTGTCGGTGGCGCTAAAGCTGTACTTGTACTGGGTTTCACCGTTGTAAATCACCTTCACCAGCTCACTGGCTTGGAAGCTCAAATCCACCTCAGCCAACAGGGCACCAACTAGGGCAGTCGGAACATCAAGGGCATCGGCTAAGCCATTAATAAGCAAGTCCTCATAGCCAGGAATATCAAAGGCGTTGAAGTGACCAATTAAGCCAATATTAATGTTGCCTCCCTCTTCTTCCACAAAGGAAACATTGGGGTCGCTCATACGGCTAAACAGCGCTGTGAAGGCGTCGCTGTCAGCTTTTAAATAATCCCAAAGGTCAGACGCAGCGCCAGCGATGACAGAAGCATCAGAGCCTAAAATTGCGCCGAGGACAGGATTCTGTGCCGCAAGGGCGGTTACAGCGTCAGTAATCCAAGTCAGCCCCAGCTCCTGCCCGTCAACATCCGCCAGCCAGTCCGCCGCAGTCAAGCTGCTGACGGTGATGCTTTGTCCGCTGATTTCGCCGGTAACGCTAACGGCATCGCCCCAGCCACCGGGGGTTTCGCTGTCTCCATCAAGCTCAATATTGCCCGCGTCAGAGCCCAGCACCGTATCCAGATCAGTGCAACCGTCAGAGGTGGTTTGACCGCCGTTTAAGCAGTAGAGAATATAGTCGGAGGAACCGTTGTCAACGGACGCGTTGGTGAGGCTAGCGGCGGAAGCAGGGGCACTAATTGCAAATCCCATGCCAGCGGCGATGGAGGTGCTGATTAGAAGCTTTTTCAGGATCTGTGCCATGGTGTTATTGTCCTGTGGAGTTTATGAGTGTTTACACTTAGTCAAATCATCGATTCCAGTGGCAGATTTGACTTGCGGTGACGCCCTCTGACAAAGGTCTTTGCCTTTGAATTGAGTTATTGGAGGGGGAAAGGGAAAGGGTTAAGGGTGCTCTAAAGTATGTGTTTAAAGGCTTGGTGGAGCGTTGTTCCTTCCCCTGTCCTTATGTTCTTAAGTTACGCGGATTTTAAGGCTCCCAGTGTGATGGTGCGAATCGCCACATTGTGTTTTTTCCGACTTTTTAAGGTGACTCAGGTCATCGTCCCTTGGGTACAGATCCCTGACTCCACGGCTCAAAATGCTTGGTATTGTGCTTGAGATGAGGCGATCGCCCGTCACACACAGGCTGCACGCCATCAGTTGCACGCCACCAGCCATTCCAAACTTTGGGCCAATAGTTTCGGGTGATGGGGCGATCGTACTCCAATGGCACTGACAAGAAAGTTGGGCGTTGCAGGATTGAGAGATGATGGGAAGTGATCAGCCATCGAATCCAAAC
>CALGDE010000167.1 GCA_937883785.1 uncultured cyanobacterium
GGTGGTGTGCCGTTCAGCGCTTTACTAATATAGGCACACTCCATTACCTTGTCAATACTTTTTTGGGGAAAGTTTCGCAAGGGGCGGGGTACATACTGGAAACGACAGACCGTAAGGGGGGTGGGCTGAAATTCGGAAAGTTAAGCGAATTTATATATGTATACTTTTGCCTGTTGTACGGTTTCATTCTTCGAGGCGGGCAAGCATGGCTATTTCGATTTCTTCGCCACGTGTAATTATTCATGGCGGAGCTGGTGGGTCTTTGCGTAGTAAGGGGGGGATTGAGGCGGTTCGCTCAATTCTTCAAGGGATCGTGACGCAGGTGTATGGGTGTGTTGTGGGCGGAGGTAACGCTTCGGAGGCAGTAGTTTTAGGGTGTCGATTGCTGGAGGATGAGCCTCGGTTTAATGCGGGGACGGGGTCGGTGTTGCAGTCCGACGGGCAGGTGCGGATGAGTGCGGCGCTGATGGATGGGGGGGCATTGCGGTTTAGTGGCTTGATTAATACGTCGGGGTTGAAGAATCCTATCGAGGTGGCGCAGTTTTTGCAGGGGGAGCGCGATCGCGTCTTGTCTGATATAGGGGCGGCAGCGTTGTTGCGAGAGCTTCAGGTGCCGGTGTTTAATCCGCTGACGGATTTGCGATTGAGGGAATGGATGGAGGAGCGTAGGGGGGGATTCGAGCGGACAATGGCCTCTACGTTGGCAGAGCCGAGCGATGGTGAAGCGGGGCGAGGGACTATTGGGGTTGTGGTTTTAGATGGGCAGGGAAATATTGCTGCCGGTACGTCCACAGGCGGTAAAGGGTTTGAAAGGGTTGGGCGAGTTAGTGATTCAGCAATGCCTGCGGGAAATTACGCCAATGGTTTTGCGGGGGTGAGCTGCACGGGAATTGGCGAGGATATTATTGATGAGTGTTTGGCGGCGAAGATTGTGATCCGTACAACGGATGGGATGTCTTTACGGAAGGCTTTTGATAAGTCCATTGGTGAGTCTACGAATAATGGGCGGGATTTGGGGGCTATTGGGCTGGATCAGTCTGGGGCGATCGCTTGGGGAAAGACAAGCGAAGTCCTCGTGGCGGCTTACCACAACGGTGAGAAAATTGGCGACACTCTCGAACTAGGAGAGGGAATGCAGGTGGGCAGCTGTGGAGGTTAATAACGAAAACGTGGCGAGGTACCTTATCCAGCGGCTACGTAGCGATTTAGGGTAAAGTGCTCTACCCGCCCGTTGGGAATGACGGCGAGGGTTTGTCCACTGGCGAGCTGAAGCATCACGCTGGGGGGAGCGCTGGGGGGTGGAGTCCCTTCCGGCAACCCCTCTGGCGGAATTTCCGGGACGGGCATAGGGACAGCGCGGATTTGATCGGGGGTTAATCCGAATGCTAAGCCGATGCGGTCCACATTAAAATTCCAGTCGGTGATTAGGTCGCCGGCGGTGTCGTCTAGACGCAGCACAAATACATCAGCACCTTCTCCTCCCGTAAGGGTGTCGGTGCCCAGGTCGCCCCAAAGGGTGTCGTTGCCTTGACCGCCGATCACTACGTCCTGAGCCTTGCCGCCGTGGATCAGGTCGGAGCCGTCGCTGCCAAGAATTAGGTCGTTGCCACGATTGCCGAACAGCACGTCATTATCTGCACCGCCATCTAAGGTATCCCAGTTACGTCCGCCAGTAATAACGTCGGGACCGTCGCCGCCGTTGAGAATGTCGTCGCCTCGGTTGCCACTGATGGTGTCTGCTCCTTGGGAGCCGGTAATAATGTCGTTGCCATCTAGGGCACGCACGCCGTCGGGGGATATGGTAATTAAACCAGGAGTAATTTCAAAGGTGTCGTCTTGGTTGGTGAGGTCGAAAAAGGCGTTTGTCATGGAGGGGGTGGCTGTGACCTGCGGCGCGGTTTTACGTTGTTTCAACGGTAGCCTAACTTTTTGCGATCGCCGAAAATCCCCCCCTGACCATAATTAGTTTGCTAGGCGTTGCTGGTGGCGATCACCTGACCCAGCCCCGCCCGCAAGGTTTCCACCCGCTGGCGATTGAGCCCCAAATCTGACTGCCCCAACCGGGAAGCGGAACGTACGTGAATCAGGTTTTCTTCACGACTCAGGGCAAACTCCACATCGTCCACATAGCCCATTAGGGAAGTTTGGAATTCGGCGTAAAGGTAATCTGCCTCTTCGGTGATTACGGTGGCTCCCTCTTGGGCTTTGACCACAGTTACCAATGCGGCAAAGGCTTCATCGGCAGATCCGGTGAAGCTCAGGGGGGCAATGGCGTGTTCGGTATCGGTGATGTTGGTTTGGCTGTTGACGCAGTTGGGGCTATTGGGACAGGGTTGCAGCGTGCCATCGGTGCTGCCTAGGTTATCCGGGCGATTTCCAGCAAATAGTCCGCCGAAAATTGACCCTAGTAAAAGTCCTGATGAGGGCCCTATAAAGTCGTGGCTGCTGGGGGTAGCTTCGGTGCTAGGGGTGGCGATCGCCGGAGGTGAAAATACTAAGCCAAAACAAAGAACTCCAACGATTAACAGTGCGCTGCCAAAACGCAAAACGTCTTTAAAACCCGCAATTACATTAGCCATTGCTCAATACCCACCTATTAACTTAAAGAACAGAGCAAAAAAACAGCGCAAAAATACCGTTGAAGGAATCATACATCGTGCCCAGTGTTAAGAAACCTGCTGTTCCTCCGACACCTGAACCAGCGGCGCACCCACTGTATTCGCCACGGGGTGCCAAGCTTGCCACAAGAGTTTGGAGCAACCACACCAACGGCGACAGTCCACGGGGCATTTGCCTGATCGTTCCTGGGGGAGGCTGGCACTCTGGCTACTTTGAGCCCCTCGCTTTTTTTCTAGCTCAGAAGGGCTTCGTTTGCTCCAGCTTCGATCCGGTGGGGATGGGCTATTCTGAGCCCGAACCTGATGCTCCTGAAGGGTGTGTGCATATTGACAAGTTCGATAACTTTGTGGAGGACTTGTTTGCGGCAGTGGCTTGGACCAAAGAGCAGCTTCAATGGGCGGCAGACGTGCCCTTTTTCCTGATCGGTGAATCGTTTGGTGGTTTTCAGGTACTGGCGGCGGGGCTCGCGAAAGAGAGGGCAAAGGCCAATGGGGTGAAACTAGCTGGAATTATCACCACGGGGGCAGCCCTCAAAATCAATCCGGCTACGTTGCCTCCCAGGCCAGCCCTCAAGATTTTGGGCTTTTTATCTCGCTACTACCCCAAGGTAAAAATGCCAGCGGCGGACTTTTCATCCACTTTTGACGAAGCATTTGGCAACAAGGAATGGGCTAAAGTTGCCCGTCGCGACCTGGGGGTGCAGGTTTCTCCTCGCCCGACGATGGCTGGGGCGATCGCCACCGTGGCAACCAGAGAGAAAATTGCGAAAAATGCTGAAGACTTTAAATTACCGTTGCTAGCCATTCACGCCATTCAAGATTGCCGCACAACGTGTGACGCGATGCAGAGGTTTGTGGAGCGATCAGGGTCGTTGGCGGAGGGATTTTGGATCGAGGGCACCACAGGGCATCAACTGTTGCAGGACCGAGAAGAGGTCACCGTCGAGTGATGGAAAAATAGGTAGTTGGTTGCTTGAAAGAACTTGAGCTGTGGGTGTTCTCAGTCCGCACACCAAAGACAAAAGCACCTGTAGAGCTTTTGCTAGCTTACAGATGCTTTTGCCGTTTATTTAAGGCTTTGGCTGAGTTAACAGCAGTCTTTTAGCGGCGATCGCCCGAAGACGCCAACCGAGGACGAGGACGAGGCGTATTGCGAGGACCACGAGACCGTCCCCCACCGCCGCGATAGCCGCCAGAGCGACGCTTGTTAGGCTTACGAGGGGCCGGATGATCGTCAATGTAATGGCTTTGGGATTGCCACTTAGGACACTCATTGTCATAAACCATTTGCAACGCCGCCGCTGCCACAGCCCGTAGATCGTAGTCCTCACTCATTTGAGCAACCAGAGGCAAGAAAGAGGCCACTCGCTCGCCAGCCAGAGCATCTCCCACCGTTACCTTCAGCTTTTCAATGCGGTAAGCTTCTACTTCCGCCCGCTTCGGCAAATCTTTGACCTCTACGGTTTGGCGGGTATGGCGTTCCAGGTGACGCAACCGGTAGCGCTCCATATTGTGCAGTATCGTGATCGCTTTACCGGTACGTCCCGCACGCCCGGTGCGTCCAATGCGGTGAATGTAATTTTCCAGGTTGTCCGGCAAATCGTAGTTAATAACGTGGGTCAAATGATCCACATCAATACCTCGTGCCGCAATATCCGTCGCCACCACCCAGCGCAAATTCCCACGCCGGAAACGGCTCAGCAGCCGCTCTCGCTGGGCTTGGTTTAGGTTGCCATGATACTCATCGACGCTAAAACCAGCAGCCTGTAGCTGCATCGTCATGTCAGTGGCTGCCTGCTTGGTGCGGACAAAAATAATGGCGGATTCAGGATCTTCCAGCTCCAAAATTGGCTGGAGGGACTGCAGCTTAGAACAGCCTCGAGGCAGGATATAAGCCACTTGAGCAATGCGTGAAGGAGTCTTTTCCGCCTGCTTAACGGTTACCGTTACCGGATTATTGAGGAAACGAGCCACCAGCTTGCGAATTTGTGAGCTCATGGTTGCCGAGAAAAAGGTGTTCTGGCGGCTATCAGGTAAGGCGGAAAAAATCCGCTCCACATCCTGGATAAAGCCCATGTTCAACATCTCGTCAGCTTCATCAAGCACTGACCAGATAACTTGATCCAGCTTTAGTTCTCGGCGCTCAATCAGGTCGATAACGCGACCGGGAGTGCCGACCACAATTTGAGTGCCTCGACGTAGCCGTTGGATTTGGCGATCAATGGACTGTCCTCCGTAAACGGAAGTGACCCACAGGCGGCTGGGACCAATAAAGGTTTCCACAGCCTTTGATACCTGCATTGCCAACTCGCGGGTTGGGGTCAAAATAATTGCTTGGACAGCCTTAAGGTTAGGATCCACACGCTCAAGCATGGGCAGAGAAAACGCTGCGGTTTTTCCTGTACCGGTTTGAGCTTGTCCGACGACGTCACGCCCCTCTAACAACGGAGGGATCGCTTGGACTTGGATAGGTGTCGGAGTCTCGAACCCAATGCTCTGTAAATGTTTAACGCGTTCTTCCGAAAGACCAATGTTATCGAAGGAAAGGGTCATGCTTTCTTTATTATTTCAGGGTGGTTAACAAACCCAAGACCGCTGAGTTTATCCCCTCCTTCAATCGCTAGGTCGTCGCCGTCGTTGGTGGTCTCGATACAAGCGAGCTAACCAGCTTCTGCGTTTTTATTACGCGTTTGCATCCGCGTTTACTTTCGCGTTTTTACCGTTGCGTTTGTATAGCGCCCGTAAAAAAAAGGTTGGGACCGTGCCGTCTGACTAACCCAGTACCGTTTCCGGTGTATCGTCGTTAGTCGGCTTCAGTCGGCAATTTTGGGTAAGCAAGCTCAGGTCGCATTTCGCGCCTGCAATACTCGCCAACACTTAAGATAACTTAAAAGACGTTTAATGATCGTAAATTTTTTGATCGCGTTTATTCTTATTGTGCTAAAAGGTGATGCGATTATTGCGATCGCCCTTAGCCGTTACCTTAATAACCGTCGCTCCAAAGGGGATTAGGAGGGGCGCTGGCTCTAGCTCCAGTCCTCCGTATTTTGGTTACGACGGCGCACCGAGTACACATCTCCTCGGCTATGAATTTCGCGGGTTTTGACGAAAAGCTCCTGTTCGCTAAGATTCCACTGTTTAAGAATTTTGTCTAGATCAGCGCGGACTTGTCTAGCGCCAGGGAATCCATCGTAGCGAATGCGTAGTCGGGCCAGCTCGACGAGGTTGTAGTCGGTGGGCTCCCCTTGAATTAAGGATGCAACGATGTGTCCGTCGGGGCGTTCTTGGGGATGGGATTGATCTTTCTGTTCAGTGGTTGCCATGGATTGTTAATACAGATGACTTCAAAAAATTGAGCTGTGAACGCTGAAACACTTACTCGCCTATGGACTCAGAGATGAATTTGGGCTTGGCGATATGGGGTAGTCCCCAGCCCAGTTTTTCCCGTAGCAGTTTGAAAAACTCTGGGGATTGGAGACGGATAAATTTACTTTGATAGGGCGATCGCTCCAGTCTGACGCGATCATCCGGGCTAACGTAACAGCCTGCGTTACCGTCCACTGTCATCACGATAGGGTTAGGGGTGGCAGAAAATATGGTGACGGGTTCGCTGTCAGAAAATACTAGGGCACGGGAAGCCAAGGAATGGGGGCAAATGGGAATTAGCTGAAGCACCGGTACGTCGGGAGTGACAACGGGGCCGCCAGCGGACAGGGCATAGGCGGTGGAGCCAGTAGGAGTGGCAAGGATAATTCCGTCGGCGGCGATATCCACGGCGGCATGTTGACCAATTTCAATTTCAAAATGGCACATTCCTGTCAAAGGCTCCCGATGGAGCACCATTTCATTAAGGCATAGGGCTTCCCAAGTCACCTGGTCCTGCTTCCACACCTGCACCGTCACCATGGTGCGGGTTTCGATGGTGTATTTTCCGGCAAGTACTTGGGCGATCGCTCCCTCCAGTTCCGCTAAATATCCCTCCGTCAAAAAGCCCAAATGTCCCGTATTAACTGCCAGCACTGGCACATCGAGGGGAGCCACCTGACGCATTGCCGAGAGCACAGTGCCATCTCCCCCCAAAACCACCACAAAATCTAAGGATTTATCAAATCCTTCAGGTACTAGCTTTTCAATGGATACAAAGCAACTAGGCTTATCAAATTCTGAGCATCCGAGAATGCCGCCCCATCCCGTCGCCATTTTCACCGCATGTCCCAGCGCCACTAACTGTGCCTCTAACCGCTGAGCCGTTTGGCCAGCAATGGGTTTGGCATCGTTGTAAATCACTCCAATTTGCTGGGGTTGGGAGTGGGGCGCAGTCGGCATCTAAGTAAGAGAGAATCGACGGAAACGTGCTTGTTTGCAGAAAAGTGTCAGGGGATCGTGGAAAGAATGGGAAAGACCAAAAAACACAGAATTGAATCTGTGGTTGACCGACCACTCCCAAGCTGTACTGACAGATCCGACTAAGCTCAAAACTTGAAACAACAAAAGCCTTGAAACAAGAAACTCGAGCTTTTCAAGCCTAATTCTTGTTTTTTCGATCATATTCAAGCTTCAAACCACCCAAAGCAGGGGTGCTTAGCGATAGTAGCCCACAGCGTACCTGCCGGGGCGTCGCTCCTTAAAACCGCAAGCTTTTTTTACGCTTATCTTGCTTAGCCTTAATGGTTTTTTCGTAATCAATCTCCCGCAACTTCTTCATAATCCGGCTGAAATACTCATCCAGGTATGCCTCAATGGTGGTGATTTCTTCGGGATCAATGCCCAGCACCTTGTAGGTTTCGTCCATATCGGCAGAAAGCGGGGTGCCGCTGGCAAAAACTTCAGCGAAGGCGAGACGGTCAGCAATATTATTGGTCCACTTAAACCAGCGAGCAGTTTGTTGGACAAATTTCATAACGGCGATGGGGGTGCGGGTAACCCGGGCATCTCGCTTTGATAGACGCTCACACAAATTGATGATTTCGTCGGCACTCCAGGCGCGGGAGCCCACTACCGGTAGGGTTTTGCCAATAGAGTCGGGGCTGGTTAGGGACTTCACCGCAAATTTGGCGATGTCCTGGGTGTCCATATAGGCGATCGGAGAGTTGCGCTCCGCCACCCATACGTTTTGGTTGTCTAGGACAGGAATGGCAAATTGTCCCACGAGTCCTTGAAGGAAACCGCAAGGGCGCAGGATGGTGTAGTCCATTTCCATCTCCGCCAGGTACAGCTCCGTGCAGCGCTTAATATCCATCAAGGTGACGTGGGAGTATTTCTCGCAGTCGAGAATTGAGAAGAACACGTAGCGCTTAACTCCAGCGGCTTTTGCCGCTTGGATCAAGTTAACTTTCCCCTGCCAGTCCACTTCGCGAACCCCTAGGCTGTCGGTGGCGCGGGCAGTGGCAGCATCAATAATGGCATCGACAGGTTCGGCAAAGGCGGCGGGAATCGTATCGGGGCGGCAAATATCTGCCCCTACCAGCTCAGCTCCCCATTCCCGCAAGAAAGAAGCCCGACTGTAACTACGCACTAAACAACGAACTTCCAGTCCCTCATCAAGGGCACGACGGACCACTTGTCTGCCTAGGGTTCCTGTGCCGCCGACTACTAAGACTTTCATGGGGGATTCGTTAACAATCGTAAACTTTCACTAAGATGCTATCAGAAACTGTTCCTTAACCTGCGCTTTAGTGGAGATTCAGTGGATCGTCGTCCCGGGGGTGCCCCGTCCAGATGATGGTGAGCAGTATCCCTGTCCCAGGGATTGACTCAGTGGCGATCACAACACTGAAAGTGTCACAAAGTGGTTGAAATGAAGAAATTTTTCTAACTCTTGGTCTTTGAAGAGATTATACGGCGAATAGCAAACAGCAGCGACCGGGCGATCACTGCTGAGAGAAAAATCGTCGGGGCAATACAAATCGCCCTCACTGAAAACGTTATTAGAGGGGCACTACTCGCCACTGCCTTGCAGGCGAAGCAGCAAGAAGCCGCAGGACAATCCAATTAGAACGACGGAAAAGCACAAAAGGGCGGTACTAAAAATTTCGGCAGCCATGGGATTTCTCTTAAAGTCGGGTTGTTTACAATGATTGAGCCATCGACGTAATCTCTACAGACTTTGGCGGTGGCCCAACACTTTGCCGCTATTTTACCAAGGGAGCCCTTGAGAGGCGGAGATGGGGGCGGGCTTGGTAACGGAAGTTAAATAAAGTATTGAGGTAAGTAAACATTCAGACAGAAGCTGGAATCCAAAGGAGAGTGTTACGGCGCACTTGAACTATGCCACCACCGGGAAATGGTGCAGTTTGAGTTCGGTTGGGTGCGATGATTAGGGGAACAACGCTTTCAATCGCCAAGAAGGTAACGGTCTTTTCGCAGTGTTGATTGAGCCATAGGTAGAGCGATCGCCGCTGAAGGGCCAAGGGCAAGTCTGCCAAAAGCGGGCGGTGGAGCTGATGAGGGGGTGTGCGGCGATCGGCGGCGGCGTCTTGCAGGATCTTTGCGGCGCATTGGTCTAGATAGTCTGATTCCGCTTGCAGCAGGTCGGCGGTGCGGGCTAGGACGGATTCGGCTTGGGGGTTGAAATGTTGTTTTAGTAGGGGAATGATTTCGCGACGCATTCGATTGCGGCTGTATCTAAGGTCGCTGTTACTACCATCTTCCCAGGGATGCAGATTTAACTCCTGGCACCCTTGTGCCGTGTCGGCGCGGGTCCAGTCCAGTATGGGGCGCACCAGCTGTAGTGGGGGGGCGAGGAGCCGTCGGGGCACTAGGGAACCAAGCCCGCGGCTGCCGCTGCCCCGTACAAGATTAAACAGCAGGGTTTCCGCGCGATCGCTGGCAGTGTGTCCAGTGACTAAGTAAACACAGTTTTCTTGCTGGGCAATTGTTTGAAGCTGACCGTAGCGCCATTGGCGAGCGGCAGCCTCGGTTTTGGTCGAGGGTTTTCCTGTGGGTTCCGATGCAGAAAATTTGCACACCGTCGCCGGTAGGTTGTGCGACTCTGCCCAGGTCAAAACAAATTTCGCATTGTCGGCAGAGTCCGCACGCCACTGATGATCGCAGTGAACTAGGTGCAGCCTCCAGTGCCATTTCGGCTGCAAGTCAAGGAGTAGCTGAGCAAGAAGTAGGGAGTCTTGACCGCCGGAGCAGGCGATCGCAATTCCACTGTCCCGAGGCAAAAGCCCATTTGCCCGCAAAGCGCCGTGCAGACGCCCGTGCCACTCAGTCCAACGTAGCTTCGGCTTAGGACCGATTTCCATAGCTCATCCGATGCTGCGTTTAGTCAACAGTCAATCTAAACAATTCCACCTAGACAATTCCACCTATAAAAACCAGCCGTAGGAGTGCAGCCCTTTACCAAGAATATTGACGCCCAAATAACAAATCCAAACCACCACAAAGCCGCCTGCCGCCAACAGCGCCGGTTTACGTCCCTGCCAGCCTCGGGTGATGCGAGAGTGAAGATAGGCAGCAAACACCAGCCAGGTAATTAGCGCCCAGGTTTCTTTAGGATCCCAACTCCAGTAGGAGCCCCATGCTTCGTTTGCCCATACGCCACCAGCAATAATGCCAATGGTTAACAAGGGAAATCCTAGACCAATAATGCGGTAGCTAACGTTGTCTAAAGTGTCTGCCAGGCTTAGGCGTTGGGGGGATAAATCTACGGCAATATCAGGTTGCTGAAGAACGGCAACACCAGTGGCATTGCTATCAGCGCTTATTTTCAGTTCCGCTTCACCTGAGGACGTTGTACTTTGCAAGGCTACTTTTTGTAATGCCGTACTTTGCAGCGCCGTATCCTGCATCTGCGCTACCTTGTCCCGGAAAGAGCCGCTGCCAAAGGAGCTACCCCTCAAGACCACATCTTGACCACGGGTAATCACGAGGAAGGCGATCGCCATCAAGGATCCCACCATTAGCGTGGCGTAGCTAAGCATCATGACGCTGACATGCATCATCAACCAGTTAGATTTCAGGGCTGGCACCAGGGGAGCGGAAGCCTGCATGGTATCGGGCAAGGTAAGGGTAGCGAAAGCGGTGATGCCCATTGCCGCAGGGGCAGTAACGGTTCCCACCCAGCGGCTGCGGCTGGAATATTCCGCAAACAAGTGCACTGCCGTAATGCCCCACGCCAGGAAAAATAAAGATTCGTATAGGTTGCTGAGGGGGAAATAGCCCGCTTCAATCCATCGTGCTCCCAGCAGGGTCGCCGTGGTGAGGTTAGCGATCGCCATGCCAGTGGTGCCTAGGGACCAAAGGGCAGACCATTGGGGAAACGCTGCGCTGGTCCAGTAAAGCAGCATTGTGACAAACAGAACTAGAAACGAAACGTTATCTAGCCAACTTTGTAAAAGGACTAAATCCATAGTGGGCGTGGGACTGGCAGAAAATCTAAATTGTACGGGTTTTATTATTTTGAAGGATTAGTGAACCCCTTGCCAAAGTTAAAGACTGAAACTTTAGATTTAAAAACTTTTGCAACCCTGGAGTGATTACAGCAACCGTGATGGATTTGCCGATTAGCAATTCCCATACGCATTACGGCGTGAAGAAAATTGAAGATTCCAAAATCTTATTGTTTTTAATAAGCATCCAAGGTTTGATACGCATTGGGCATTTAAGAGCCCTAGCAAGGGCTTCAGCGGGAAGCTATCCGTCAAGCTATTCATTTCGGTCCCTTGAGGCTTGGTCCACAGACAGTTAAGCTATGAGTCAGGTTCAGCGGAATTGATAAGATCTGTTGACCTTTGTTAATTACGAATTGGGTACGATATATGCCATACGTCAACGAAGAAGGTGGACGGCTTAATAATTACGCGAAAGAGCCTGAGGTCTACAAGGCTGAGCCTCCCTCCGGTTCTGAGAAGCGCACCTATTTGATTTTGGGCACTATTGGCGGCTTGCTTTTGGTGAGCGTAATGGCGATCGCCGTTGTTGTTTCCTAAGCCAAGTATTCATATCAACTCAGGCGAAACAAGGGACGAGGTGCAATTAAAGATTGCGCCTCGTTTCAGTATTGGGGTGAGATTCGCCACTTTCAGGTGAATAGCAGGCGAATTAGTGAAACGTCGTCTTCAAAATAGTAAGCGTCCTGGATTTCACGCACCGCCTCCAAAACGTTATCCAGCTCATGATGATTAGCATCGACATTCGGCTCCATTCCCCACATAAAGCGTCGCTGTTTTTGCTGTAAAGATTGTTGGGAACAGGCTTGCAAGGTATCGGTAAAGGCATCTAGCCCCCACAGCTTGCCACCGTAGTTTATTTCGTAAATGCCATCGCTGAAAACGTACAGTAGGCTACCTTTGTCTACGCTGTAGGTTTGGTCCACGTAAGTCGCTTCGGGGAACATACCGATGGGTAGCCCTGGGGTGCGCAGCTTTTCCGGGGCGACTTCTGAGTCTTGTGGGGCGGGACTTAGCAAAATTGCTGGGGGATGCCCGGCGCTAGCATAACTGAGCTGACGTGTTTTAGCGTGGTAAACCCCGTACCAAACGGTGAAATATTTATCGTTGCGATCGCTCATTTGGAACGCTTGGTTTAAAGCTCCCAGCACTTGGCTAGGAGCACCGTAATCCAAATTAGGAATGCTTTGAGAGCGCAACAGATTCAACACCGATAGAGATGGCAAAGCGGCTTTCAGTCCATGCCCCGCTGCATCAACGAGGTACACCACCAGGCGATCGCTATCGAGCCAGAAATAATCAAAACAATCCCCCCCCAATTTTCGGGAGGGCACAAATCGAGAGTCCACGGCAACGGGTTTATCGAGGGACTCAGGCAGCAGGGAGGTTACATAGTCGGCGGCTTCGGCTAGCTCATCCTCCAGCAAACGCTTTTGAATATTTAAATCTCGATTCAGTTGGTGAAGGCGGAGTCCAGCCCGCACCCGCGCCTGCAATTCCGTCATTTCAATAGGCTTGGATAGGAAATCATCAGCTCCAGCGTCTAATCCCTTGACGCGATCGTCCACGGAACCCAAAGACGTCAGCAAAATAAAAAACGTACTGGATAAGGACGGCTCCTTTTTTACCAGACGGCACACCTCAATGCCGTCCCGGTGGGGCATCATCCAATCGCAAATAATTAGGTCGGGCTGTTCCGTTTGCGCCTTCTGAAATCCCGCTAGCCCATCCGCCGCCACCAAAGTTTCATACCCACGTTTGCGCAGCGTACGCTCCAGGAGCAGGCGGATAGCAGGATCGTCATCAATAATCAGAATACGAAACATAGTCTAGGGTGAGGTTTGGGGTGGCTGTTGCATCAAGCCAGATGTAACTAGCTGAACGTGCTTAAGGGCTGTCATTATTTCAATCTCAAAGCCAGTGACTGCAAGGGTTTAGTCCCCTAATATGCTGCGTGTTGAAAGGGTGTGGACTCCCCGTTGTGTAAGGCTTCTGACACTTGTTGATGACACGCCCTAGCCAGGAACGTAACTTAACCCTGAAGATAGTAGCGTTGGAAGGTTTTTGGTGGGTTGTCGTGAAAATCCTTTGGAAAATTGGACGTTGTAAGGACAACTTTGAAACACCTCAAGAAAATGGTTTTTAACGGGGCTCCAGAAGTTCTACGCGCTAGGAAGGGATTCGCCCGTACAGGTAGACAATATGCCCGTAGAAAATGCTCGTAGAAAACAGGTTGAGATTTTTACCATGCCCTAGCCAAGGCTTCGATAACAACATTTTCAGCAGCAAGGTCAACAAATCTGAGGAACTAGTGGAGTGGACATTGTTATCAATCAAAGTTAAAAAACTTTGCTCCCTAAACCCCATAAAGTTTAGTGCTCCTGAATGATCTTTTAAGCGTGGTGTCACGTTTCTTTCGGCAAAAGGTAAAAACCATTGATGATGCGAAGTAGTTGATAACGCCTCTTACACAAGTGGATTTGCCTCAAGAATTGCGAATGAAGGTGAGTAATTATGCTGCTCTTACAGGGTAACTGCCCGTTCAATTCAAAGGTACGAATTTCACCATTAGAAAGGGTTTGGACTTTTTAATCTGTGCTCCTGGGACTTATTGTTGTCAAGCTTCAAACTTTACAAGAGTTTGGCAGGGGAAAGGACTGAATTTTGATGCCCCATCCTGGGTGGTTTTCATAACGGTAGTGAAGCAAAAGGGACTAAGTGGGCAATGTAGACTGGGGGTGTTGTACCGCTTTGTTTGTAGCCTTTTGCCGTTAGGTTTTCGTTGCCTACTGTGGATATTTCTTTGCGATCAACGTTGATAGTGCCGAGCCGCCGCGATGCTTTGAGTCGTGTGTTGAGTTGGGCCGAGTGCTTTCGAGGAAAGCCGCTGGTGGGGGTGTTTTCCTTTGACCCGATTTCCAATGAGGTGTGGCTACGGTATAAGGTGGCGCTGGCGGAAGGATTCACGAATGTGGTGCGCCATGCCCATGAGGGATTACTGCCGGAGACCCCGGTTGAGCTCCAGATTCAGCTAGAGGCTCAGCGGTTGGCGTTGCAAATTTGGGATTCGGGACCGCCGTTTGACTTTAAGGGAAAACTGGAAAGGGTTCTGGCGCAGCCTCGACGACCAGCAGCGGGTGGTTTTGGGTTGGTAATTATGTATCGGGCGGCTGATGAGTGGCGTTATGAGCGGGGCGAGGACGATCGCAATTGTTTGACGCTAATTTGGAATTTAAAAAATAAGCTTTGATCGTTGGAAGTTTTGAACGTTTAAGAAGGCTGTGATGATTATGCCGATCGCCCGGGATTTTTCTGCGTTGACGTGGTCGGAGGTGGCGGCGTTGCCAAATCGCGATCATACGGTGTTGATTTTGCCGATTGGGGCGATCGAGCAGCATGGGCATCACTTGCCGCTGAAGGTGGATTCGGCGATCGCGTCAGAAATTTTAAATCGCGCCTTAACTTGGCTGGATCCGTCAATTCCTGCCTATGCTTTGCCCTTGTTGCCTTACGGAAAGTCTAATGAGCATTTAGGGTTTCCGGGAACGATCGCCCTTAGTGCCCAAACGTTGCTGGCAACGGTGATGGAAATTGGGGAAAGCGTTTATCGGGCAGGATTTCGGCGGTTGGTGCTGATGAATGGGCATGGGGGGCAGCCCCAGGTTTTGGAGATTGCGGCGACGGATTTACGGGTTAAGTTTCCCGATTTTTATACGTTTGCTTGGTTTGTATGGCGTGGCGCTCCGGGGTATAAACGCTTTTTGACGGATCGGGAGGGGCGGGAGGGGCTGCACGGGGGTGTGGCGGAGACCAGTTTAATGTTGGCGTTGGATGCGGAGGCGGTGCGGTGCGATCGTGCTATGGCGGAATATCCCAAATTGACCGGCGGTGATGGGCTTATTGGGGTTAAGGGGCCGACAGCCGCCGCTTGGCGCACAGAGGATCTAAGTCGCACTGGGGTGGTGGGAGATGGAACGGCGGCGAGTTTGGAGATTGGAGAGCAGCTTTTAGAAGAGCTGGTGAGCGGCTGGGTGGAGTTGATTACGGCGGCTCACCGGTTTGAGTTTGTGGGGCACGGGGAAATTTCTGAGGATCCTAATTTGCAAGGACCCTAATTTGTAAGACCCCTAATTTGTAAGACCCCTAATTTGTAAGACCCCTAATTTGTAAGAATTCTCGAAAGTTTTCTCTGGCTAAAAGGGGAGGAAAAGTTAGGGAGTGTCTCGGCTGGCGATGCGATCAATGATGCGTAGGGATACCAATAAACCGGCGAAGTGGGCCACTAGGGTGTGGGTGTTGCCGAGGACGACGAAAATATCGAGGGGCTGGACAAATTTGCTTGGGTCGAGGGCGGCTACGTTAATGGCGTTGGGCTGCACCAGGGCTTTGGCGAGGAGGTTGCCGGTGATGGCTTCGGCTCCTAGCAGAGCGCATCCCAGTCCGCCCATGTTGACCAAAATATTAAACCGCAGCAGCTTTAGGGTGTCGGCGCGGCTGGGGCGGACGTTTTTCGGAGCGAGTAACCGGCGACCGTAAGCGGTATTGCGGAAGGTTTGGTAGGCGCTGAAGTAAAGGATTCCGACGGCGATCGCCGCAAACAACAGCCCTGCCCCAGTGCCCGGATTGCTTGCCCCAGGGTTACCCGCTCGAGGCACCACTGCCGCCGCTGAAAACAGGAGGATGATCGTGGAAATCACGCCCAGCACCACCTGCACCCAAAAGCCAATCCAACTGGTGCGGATCATCATTTTTGAAGCTTCAGCAGCGGGATTCGACACAGTTTACTCCTGGTGATTTCTGGGCGAGGTGTAGATTCCAATTTACAACGCCCCTTTGATGGTGGCGCTAAAAAATCGTGACGCTAAAAAAATTCCTCGAATCACCGACCCAAAGCCGGTCACCGAGGAATTTGAGACAAGTTGATACAGAGTTGCGATCAGAATGAAATCAAAACGGAGAGAAATTTATTGTTGGCGCTGCTGACCTCCCCGACGCTGTTGACGCTGGGCGCGGCGCTCTTCCATAAGCTGCTGTGCCTGTTGGCGCTGGGTTGGGGTTAGGACGGCGAACATCTCCTCCCGCGCCTCGGATCGTAGCGCTTTCATTTCTTCGCGGATGGCTTGGCGCTGGCTTTCGTCGGCGTTTTGGGCGCGCGATCGCAGTGCCTGGAACTGGGGACGATAGCGATCGCGAATGGCTTGGATTTCAGTTTTTTGCGCGTCGCTTAGGTTCAGTTGTTCCGCCCAGCGCTGCCCGCCCCGCCGGCGACCTTGACCACCGCCCCGCTGGGCTAGGTAGGTGCCGTCGATGGCTTCTGCTTGGGGAGCATTAGAGGTGGTGGCGATCGCCTTCGCGTTCCCCAATAGGGAAAGACCGGAAAGGGCGACGCCCACGGAGAGACAACCAGCGGTGATTAGGGAAAATTTACGGCTAGACATAATTTTTAGGTGCTTGGAGTTGTTGATTGCTGAGCAGTGGGTCAAACAAGTTGATGAGACAAGTTGACGCAGTAAATTGACAAAACGAATTGACGAGATGCCCCCCATAAAGGGTTTGGATCGTGAAGCTACAAGTTGCCACTCTGAGGAGCTGCACCGGGACCATCGCCGCGACGTTCGCCACGGGCACGACCGCCGCCGCGTCCCCCTCGGCGTTCTTCGCGCTCCGCCATGCGCTGAGCCATTTGCTGCCGCTGCTCTGGGGTAAGCACTGTCCGCATTTCCAACATACTTTCAAACCTGAGGTTGCCTTTAGACTGGCGCAGTTGCTGCAATTTTTGGTGCTGGCTACGCAGTTGGTCGTTGCTGGTGTTGGGGTTAGACATTAGCTGGCGCATTTGATCCTTCGCGGCTTTGCCCTCGGCCCGTTGCTGCTCCATTTGGGGGCGATATTTTTCCTTGATTGCCTGCATCTGCGTTTGCTGAGCTTCGGTAAGGTTCAGCTCCCGTAGCCAGCCAGGTCCGTTGCCTCGTCGTCCCCGACCGCCGCGGGCATCTTCAGCGGCAGGATCGCTCTGGGCAAGATACGTGGGCTCAGCAGATTCGATTTGAGCATCGCCAGCGGTGGAGTTGGCGGTGGCATCTAAACCGAGTCCCAGGTGGGGAAGGTAAGCCAAGGTGGCTCCGGCGAGCAAGGATCCAGCAGCAATTAGGGGAAATTTGCGATTAAACATGGTGTTTTCTCGGTGAGTATTCGGTAAATATCCGGTGAATGTGAGCAATGCGGTGAATTTGCGTCAGCTTGTTGACCGATTTACATTCCGCTGGTGTCCCAGTAGAACGGGCTGAAGTCAGACGAGTCGGAAGTGTCGGTGGATGTGGTTTGAGCGATCGCCCCATCCCAGCTATTTTCCAAAAACGTTTCCAGCTCCGTCTCGCGCCCAACGTTAGCGCCAGAGTTACTGTCAAAGTTGCCGTCAGAATCAGCATCAGCGAACTGGGCTCCCATGCCCGACGGGCTGGTCAAGGCTCCAAAGGTATGCCCCAAACCGGCACCCACCACTCCTGCCGCGATCGCCCCAATAATTCGAGGCCAACGCTTTGCTTTTTTCGGGTTATTAACAACAGTGCTAGCGGGAGTGGGCTCCTGGGCGATCACCCTTATCAAATTCGCCTCAAAATTGGCGGGCTCTGGCGGAGGTTCTGGGCGATATTGGCGCAGAAATGTCACCAGGTCGCGATCGTCTTGGTGGGTAGTTTTGGCCAAATCAGGCAAATCCTCAAAGCTGCCGAAGGGAAGCGACTCAGAATTACGGTTAGAAATCGACTCATTTTTTTTAGGATTTTGATTATCGCGATTCATAACTCAACTCCTTGGCGCTCTAATTCCTTGCGAAGGGCAGCGCGGGCAGAAAACAATCGAGACTTTACGGTTCCCACTGGCACATTCAAAATTTGAGCCACATCTTTCTGAGGAATATCTTCCAGGTCACACAGCACAATAACGCTGCGGGCCCCGTCCGATAATGTCCCTAAAGCTTTGCGGATCACATCTTGATAATGCAGGGCGGACCACTGTCCCGATGCCCCTTGGGAGGGGTCTGGCAAGGTGGCATCTAAAGGATCAGACACCGTTTGCTCCCGCTGGCGATCGCGGGCAAATTTTTTCCGCCGATCCATCGCCACATTCCAGGCAATGCGATACAGCCAAGTGGAAAAACTCGCTGATCGCCGAAACTTCGGCAACCCTCGCCACGCCCGCAGAAACACCTCCTGAACCAAATCGTCCAGCCCCGTTTCCCCACACAATTGATACAACGTTGATCGCACCCGTTGACCGTAGCGGCGATATAAGCCCGCAAATGCTGAGCGTTTCCCTGCTAAACATTGGTCAATCAGCGTCAAATCATCCGCCATTTCTAGCGCCATATGCGGCTCGCCTTTCTCCGAGGTTACTTTCCCCGAATTTGGCATAGCCCCATCTGGCGTCGGCTGTATGGGAACGGTGGTCACAAAAATCTGTCCCTTTCGCGCAAATTCACCAGTTTAGACAGCACCCCCCACAAAAAGGTTCAGTGGTTTTGAAAAAAAGTTCTCAAAAACTTTCGGGCGTCCTTGCCCAGGGATTTTCCTTGTCAAAATTCATCAAAAGAAACGGAAGAAATGGAATCAAGGGCAGGCAGGTCCGTTACCCTGTAAATACTTAAAAATTAATTGAACGACGACGAACCTATGGCGGCAAGCACCCAGCGATCGCAAACCATGGACGCTCCCAAAGTCGGCCTGCCGGTCACCATCATCACCGGTTTTCTAGGCAGCGGAAAAACCACCCTGCTGAACCATATTCTCAGCAACCAAGAGGGTCTAAAAACAGCGGTATTGGTGAACGAATTTGGTGAAATCGGCATCGACAATGATCTGATTGTTGATGCCGGCGGCGATGGCACCATGGTGGAGCTCAGCAACGGCTGCATTTGCTGCACCATCAACGACGATTTAGTGGACGCTGTTTATCGGGTGTTGGAGCGGGATGATCGTGTGGACTATTTGGTGGTAGAAACCACTGGTATCGCCGATCCGCTGCCGGTAGCACTGACCTTCCTGGGCACTGAGCTACGGGACATGACCCGCCTCGATTCCATCATTACAACGGTGGATTGTGCCAACTTTAGCTTGGACTTGTTCAACAGTGAAGCTGCCTACAGTCAAATTGCTTACGGCGACATTATTTTACTGAACAAAACCGACTTAGTGGAAAAGGACGCCGTTGATCGACTGGAGAAACGGGTTAACGAAATCAAGGCAGGTGCTCGCATCCTCCGCACCCAAAATTCCCAAGCGCCTATGCCTTTGCTGCTGAGCGTTGGCCTGTTTGAGTCAGATAAGTACTTTACTCTTGCTGAAGAGAAGGAAGCCCATAACCACGATCACGGGCATAGTCATGACCATGGGCATGACCATAAGCACGATCATGATCATGGAAACGCCCACAACCATGATCACGGGCACGACCACAAACACGATCACGGGCACGATCATGGAAACCCCCACAACCATGACCATGGGCATGATCACAAACACGATCACGGGCACGATCATGGAAACCCCCACAACCATGATCATGATCATGGGCGCGATCATGGAAGCGCCCACAACCATGACCATGGGCATGATCATGGAAACACCCACAGCCATGACCATGGGCACGACCATAAACACAATCACGACCATGGGCATGACCATCACGATCACGGCCATTCCCACCATTTAGATAACGATGGGTTTGTGTCGATTTCTTTTTCCAGCGATCGCCCTTTCTCCATCAAGAAATTCCAAAAATTCCTCGACGATCAGCTACCTACTGACGTGTTTCGCGCCAAGGGAATTCTATGGTTTGAGGAAAGCCCTCAGCGCCATATTTTCCACCTGGCAGGCAAGCGCTTTTCGCTGGAAGATGAGCAGTGGAAAGATGACAATAGAAGTAACCAGCTTGTACTAATTGGTCAAAATCTAGATCAAGACACATTGCTGCAACAGCTCGACGCGTGCCTCGCCCAGAAAGAAGCCGTTGGATCTGGACGTTAGCTACTGAGTTGATTCCAACGAATCCAGACTAACTATGAAAAAGCCCTTCGCTCTGGGGAAAGGAGCGAAGGGCTTTTTGGCAAATGGTTGAGCTCTACCCTTGGGCTGGATCAGTGACTGATGGCTCTGGCGCCGGCGCTTGCTCTGATTGTGGCGGTGCTGACAGGGGAGGAACGCTTAGCCCCACCTCTTCCATTGCCGTTGCCCATTGGCTGTAGGCTTCAGGGTAGTTGGCAGCGGCGGCCGCTCGTAGCTCCGTCAAATATTCAAACCACAATTCGTGACGGGTCAACACACTTAGGCGATCGCTCCAGTTTTCCTCCGTTGCATCCCCGAGGCGATTCAACGCTAACTGCGCTGCACTTTTTGCCTCGGGCTTTACTTTGCGCAGGTCAGCGATCGCCGTGTGGGAATCGGAGCGATCGTCGGCGGCAGATTTCACAAAGCAGGTGGCCGTTACAAAAAATCGATAGCGATTCCCTGCTTCCAAAGCTGGCGCCGCTTCTGGCAACTGCCACTGATACCAATCTCCGTAGGTTTCCACATCTTGATCTTCCAGCACATAGATCAGATTTAAAACCCCGTCGTAGGGACCCCCCTGATCGGGCGCTTCAGGATCAATTTCGGCGATCGCAAACGTAATCACCACTTGTTCATCTTCTGCCGGCGGCTTTGATTGCACCCGCACCAGCACCGTAGGGCGTTCAGAAGCCGTTTTACCAATTTCCTGGTTGGGTACCGCAATTTGCACCGGCGTGGACGACTGCCAAACATTGCTGGGACAGGATCCCCGGCGATCGCCGCTAGATAAACCGCCGCCGGGAATATCGCTAATAAATTTGGTTTGTCCGCTAGGATACACCCCAGTGAAAGGGTGAATTTTTGATGGAGTCGGCAATGTGGCAATCGCCGAGCTTAAAAATCCGCCCCACGCTAAGGCAGCTCCCGTTGCCCCCCACAGCGATCGCCATCGAAAGTTACGTCCCCCACGGGAACGACGAGAATTTGAACGTAAATGCAAACCGTTAGACCTGATTTTGTTTAAGGGAGTCAAGCGCATCTTCAAAGGGGATTCAAGGCGTTTAAGAAACTGAATGTAAGGGGACGGGCTGCCGCCTCCGTAATTTTACGGTAACGCGCAGGGTTGAGATCCCAGCGTAAAGTGTGCCACGCTTGCCACTGACTGGGTTTGTATTGTGTCTTATTTTTCGCCGCTGTGAAACAAAGCTGCAACCCCAGGGCTGCACAAATACAGCAAAACCAGTAGCGATACGCCGGTGGCGATTCCCCACAGAAGAGCCACATCATCGGCAACGGTAGGGTCGCACAGTCGCGCTAAACCGTTAGCAATACCAATGACGCAAAAAACGATCACAAGGGTCCGACTCCAATCCTGAAGTTTTGAGAGTCCGGTGCTGATGGATAGAAACGAGCTGGCCACCGCAAACACTAACATTGCGATCGCCAAGGTCTGCGCAGGGCCGTTGTCCGCTGAAGCAAGTCTTAACGTTAAACGTTCAAAAGCACTTTTCAACCCTGGAACAGCGGCGAGGGGGGTAACCAGTACAATTGCGTTCTGCCCAAGGATCACCACAAAAAGCAGGTAGAGGCCGGCCAGAAAAATCATTACCCCACACAGGTAAAACAGTGCCGCAATAATTGTGATGCTGATGGGGGCTGCCATGGGTTCTGTGGCGATCGCTATGGCGGTAAATACGCAATGCAGTGACAACGAAATCGATGCAAGTTTCCCCTACCCTCTGTCCAAAATTTTCCCCTAACTGTAGGAGCCTAACTTTGGAGATGCTGTTCCTAACTTTGAAAGGGTCTGTCGGTGTGCCGATCCTATCTGGAAGTTCAATTGCTATCCATAGGTTGTGTCGATAGATTCACGTGGGGAGATGTACATCAGCAGATTTACATCGCTTGAATTTAGTGGATGGGTATAACCTCCTGGCGGCTAACTGGTTTTTGGCACATGGGCTTGTAGCCAGCGTTGAATTTGTTGGGCAGTTTTTTCTAACTCATTTAGGGGCAAGGCGCGTCCCACCAGGTGAATTTCCGGACGCCCCTTAAATTGCCAAACCCCTTTGGGGGCAATTACGATCGCCAACGCATATTCCGTACTGGAGGTGGAGTCTAGGCGAATCACTTCACAGGATTGGATTTGATTGAGATAGCCCGATAACCGACGTCCGCTTAGTCCACGAATTTTAAGCAAGTAGTGGTTGGGACTGAGGGCTAACAGGGCGCTGTTGAAGTAGTTTCCTGGGTAAATTGTGGGCAATAAGATCGCCGCAATCAGTATTAACGGCAAACTAGCCATCAAAGTAGCCACCATGGTGGTTACGATCCTCACGGTGCTGCCAAGGAGAGCGTAAGGTCCGATCAAAACGACGAAAAATGCTGATAACAGGAGCATTTTCCATAGGTTGCGGGATTTGAACGTTTCCCACCGTGCCTTGATTTCGGTCGGGTTAATGTTGAAGCTGCCCAATAAACTTTTGACCAATGATTGTCCGTTTCTCACCACCTGGGCCGTGAAGGGGGACGGCATTTCAATAAAAAGGCGATCGCCCTCATCGGTAATCACAATGCAGTCTCCGTCGTCAGGCTGCCACACCGATAAAAAGTCTGAGGCGGTGGGTTGAGGCAATCGCTGGGTCGTGTTTCCGCGGCGGCGATCGCGCTGGAGGGTCAGCAATTCATTCAAAGCGGTGGTGACGGATTGGTAGCGATCGCGCACATCGGGTGCCGTTAGGGTTTCTAGCCAATGCACCCACTCCTGGGGCAGTTCCTGGGGGAGGCGATCGCGAAATTGCAAACGAAAATTATGCTGGGGCAAATCCATCGGCGCAATCCCCGTCAGCAAATGCACCAGGGTGGCCCCTAAAGCGTACAAATCGGACGCTGGGGTTGTTTGCCCGCCAAATTGCTCAACGGGAGTGTAGCCATAGGTGCCCGCCACGGTAAAGGTGGAACCCACTTTGCGCGGCTGGTTTTGTACGGCACCAAAGTCAATGAGGTAAATCTCGCCGTCTTCTCCGCTAATTAAATTGCTGGGCTTCACGTCCCGATGCAAAATGGGCGGGCGATGGTGGTGCAGGTAATCCAAAATTCCCAGCACTGACCGGGCGATACCTTCGATTTCTTCCAGCTCAAATCGGTGGCGCTGTTGGATTTTTTCCTTCAGGGATACGCCGGGAATATAGTCGGTCACCAGGGCAAACCACCCCGCCTGGTCCGGCAAAGTCACATAGTCGCGAAATTTGGGAAGCTGGGGATGGTCGAGCGATCGCAACGTGTTCGCCTCCCGCTCTAGAAATTTCACATCGTCCCACTGGGTGAGCCCGTTCAGCGCCAAAATTTTTAGCACCACCAGCTCCCCCGACTCCACCTCTGCCCCCAGCCAGGTTTGCCGCGATTCGTTATCCCCCAATCGTCCCTCTAATCGGTAGCGATCGCCCACCACCTGTCCCGACTCAAACATACGCCCGCCAGCTCGTCCTCAAGTCTGCCGAATATCTCTATGATAGGAAGGGAATTTTTGAACCACCATTGCGAACTTTTCCTTAAGCACGCCGCCATCAGGACCGATGGCAATCGGTTCACGCCCCGTTGCTTCCCGCTTTCATAGAATGCCCTGTGAGTAACCCTGTCCCCCTATCACCTCCCCATCCCCTTGAAGTCCCTCAGGAAAAGCCCCTGGGAAAAGTGGTGGTGGGAATGTCCGGCGGCGTGGATAGCTCCACGGTGACAGCGATGCTTCAGGACCAGGGCTATGACGTGATTGGTATGACCCTGTGGCTCATGAAGGGCAAAGGATCTTGCTGTACCGATGCTTTGGTGGATGCGGCGCAGCTTTGCGAAGAGCTGGGTATTCCCCACCATGTGGTTGATACCCGCGATATTTTTGAAGAGAATATCGTTAACTATCTGGTAGACGGCTACAGCGACGGCATTACGCCCTTGCCCTGTTCCCAGTGCAATAAGGCGGTGAAGTTTGGTCCCATGTTGGATTTTGCCCGCAATGAGTTGGGGGTGAATCTAATTGCGACGGGGCACTATGCGCGCATTGGTTATGATTCGGAGCGCGATCGCCATCAGCTAATCCGCGCCGTGGATCGCCGCAAGGATCAAACCTATTTTCTGTATGACCTTAGCCAGGACGTACTGGGGTCGGTAACGTTTCCCCTGGGCACCTACGAAAAAAGCGAAACGCGACAAATTGCCCACGACCATAATTTGCACGTGGCGGACAAGCCGGAAAGCCAAGATTTATGCCTGGTGGAAACCCACGGGTCCATGCAGAATTTTCTGGATAAATATATTGACCGCACCACGGGCAATATTGTGAATCGCCAAGACGGCAAGGTGCTGGGCACCCACACGGGCATTCATCATTACACCATTGGACAGCGCAAAGGGCTGGGGATTTCCGCCCCGGAGCCGTTGTATGTGGTGGGGTTGGACGCCATGATGAACCGGGTGATTGTGGATACGCGTGATCGCGCCACCAGCCCCGATTGCACCGTCAGCCGCGTCAACTGGGTTTCCATTGCCAACCCCGGCGAATCTTTTAAAGCCGAGGTGCAAATTCGCTATCGTTCCCCGGCCGTCCCCGCCACCATCACGCCGCTAGATGACACGGGAAGCCGCGTTAAAATCACCTTTGATGAGCCCCAGTTCAGCATTACCCCAGGACAAGCGGCTGTTTGGTATGACGGTGAGGTGCTTCTGGGGGGCGGCATTATTGATCGCCCCTCCCCTTAGGTTTCCCGTTTTCCTAAGTTGCCCCGCCAGATAGTTCTTGGATAGTGCGCCGCAGTCGCCGCAGTTCGTTGTGTTCCAAATGGCGAATCATGGGGCGGGGCAGTTGTTCGTGTTTTTCCAGCACTGCCACATAGTCCTGCTCCGCCTGCTGGAGCTGGCTAACATCCCTAGCCGCCGTGCCCAGCTTCGTTAAAACTTGCCCACGAAAGTGAATCAGATGGGGATTCTCCGGCGCGATCGCGATGGCCTGCTCAATTTCCGCTAGTGCCAAATTGGGCTGATCCAAATACCGATTGGCCATCGCTAAACCGTAGTGGCGCAAATAATCGGGCTGGGCTTTTTGCAGCTGGGCGATCGCCCCGTCCAGATTTAAAAACGGCAAATTCCCCGCCACTAATAAGTCCAAAAATCCCCGCAGCAGATTTAGCTCAGGATCATCGGGGTCGATTTCATTGGCACGATTTAACGCCGCCTGAGCCTGCTGCAACCGGGAAAATGCCTCCGGTCCCCCCTGTAGCGGACCTCCTCCTCCTTCGGAAATAGCAAAGCCCCCCCACAGAGCATGACCCACCGCCGCATATAAATTTCCCCGTAGCGGATCTGTGTCCATCAGCGCCGTCGCTGCTGCTTCCGTTGCCGCCGCGGCCGCCTGCAGTCGATCCCAATCTCCATAGACGTAAGCCAACGCCCCATTTAAGGCGTGGGCTAACGGCTCGCCTGGCTCCTCATCAATGGCCTTGAGAATTGCGTCGTTGGCTGCTGGGTAATTTCCCTCCACAAACAGCGCTTCAAAGGCCGCTTCGGTGCGATCGCCAATATCATGGGGATCGCTGCTGCGAAACGGATCTCCGGCGATCGCCAAGTTCCCTAAAGAACTTAAAATCGCCACCAGGGTCGCAGCGGTTCCCCGCACCAAACCCTTAACGAGCATCCCTTGTACCTTGCCAGAAACCTTGCGCGCCTTGGTTTTCATTGAGCCCCCGTGCTTTTCCTGAGCCGTTCTCACTGCTTTCCTGCTATTTTCGCCAAAACATCCACAGCTATCGCTGCCAATGCTGTCGCTAAACCAACTGTCCTATCACCCCCCTGCCACCCCTCAGCCCATTTTACAGGGGGTGAATTTGACCCTGCCTCCCCAGGAAATGGGACTGATTGTGGGACCCAGCGGTTCCGGAAAAAGTACCCTGCTAGAAATTATGGCGGGGCTGGCCACCCAAACAGAAGGTACGGTGCAGTGGCGGGATCAGGAGCTGCAGCCGGAGGAATTGCAGCAGTTAGCGGGGCTGGTGTTTCAGTTTCCCGAGCGCCATTTTTGCTGCGACACCGTTCTGCGGGAGCTGCGTTTTGGGCACCCCGAATTGTCCACTACCCAGCTCGATGAAACCTTAAGCGCCGTCGGTCTGTCGCAGATTCCCCTCAGCACACCTCCCTATGCTTTAAGCGGCGGTCAACAGCGACGGCTGTCCCTGGCGGTGCAGCTGGTGCGACAGCCCAGTTTATTACTACTGGATGAACCGACAGCGGGGCTAGACTGGTCCATGCGATCGCAACTGGCTGCCCTCCTCGCCGAACTAAAGCAACACTGGAGTTTGCTGGTGGTCACCCACGATCCTAGCGATCTGCTGGATATTGCCGATCATCACTGGTCCATTCACCAGGGCACCCTCACCGCCGTCACCGCCTAACCTGCCAACTCATGGCACAATTTCCAACACTTCGTTTGTCATAGTGCATTCGTCACAGTTCGTTCGTCATAGTCTTGACCATCCAAACCCGTTCCATCTACCAACAGCACCATGACCGCCTCCGTCCCTTCTCCGCAAAAGCGCATTTTTATCACCGGTGCCAGCGGTTGCATTGGTCATTACATCGTTGAAGCCCTAAGTAAAAATCCCAACTACCATTTGGATTTGCTGCTGCGCACCCCGGAAAAGCTCAATCCCAAGCTGGCAGGCCTGCCCAACGTCCATCTTCACCAAGGGGACTTACGGGAAATCCGTTACCACGCCGACTTGCTGAAACAGGCGGATGTGGCTATTCCCATCGCCACCTGCTGGGGGGGAAGCGACGCTTTTGATATCAATGTGGTGAAAAATATTGAGCTGATTAATGCCTTGGACCCGGAGCGCTGTGAACAGGTTCTATATTTTTCCACGGCCAGTATTTTGGGCAACGACGATCGCCCCCTGAAGGAAGCGGGACAAATCGGCACTGAGTATGTGCGCAGTAAATATGATTGTGCCCAGCGGTTGCATAAGCTAAACATGGCACCGAAAATCACTGCCCTGTATCCCACCTTCGTGCTGGGGGGCGACGATGAAAAGCCGCGATCGCACCTCACCGGCGGGCTGCCAGACATCATGCGCTACATCAAGCTCATTCGCCATTTAAAAGCCGACGCCAGTTTTCATTTCATTCACGCCTACGATATCGCCCAGGTGGTGGCCCATTTAGTAGATAATCCCCCAGAGGAAGCCGGCCCACGCCACTTTGTCCTGGGAGGGGAGCCCACTTTCCTAAATGATGTCATTACCTCCGCCACCGAATACCTGTCTTGCCCCACCCGGTTAAAGATTCCCCTATCCAGCACCCTCGCCAACACCATTATCAAGCTGTTCAATATCCAGATGGCCGCCTGGGATCGATTTTGTATGAACTACCGCCACTTCACCTACCCCAACCCAGTGAGCCCGGCGACATTTAACTTAACGCCTTATTGTCGAACCTTTGAGGACGTCTTACAACAGAGTGGTATTTCCCCCAAGTAATACCTGCTCTGTTGAGCCCCGTCTATCATGCACGTGACCCATCGTTCCTCTTTTCACCGTTCTGTGACTCTGTTGACGGCGATCGCCCTGCCCCTGTCTATGGCAGGCTGCGGCGTTGATACGGAAGCCTTGTTGCCCATAAGCGCCGCCTGCGATGGGGTGGGCGTTCCCGAAGCGGCCGAATACGACCCCACGGTACCCAATCCTCCGGCGGTGGCAATTTACAAGGAAGAGAGCACCGCAACGGTGGATAACGGCTATTTGGGCACAGGACCGGAGCAGGCGGCGTCCTTGGATATGGCTCAGGTGGTGGTTTGCATTTATCCTGGCGCGTCGGAAGTGGTGGAAACCTGTCGCTATACCGGGACGCGATTAACCAAAATTGAGCGCCTTCAGCAAAGCGCCAACGTGACGGTGGTGTCTGCAAAAACGGGGCAGCCTTTGGGGGCCGATTCCTTTTCCGCCGAAGCAAGAAATTGCCCGGACACTATCTCTTATCGTCAAGGATCAGAGCCTGAAGATCAGGTTTACGACGCTGAGGGGAAGCTACGGTCGGCGATCGCTGATTGGGTGCCCGGGGCGATCGCCAGCGCCCAGCCCATGGATTCAGCGGCCATTAAAGACCAGCTCGACAAAAATATCGCCAGCATCGGCAGCTCCGGAGGCTCCGTGTCCACCGCCGGCGGTTCAAACAGCGCCGGCGGCGACACCAGCGCCGCTCCTCCATCAGGTCCCTCGGGCAACTTAGAAGCCCAGTGTGAAGCCCTTGACGCCGCCACCGACACGGAATTTGGCGATGGTTACGGCGCTAAACTGTCGGCGGAAAGTGGCACGGTGTACATGAATGAAGGCGACAGCGATATTCGGGTGGCGGTGCGGCTGGGGCTAAAAGGGATGAAAAGGAATCTTGACGAAATTGGAGAAGCGATCGCCGCCGCCAAGGGAGCAAATTTACAGGAGCCAGAGCTGGTGCAATTGCGTGAGGAATTTCTGGCGGGCTTAACCACCATGGAGGGGCACCTAAAGCGTTTTCAAGCGCTGAGCCAAGCCGCCGAACCCCACTCCGAGGCTAGACCCCCTGTCCGCGATCCTTTGACGTCGATCGCAGAAGAAATGGCAGCTCTGTCCAGAACCATTGAGCAACAACATGAAGCTTTGAGAGCGAAAGGGAAACAGATTTTTTCCCGCTGTTTAGAGCTTACTTAACGCTTACCTAGGGCTTATTTGGGGACAGGATCCCTCGTATCGGCGAACTTCCGGTCATGTTTCCAACCATAAAAAGCGATCGCCGTATTGCCGTAGGTTTTATGGCGAATCGGCTCCAGGCTACCCACCGCCACCGGTGACCATCGCTTCGGATCGTATTCTGCCGCCAGTTCTCCATCAGAGGCGAGAATTTGGCGATCGCTCACATACTGCAACGCCCGCTGATACAGCCCTGCGCCATAGGGAGGGTCAAAATAAATGCGCCCAAATTTTTCATTGCGCAGCCGTTTTAGCTGGGTGAACAACTCACCGCGATAGAGGCGAAATTTTTGATCCGGGCGGGCGATCGTCCCCCAGTTTTCCCGAATCACCCCGCACGCCCGCGAAGACAATTCAATACCCGTTACCGTCGCCGCCCCCCGCGCCAGTGCCTCCGCCCCCATGGTGCCCGACCCAGCGCATAAATCCAACCAGTGGCACTCCACCACGCTGCCTTGCCAAATATTAAAAACTGCTGTTCGCACCCGCGATGATGTGGGGCGCGTCTCCAATCCCGGCAAAGTTTTTAAGGGACGATTGCCGTAAATACGGATGCTCATTGGCGTTGGTAATGGAGGTGATCGTGGGGCAGCTCTTCAAGATAACTGTTCGGCAAAATATTTTTTAAAACCCAATTTCAGGCTTAAGGAGCCTATCATCGAGACCAAAGCTTTTATAAGAAAATGATCGAAATATGATCTAAAAAGACACAAGCTATGGGGCTGAAAAGCTAAACTTCTGTAAATTTAAATTTGTCCTAGTTGCCAGTCTATGACTCCGTCTTCCCGATCATCTGCACCCAATAGGCGTTTTCATTCTAAAAATCGCCCCGAATCTGATCGCGTTAGTAAAGATCGACAGCATTTAAAGGTAAAGCGACTGGGCGATCGCACCGGCATTTTGCAAGATCTTTACCATCAAACATTAACGACACCCTTCTATCAATTATTAGCCTGGATAACCCTTTTTTATTTAGCATTAAACTGTGTTTTTGCCTGGATTTATATGTTGGATCCCACAGGCATTGAAGGGTCAGATGGAAGCTTTTTATCGTCTTTTTTCTTCAGCGTACAAACCATTGCCACCGTTGGTTACGGCGCAATGTATCCCAAAACGCCATTTACCCAAGTTGTGGCTGCCATTGAAGCATTAATTGGTTTGCTGGGGTTGTCGATGGGAACTGGTTTAATGTTTGCCCATTTTTCCCGTCCCACGTCCCACGTTCTTTTTAGCAGGCCAGTATCTTTATCTACCCACAATGGTCGCAGAACATTAATGTTTAGAATGGCTAATCGGCGCAATAGTCATATCATCGAAGCTCAGGTTCAAGTGGCATTAATTCGCGATGAAATCACCCATGAAGGCACTGTAATGCGCCGTTTTCACAACCTACGTTTGGCGCGATCGCAGTCTCCATTATTCGCCCTAAGCTGGACCGTAATGCACCCAATTACGCCGGAAAGTCCACTGTTTGGGCTGAGTATGAAAGATATGGAAGACACCGATACGATGCTGGTGATTTCTTTGACTGGAGTGGATGATACCCTAGGTCAAACTATCCATGCCAGACATATTTATTTGGTGGGAGACATTGAAGATGGCATGAGATTTTCCGACATTATGTCCGTAGAAAAAGATGGCAGGCGGGTGATCAATTTCTCTTATTTCCACGATCTTGAACCAGAGAAAAACGCACAGTACCGAGAGCGCAAGGCGATTTCCCGCGCAAAATCCAAGTATTTCCGTAGAGGGAATTTACGGAGACATCGAAAATAGGTTTTCAGGTAAAAGGTTGGCCGAGATCAAAAAAAATCTGTCGTCGTCTTCCCTACCTTTGAGTTGAAATCAACCCTGATCTATCGGTGGTGTTTCTAAAGCGATCGCTCCCAAGGTGCCTTTACGAAAATCTTGAAGTAGCGATCGTGCCGACCGTTCCACATCCCCCTGGTATTTATTATCGGCAACGGCAACTAAATAGGTCTCTCCCTCATAAGAATTGGGACTAACGCCGTATCGTTTTTCCAGGAAACTTTGCCGGTCTTCCCCATCAGACTCCTCAACGTCCGAGTCCAACGCTTTCACTAAATCGACAAACGCTGATGCCACCCGTTGGTTGTCGTAAGCCGCTTGACCAATGTCGTCACAAATTGCCAATTTTGCCGCTGCATCCTGGTCCGTTAAGTTGGCGGGCAAAATCCCTGGGGCATCTAACAGCTCCAATTCTTTAGAGATTCGCACCCATCGTAACTGTCGAGTAACGCCGGGCTTCGAGGCACTTTCTACCACCCTTTTATTAAGCAAGCGGTTAATTAATGCGGACTTTCCCACGTTAGGAAAACCAATCACCGCCGCACGGATAGGGCGAGGTTTCATTCCTCTCTTCTCGCGCCGTTCATTCACCCGCGATGCTAGCTGAACCGCTGCCTTGGCGATCGCCTTCACCCCTTTTCCCTGGCGAGCATTGGTGAAGTAAGGCACCTCGCCGCGATCGCGAAACCATTGGGTCCAAGCTTCTCGCTCTGCTGATGAAATATTGTCGACCCGGTTTAGCACCAAAACCCGGTCCACCGGAGTATTTGTCTTTGCCAACCACCCCTGAAGTTTAGGGTGATTCGTTGCCAATGGAATACGAGCATCCCGCACTTCAAAAACCACATCTACGCGGTTTAATTGCTCCATTAATGCCTTTTCCGCCTTGGCAATATGTCCGGGATACCATTGAATAAGCATGTCATTCCAGCCTGGAAAATTAAGCTATCACCGACACCATTACACTACAAAATTGCCCTAAAGGAATTGCTCTAAAAGATTGCCCGAAAAATTGCAACAGAACTCACCACAGTTTTCCACTCGTTGGTCTCACTCGTTCATATCTTTGTAGGTGGCAACGGCAGATGGCGAGATTCTGTTGAGGTAACGGAAGATCCAATACTTAATCACGGCATCTAAAATCACCGGAAAAGTGGCAATAAATAGGAACATAAAATCGCGATTTTCTGGCAGTCCCAAATGTCTAGAAATGCCCCCCACCACTACTTCCCAGCCATGGGTAGAGTGATATCCCACAAAAATATCAGTGGATAGAATAATAATAAAAGCCTTGGCACTGTCACTTAAGCCGTACATAATTTCATCAACAAACGACTTAAGAATGGCAATCTCTTCTCGACTGTAAACAATCACCAACGCAAAGGCGGCAACAGATAGGAAATCAGCGACGATATTTTTAATGGCGTCGGCGCCAGCGTGGATGGATTCTTCGGCAACTTCAATGGCTTTTACTGCTAATTCTTCCTCAATTTCTGTTTCCGTAAGGTTATGATCCTCCCGGGCCATATTCCTAAATTCCAGCAGATGTCGATAGTGTTCCAGCTCGATTAACGCCTCTTCTTCCATATCAGGATTTAGAAAAACGTCTTCAACTTTTGGGTGATAAAGCTGATCAACAACGGGACCCGCTAGAAAGTTTTTGCACACCTGTTGGGTCAACAAAGGCACCAAAATCAAAAGCAAAACAAACTTGAGAGAAACGATGGTTCTGGCTTTAGACGTGCGGTAGTTTTCAATAATTTCCGCTTCAGAGCGATCATCTAAGTCTCGACGCACTCGATCCAAGGTGGTCAGCAGCGATCGCGGCAGGATGCTGGTGCGGCTGGCGATGGGCTTTTGTCCCACCTTTTGGACCCTTTCCTTAGGACGACTGGAACGGCTATTTTCGACGGGAAAAGCCTTTTCATCAACGCCATTGGTGTCAGTTTTAATCGCCGAATTTTTAACGTCTGAGTCAATGGCAGCGGTAGTGGGAGTGGCAAGGTAGGCGGCAAGAGTGCTGCGATCATAGGAATCGCGAATACGATCAATAAATTCGAGCTTTTTAAACGTAATAAAAAATGGATCGTTATCCTCTGAATTGATGGTTACGTTGCTATCAGAGGAAGCGGCAGCATTAGTGGAATTTTTGCCGTTTAGGGGGCGATCGCGAGCGACAGTATTGATAGTGGGAAGAAAGCGATCGCCGCCGTTAGTTACTGTTCCCTTGGGCGATCGCAAAGACTGCCCAAAAAAGCGACGGCTGGCGCGAAATTCCAGCAGCCGCACATCAATAACTTCTAGATTTTTACTGAGTTCACTGCGAAAATAAGCCTGCAATCCACTGCCATATTTTTTTTGATTGATGTCAATGAGTTGTCCATCAAAATATTGATTTTCAATCGCCTGAATGGCTAAGGCTGCGTCGTAGGCATAATCGAGCGATCGCCCCGGCGTTGTTTCATACCAGCGCCCCGCCGAAACCCAAGCTTTACGAATGGCTGAAAACACGATCAAATCCCAACGGTGTAGTTAAGCTGATAGCTGGTCGCCTTTTGCTGTTGAGAGATTTGCACAGGATAAACCTCGCAAAATATTGGGCGATTATCCTATCGTTTTAGCGCTCTCCATTGGCTTTTGGGGCGTTTTTAAAGCTCAATTTGAAGTTAAAAATTTGAAGTTAGGCAATAGGACATATTGTGACGCAAAAGGCGAGGACAACAGAGTGGCTGTGGATTGAGGGGGCGACGGGGTGTGGGAAGACGACGCGGGCTTTGAGGGCGTTTGAACAATGGCTGGAGCGGTGCGATCGCCAAACGGGTGAAGCGCGACGGGGAGGGGAACCGGTGCCCTGGGGGCGATCGCTGCCGTCGGTGTTGGGGTTGGCGTCGAACCGGGAGACGGCCCAGGGGCTGGGGGATCGGCTGATGGGGATCGCCGGGGGGCAGGCATCGGTGGTGTGTTTGACGCCGCTGGGATTTATTCAAGATGCGGTGATGGTGTTTTACCCGTTGGTGGTGGAGGCGTTGGGGGTGCCTGCGGGATCGCTGCTACTGTTGCGATCGGAAAATGAGCAGGGATTGGCCGGGCGGCTGTGGGGACCGATTTTTGATGAGGTGATTGGGGAAGAGCTGGGGCTGGAGATGGACCCGGCGGAAAGTGTGCCGCGCATCCGACGGGAGCGCTGGGTGCGGCAGTTACTGGATTTGGGGCAGTTGGCGGCGGCGGGGCGGGTGCCGTGGGATCAGGTGTCGGAGCGGCTGGAGACGGGCATGGCTGAAGGGGGCGATCGCCTGTGGCAGCGGTTGCAATACCAAGCCAGCGAGTTGCTGGGGCTATGGAAGCGATGGTGTTTGGAGCGGGGATTTTTAAGCTACGGCATTATGACGGAGCTGTTTGGGCAGGTGTTGTTGAACCACCCTAAGTATCAGCAGCATCTGGCGCAGCGGTTTCATTGCGTGATTGCAGACGACACCGATGATTTTCCGGCGGTAATGGCGGATTTGCTGGAGGCTTTGCACGGCGGTATTGATGATTCTGATGGCGATCGCCCCTTTGGCGTGGTGACCCACAACCGAGAAAGCGGCTGTTCTCGATTGGGCTTGGGGGCGGACCCGGTAGCTATGGATGAAGTCGCCCAGCATTACCAAGCCATCCAGCTTTCTGCTGCCAATCTGCCTGACCAAAATCAAACACCACTGGCACCGGTGACTGATCCTATTTTGTCGGCGGTCAACGATCCCGCCCTTTGGTTTACCGCCCCTGCCGACGGTCCTTTTCTCTATGGTGACTACGGCGATGCGCCCCATATCGACACCATTGAAACTATTTCGCGGGGACAGCTACTGCGGGAAACGGCAGAGGCGATCGCCCAAGTTATTGTCGAGGACAAGGCGAAACCAGAGGACATTGCGGTTATTGGTCCTGGTTTAGATGGCACGGCTCGTTACGCCCTGACCCGAATTTTGAACGAGCGCGGCATCGAAGTGCATTGCCTTAACGACCAGCGTCCCCTAATTGAACAGCCCCAGGTGCGATCGCTGCTAACTTTGCTAGGGCTTGTGTATGAAGGATTGTCCGGACTAATTGACCGAGACGGAGTTGCCGAAATGCTGGTGGTGTTGACCCAGTTTTCCCCCGCTGAGCAGTTGAGCTTGTTAACAGAAATGTTGCCAGAGATGCCGCCGGATCAGCCAGTGGAGTCGGAGGGCATCGAGCGATCGCCTAACTTGAAATCCCTATCGGCGATCGACCCAGTGCGGGCGGGGCTGCTTGCAGATTATTGCTTTGACCCGGATCCACCGACCCTAGAGTCCATCGAAAGCTACTCCCGCTGGGATCGGCTGGGGTATCAGGCGACTCAAGCCTATGACAAAATTCGCACCTGGGTAACGGCGCGACGGAAGCAACAGCAGCATCTGGGCATGGTGCCGCCGTTGGTGATTCTCGACCAGGCAATTCAGGAATTTTTGTGGCACGGGGGAGAGTTGCCAGGGGATTCTATTGCCGACTTACGGGAGCTACTGGAAGCGGTGCAGCGCTACTGGGATATCGCCGTACGCCTGGCCGGTCCCAGCCAACGTCCCAATCCTGCCCAGGTTACCGCCGAACTGATTCAACTTTTACGCACCGGGGCGATCGCTGCCAACCCAACGCCCCTAACCCCGCTGCAACCCAAGCCCGTTGCTGTTACCCTCGCCACAATCTTCCAGTACCGCACCACCCACCAAACCCACCCGTGGCATTTCTGGCTAGACGCGGGATCAAACCTTTGGCCCAAAGGTGGCGCAGCCCAGCTATTTGGCGCATCTCTATTTTTACGCCAGTGGAACGGACAGCCGGAGACTATGGAGCAACAGCTTGAAGCAGACCGGCGGCGTATGGACCGGTTACTGCAAGATTTACTCACTCGAGCAGGAAATCGCCTAACCCTATGTCACAGCCAGTTAAACACAGCGGGGCAGGACCACGACGGTCCCCTAGCGCCCTGGCGACACAATCCAGTGTGACCTTTCTGGGCAGAGCATTTGCAGGTCAGCGTTAGCTGCTAGATACGGTTTTACAGAATGTTTCAGTTTTACCAGTTCACCACCCAAGGGGAGGGGGACGGGTAACCAATGGGCATCAGGTCAAGATCCTGCCCAAAGGTGGCGATCGCCTGCTGAAATTCAACCTGCGCTTCCTCTGGCGGCGTCCCCCTGTAGGGAGGCTCAGAAAATACGTTCTGAAGAAATCGATGCCAATTACTGAGAGCCTGCGGAAGGATATCAGGTCTCTCATCGAGCCCATACTCACAGATTGCCTCCATCCGCGCATTCATTCCCTGAAACGCTTCTCCCAAGTCCCCCGCAGAAATTGAGTAAAGGTAAGCGGACATCATCATGTAAAGGAATGAGTCAAATCTACTCATCTGCCCAGACTCAATAAACTGAATTCCTAGACCATCGAGAGATTCAGAGTCTGCAATCCAAAGCTGATGGGCCTCCTCAAAACGCCCCATACGCAACAGGATCAAAAGCTTACCTAAGGTCAGCTTAGCCATCAGAAAGGAGTCGATCTCCTTATACTCATGGCGCATAATTTCCAATATTTTTTGATACCCGTCCCAAGCCTGTTGAAAATGATTAGAGTCACTATCTCTGTCCGCCTGTTCGCCAAGCTCAGCCAGCCTTGTATCTACTGGATAATTTTTGCCCATGGACCACATTTCCCCTTGCTCGACTTACTTACCCATCCAGAGTAACTTTCCTCACTTGGGCAAATATTTTCAGCAACGATAATGGCAAGCATAAGCCAGGGACTCACCCCAAGTAATGCAGAAAATGTATCAAGAAAAGGCGTGACCAAGAACAACCTGATAAATTAACGGGCGTCCATATGGAATACCGTCGCCATCGGTTTAAAGCCAACACCTTCAAAGAAATCGTGGGACTTTTTATTGGTCAATCCTGACTCTAGGAGAAAATACTTAACCTTACTGCGTTTGCCCCAATTGACGATCGCCTCAAGCAACTGTTTCCCTAAGCTTTGTCCCTGGTAACTGGGGGAAACTCCCATATCGTTAATCCAGCATTCCATATGGCCGGCGGGCGCCTCTTCCAGGCTAGCCATAATAAATCCAACAATTTCACCCTTGCTGGTCGCCACAAAATTACCGGCAGGGGACTCGGTCAAGATCTCGATCAAGTCATCTTGGAAGATGTCCATGGCCTCTTCCGAAACCTGCCCTGGCGCTTCGGCTAAACCAGCGGCAAGCTCACTGAAGCTAATGTAATCAGCGCTATAAACCTGGGCGTAAAGTTCAACAACTTGGTCCACGTCGCCCAAACTCATTGCCCGCAAGCTAAGTTTTCCCATTGTTAACCCTCTCTAAACCTCTCTCTAAACCGCTCTAAACATTGCTTTAGTGGATGATTATCCAGCCATGGTCGCAACCGGTGCGATCGGGATAATACGCTAGAAAGAGCCCCTAGGGAACATCTGTTTGGGAAGTGTCCTTGGGAAGGGCGTTGGAGGAGGGCACGGAGCGCGACGACTCGGGGCGATCGCCAGAGTCACCATCGGCAGGATTTTCATCGCCGTTTCCGTAGGGCATATCGTAACTTTCACCGTATTCCCCGCCGTAATTTCCATCGTAATTTTTGTCGTAATCGTCCCTATAATCGCCGCCATCGTAACTGCCGTCGTCGTAATCGTAGGACTGGTCGTAGTTTTGAGGGGGGGGTGAGGGGGAATTTTGGGTGCTCCGCGACGCGTCTAAGTATCGACTGTCCCCATGGCGACTGTCATCGTAGGGTGCGCCTTTTGTTGGTAGTCTTTCGGGCGATCGCCGTTTTTTGCTGCGGGTGAGCGATCGCCATGCGGCCCGCATTCCTGCCGCTGTGCGACGGGATAACAACCCAGCTCGGCGCACCTGCTGTCGTGCCCCGTCGAAGCTGCGATCCACCTTCTCCACCACCTGGCCCGCCTGCTGGACACCGCTGGTCATATCATCGGTCAGGTCGCTAATTTCCAAACCCGTCAACCGAATCGCTTCCAGGGTGGGCGGCAGCTCTCGAGTTAGCGTGTCAAATAATTTTTCCGCACTGCGCGCCGCCCGACTTAACTCTTGCAGCGCCGGTATTGCAATGGCGATCGCCACCGCTAAACTGACGCACACCAGCAACAAAGATATTGAAAGCCAAAAAACCGGGTCACCCATCGTTGCTACTTGCGCGTCCTAATACGCTTTACGTTATGCCTCAAAACCTGAGCCTGCCTGCTCTATAGTCTCAGATTTACCAGGATTCGCTTCAATTAGTCTTTTAAGTTGGTATTTTTGTCGCGTTGCTTGCTGATTTTTTACCAACAGTTTTTACGCTAACTAAAGTTGCGTCAGGATATTGGCATGTTTAAGTTTTGTCTGAAATTCTCACCGTGATCCCACGTGATCCCTCTCTGGAATTCCTGGGGGCGATCGCCTATCGCTTTTGCAGTTTCTTCGTTGCGATCGACTTTCCGTTCAACGCCCCATTGGGTGGCAGTACGTCAGTAGAGCTTCGGGTATATCGAATAGTTGCCCGCTTATTTGCCCGCTTATTTGCCCGCTGTGATCGGCGGCTCCTATCTGCCCACTCGCCGTCGTCCCACTCTGAATCCTCTGACTCCGCTGATGGATTGTCCGATGCCTGGGCGATCGCCTGACTCGCGGCAATTCCAGCGGACGCCGCCACCCGAAGCTGCTCTAAAGTTTCCACAAGCCGCTCCGCTGCTGCCGCCGAAATCTTCCCTGCCTGAGCCTGAGCCGTGCTGGCTGCCCCTTCCGCTATTTCAGGTAAGGCGTTAACGGATTTCTTCACCGACTTCTTAATCACTCGCCGAGTTTCCCGACCGCTCCGGGGAGCAAACAGCAACCCCGCCGCGGCCCCAAATGTCGCCCCCGCCAGCAATCCACCGGCAAACGCCCCCAACCCTGATTTCTTGCGTGCCATAGCTCCCCCAAAAACGCCTTATTTACAGAATGACATTAATAAACGCTGATGACACCGCAGGACACGTGGACCAATAAAAGATTATTGATACAAGCTAGGGGCAAGAACCTTGATGGGCAAAGTATCTAGTGTGCAGTGATCCAGTATGAAAATAAGCGGAAAGCTGTGGCGCTGAAAATAGCGCGTTTTCGTTTTAGTTATTTTTGGGGTTATGTTTCCGTCCTGTTTAAGTTCCATCCCTTTTAAGAAGCGGTCAACGGTGAATCGCCCCTACTTCCTCAAAGACGCTCCCTTAATCAGCCCTTTTCGAGTACGCGATAGGCGACTGGTAATCCAAATTAGTAATGTTAAAACCTGCTGCAATCGGGCGATCGCCGGTCCCACCTGCTGACCTTGCTCTTGCATCGCCTGCCGCATCCAAGCCACTCCTTCTTGCCCGGTCATCACCCCTTCCGGTGCATTGCCCAAGACGTTGTGGGTTGCCCGTTCCGCAATATCTAGCGCCCGCACGGTGTCTCTCAAAGCCACGCGCAGTTGCCAACAAAAAAATGCCACCCCTAACAGGACGATCGCCAGCAAAATATTAACTGTGATTACCGCGATCGCCACTGCATTCTCTCCCAAAACAACGCGTTCAAAGCGTCAGTATTTTAAATTTCACCCGCGGCCCGAGCCTTGCGAGCATCAATAAAACTTTTGACGTAAAAGAACAACGCAACCGCCGTCGTTGTCATCATTAACACCACCCGAACAACCTTCAGGCTATCTCCCTGGCTCGCCACCATGGTCAGGGGAGCAAACAATGTGGCTAAGGTAACCAAAGCCAGCAAGGCAACAATGTGAGCCACCGCTTTGTTGTAGGTTTTAACACCGGGAGATAGGGCTAAAAATCCTGCGCCGAATCCGACGGGAATTAGAGCCATGGGGGAACTGTCGCCGCTTAAATAGGCCCACAACCCCATCGTGATTAGGGTGACTCCATTAATAATGGTGGACCGAAATGGCATCGGGCTAAACGCTGCGGACATAATTCAATGCTCCGTTTATTGTTGATTTTTGTTTTTTAATAAGGGCTTAATTGCAATTAATTTATTGACGATGAGGCTTTTGCTTTGGTTAGGCTTTTGCCAGGGCAAAATTATCCCTTAATCGTCTTTGTTCATTTCACGGATGCCACTGGCGAGCATAAATAGTCCCCCCAGCACGATGGCGATCGCGACGCCTCCCAGCAATAGGTCCATTGATTCTGTCATGGTTTCACCGCGTATTCTTTCAAGTTATTTAAACTGACGCTTTTCAAGGCTGCCTCATGGGTTGATGCCAACACCACCGGCGGTGCCACCCCCGCTTCCATGGCTTCCCGCCAGCGCGACGCACATAAACACCAGCGATCGCCCGGCTTTAGCCCGGGAAATCCATAAACCGGCATCGGCGTGCTGAGATCATTGCCCTGGGCTTTGGTGTACTCCAAAAATTCCGCCGTCACCTGGGCACACACCACGTGTCGCCCCGTATCCATCGGTCCCGTCTCGCAGCAGCCATCCCGAAAAAATCCCGTCATGGGATCCGTTCCACACACCTGTAGGGGCTCGCCCAAAACATTTTTCGAGCTTGAGGTGCTCATTCCGTTGGTGTCCATAATCAAAATCTGCCTGCGACTCCAAACCCGTCCCACTAATCCTAGCTGCCAGTCAGGGGTGCCGTGATTGAGCCATCGGGCAATCTTGCTATAATTTGAATTACGGACTTTAATCATAAGAGTTGCTAAAAAATATGGCAGAATCCAGGCAATTGGCGAATGCGGACGAGGACTGGAGCGATCGCCTGGAGGAGTCGGAGCTGGTTGACGCGTTCGAAGATGGAGTCGTCACCGTCGGGGGGCTGACGGACTATTTAACGATGCTGATTGAGGACAATCTTCAGCTGCAAAAAATTTGGGTGGAGGGGGAAGTTAGCTCCTGCAAAGACCATCGCGTGGGATTATTTATTACCCTGTCGGACCCGGATAATCCCAAGCAAACCCTGTCCTGCACCGTATGGCGATCGCAGGTGCCCAAGCTGAACTACATCCCGAAGCAAGGGGACCGGGTGGTGGCCCTGGGGAAGGTGGGTATCTATCCCGGCTACAGCCAGTATCGAATGCAAATCTGGCAAATTTCGCCGGAGGGGGCGGGGCTACAGGCACTACGGCTGAAGCAACTGTGCGATTCCCTGGAAAAAGAGGGATTATTTGACGATGATCGCAAGCGTCCGCTACCGGAAAACCCCAATATAATCGCGGTAATCACCTCGGATACGGCAGCGGCTTGGGGTGATATTCAGCGCACTTTAAATCAACGCGCTCCCGGTTTGCAGGTGTTATTTTCTCCGGCGACGGTGCAGGGCGATCGCGCCCCCGCCAGCATCATCGCTGCTTTGGAGCGGGTGGTGGCAGACGGTCGGGCAGAGGTGATTATTGTGGCGCGGGGGGGCGGCTCCTCGGAAGATCTGGGCTGCTTTAACGACGAAGGGCTGGTGCGATCGCTGGCAAACTGCCCCGTTCCAATTCTCACCGGCATTGGACACCAGCGAGATCAGTCCCTTGCCGACTGGGTAGCCGACGCAGCAGCCCACACCCCAACGGCGGCAGCGGAATTGGTGGTGCCCGCCTTGGACGACTGGATTGAGGATCATCAAGAGCGACGGCGATCGCTGCTGTACACCTGGGCAATACGGGTAGAACAGGAGCGCCAGGCTTTGGAGCGTCAGCGTCAACGACTAGACCAACTTCGTCCAGACCGAAAAATTAAGCAGGAGCGACAACGGTGGCAGTGGTTGCGATCGCGACTTATCCGAGCCATTGAAACCCGCCAGGAAATCGCCGAGCAGGGTCACAACGCTCTGCAAAAACAGCTAGAGGCATTGAATCCAGGCAACGTGTTACAGCGGGGATTTGCAGTGGTGCGCGATGGAGATGGGGCGATCGTGCGGGATGGCGACGCCGTGCAGCCGGGAGATGTGTTGGAAATCCAGCTACGATCCGGCTCTATTCAAGTGCAGGTGATTGAGGATTAACCAAAGCAGCCTTTCGTTTTTCTAAAACTAGCCCCCTAAAATCCGCCCTAAAATTGATAAAGGCAATACTGTTTTCAGGCAAGTTTTAGACAAGAGGGCGCTTAAAGATGACTCATTTTGGTCTGATTTGTCCGGCTTCACCAGGGCATCTCAATACGATGCTGCCCCTAGGAAAAGAACTGCAACGGCGGGGACATCGAGTCACCATGGTCAGCCTTCTTGATGCGAGGGAAAAAGCGTTGGGCGCAGGGTTAGAGTTTCGGGGAATCAATGAAGAGAAGTATCCCCTGGGATCATCAGCTGAACTATTGGAAACCCTGGGAAAGCTTAGCGGAATGGAGGCAGTTAAGTTTACTACAAAGCTAATTGGAGAAGGAGCAGAGGCTTTATTGCGTCAACTGCCTCAGGCTCTAAAAGAGTTAGGAGTCGAAGCCCTACTGGTGGACCAGGCTTCCCCTGGCGCTGGCACCGTTGCGGACTTTTTAGGCATTCCATTTGTTTCTATTTGCAGCGCCGTTATTCTCAATGCAGAAGCAAAGGTTCCCCCGTCATTCACCACTTGGACGTATAGCAATAATTGGTGGGCAAAGTGGCGAAACATTTTCACCTATTTAGCCTTTAAAAGGATTATTCAGCCCATTCAAACGATCACTAACGAATATCGAAAAAAGTGGGATTTACCCCTCTATTCAACCTTTAATGACTCATTTTCATCCCTAGCGCAAATTAGCCAACAGCCCGCCGAGCTAGAGTTTCCTCGGGAAAAATTGCCTAAATTTTTGCACTTTGTGGGACCGTTCCATAGCTCTGCTGGTAGGGGGGGGGCTGATTTTCCGTTCGATCAATTAACCGGTCAGCCGCTGATGTATGCCTCCATGGGCACCATTCAAAATCGACTGTTGGATACCTTTTATAAAATCGCTGAAGCCTGTGCCGATTTGGATGCGCAACTGGTTATTTCCCTCGGCGGTTCCGCATCCCCCGATGTGCTGCCGAATCTTCCCGGCTCGCCTATTGTTGTGGGTTATGCACCCCAGTTAGAACTACTAAAAAAAGCCACCTTAACCATTACCCACGCCGGAATGAATACCACCCTAGAATCCTTAAACCAAGGCGTACCCATGGTGGCAATTCCTGTTACCAACGATCAGCCGGGAGTGGCGGCTAGGATTGTTTGGGCGGGGGCGGGGGAAATGATTCCGGTGAAAGAATTAACCTCAGAAAAGCTTAGGAAGGCAATTGATTTGGTGCTTACGGACCCGTCCTATAAGGCGGCGGCTGAACGGTTGCAGGGAGCGATCGCCCGCGCCGGAGGAGTCACTCGAGCCGCCGACATTATTGAACAGGCAGTATCCACGAAGAAACCCGTTTTAGCTGGGCAATAATTAGCTGGGCAATAATATGTCATTTGCTTAGTGGAATTTGCTTAAGGTTCTGATGGATATTCGGCGATCGCCCCGGTTCCATAAATCACTTTCCACGCTTCAACGGTGCCCGCGCCAATTTCGCTATCAATAATTTCGCCGGTGTCGCTAACTAACCGAATGGGAATGATTGCTTCTGGAGCATTTTTCAGGGCGATCGCTACCGACTCACTAACAGGAAAAATGCTGCCCTGTCGTTCAAGGGTTAAGATTTCGCCGTTTATTTTTATCAGTAGCTGAGTAATATTTTTCGGATTACTAAACTCAGAACAGCCCGGGGATAGGATTCTTCCTATGGGGGCACTGGCACAATCGATATCACGAATCGTCGATAGTACGCGAATAAAATCCTGGGTCCAAAGGCTTTGCACTTCCACCCGAACCGTTGTGTTGAGCAAACGCTTTGAGAAAAAGTGACGATCAAAAACCCCAACGAAATCCCCTTCAAAAGGATCATTGATCTGAACTGGCTCTGACCACGGCAGGTCGCTATCAGTGCCCAGCACCGCCGATTCCACTGGGTCTAAATCTGGATCAATTTCTGCAGCGACTGGCATCGTAGCTACACCTAAAAATAAAAGCGACAGGGCACTTAATTCAGCTATTTTTAGCTTGGCGATAAGTTGTTTCAACATGGCAAAAGGTCCTTAAAAACTCAGCATAAAAACCACATCGACTCTTGGGAAAAACCAGTTTAAAAACCACGGGGAATTTTGCGAAAGTCGTGTGTAAACTTCTGGAGGATTTGAAGAGCAAGGAGCCGGAAGATCACCCTTCCTTATTAACATCTTCAATGCCTTTGCCCGCATCCACGGTGCCCACTTTTAACAGGCGCCGTAATGCCTGCTTCATCTCGTCCACGGTAGTCGTCGCCGTTCCCACGTGGCGCACCACTAAGCTGGCGGCTAAATTGCCCAAAATTGCCGCCTCCCAGGGGCTAGCGCCTTGAGTTAAGGCTAAAGTTAACGCGGCAACTACTGTATCTCCTGCGCCCGTCACGTCGAAAACCTCAGCGCGATTGAACGCTGGAATATGGTGGACGCGATCGCCCAAATCGTCAGACTCGGCTTTAAATCCCCGCTCAAATAAGCTCATCCCTTCATCGCCGCGGGTAATCAAAATAAACTCCGCCTGGGTCTTCTCCAGCAAATCCTGCCCCGCCTGACGCAGCGCTGTTTCAGTTTTGACGCTGTAGCCTACCGCCTGTTCCGCCTCAGGCAAATTAGGCGTAAACCATGTGGCTCCCCCAAAGCGCGGCAGTCCCCCCTGGGCATCCACCACCACTGTCTCGCCCTTAAGCGCCGATTGAATCACCGACGGCGTGAACACCCCGTCCCCATAATCAGAACACACCACCACATCCACTGCCGAATCGCCCGCCGAATTATCCGCCGAATTACCAAGGTGGCTGCCGAGGCATGCGCCAATGCGCTGGGCTAGAGAATCGCTAATAGTCTCCTGGGGAAGCTCATCTGATTTACGATCCACGCGCACAATTTGCTGGGTTACGGACTGACGAGCGTGCCCAGAAATGCGAGTTTTGGTCACTGTGGGGCGATCGCCCTCCACCAAAATTCCTGTGGTGTCAATGCCCCGCTGCTCAAAAATTTCCCGCAGTGCCACCCCCTGGGAATCGTCCCCCACCAGCCCCACTGCTTGTACTTTCCCCCCCAAAGTGGCCAAATTGTAAATGGCATTGGCACCGCCGCCAGGCACCTGCCGCGTTCCCTCATGGCGAATAATCAGCACCGGTGCTTCCCGCGACACCCGCTCCACCCGACCGGTCAAAAACTCGTCTAACGTTAAATCTCCCACCACCAGAACCTGTCCTTGATGAAACCGATCCAGCAACTCCACAAGACGAGGAGCCGCTTTCTGTAATTGGCTTGCAAAGGAAGGCAGGTTGGTCATTGGCTCGTAAATAGAAGAAAGGAAAATTGGCTAAGAAACAATAGCAGAATAAATCGAAAATCAAGCCTAATAAAATTCAGAGTGCTCCATGGAAAGCCAGCGGAAAGATCAGCGCAAAATCCCATAGACATTCAACGTTGGGCTTCATTTTCGGTTGACCGTGGGGACTCGTAACCATTGGAAATAATTTATAGAAACAGTTGACAGAGGCGTTACTTTTCTATTGCTCAATCTGTCAGCATTGCGTGATTATATTGCGGGCTTATATCAATCGTCGTGGCTGAGCGTTTTGCCACGTTATTCCACGGGTTCCGATGGAGATTGGGGCAGGGGGGTAGTGGTCAGATTAAATACCTTCACTGGCTAGCTTGCAACGGCGGGTGAATTCCGATACTACTGAGGCTACGATGGAGCAGGTTTAGGCGGCAATATGTCGCGCTGTCCATAGTGGCTATGGTGCTAGAACGGCGACGGGTTGCTTTCGTCGGGGCGGTTCTGAGCCATCTTTACTTTTAAATGGAGACGCTTTAATGGTTTGGGGAGTTAAGTCGATTACGGGACCCGTCGCTATTGCGGTGGCGATCGCCCTCGTAGGATGCGAAAGCAAGGTTGCCCAATGCAACAAGCTGATTGAGGTGGTTAACCAAGGTCAAACGATTAGCCAGAATATCCAAGGCACCGATGCTGCCACGATGGAAAAGCTGTCGACGGATTTGCAGGGGCTATCTGAGCAAATCCAGGCTGTTGAGCTGGAAGACGAAACCTTGGTGGGCTTCCGCGATCGCTTTGTGAAGATTTATCAGGATCTTGGGGGCGCAGCTCAGAAAGTGGGCGGTGCTTTGGCGTCGTTGAACGACATTAAGCCCAATGAAGAGGGGGTCGAGAAGGCTAAGCAGTTACAAACGGACGTGGAGGAAGCCAGCAAAGTGGGCGACCAAGCCGCTAAGGATGAGGACACATTGGTTAAGGAAGTGAATAACTACTGTGGCGGCACCGCTCCTGAAGGTGGCTAACGTTAACAAGTTGACGGGGCAATAAGCCAACAAAAATAACCGACAGTGAATGCCCTTGCCTTGAAACACTGTCGGTTATTTTTTAAAGGGAAGAACGTTAAGACAGGATCGACGATTTGGCAGATTTCGGAGATTCGGTGGATCGTAACTTGGGCGATCGCCCCAAAAGTCTTTGGTCCCTAAACCAAAGTCAACTGAATATGCTGAGCCGTTGTCCTCGCCAGTTTCAAGATCAATTTTTAGAGCAGCGATCCCTTCCCGCAAGTCCACAGTTCCATGAGGCAATGGAATGGGGGCAACGGTTTCATCGCCTTATGGAACGGCATATTCTAGGGTTGCCAATTGAGCCGTGGTTGGCGGGCGATCGCGAGTTGGGTGTGTGTTTCAATGCCTTGCAACGGTCTTTGGCAAAAACATTTCCCTCCTTTGAAACTTTAACTGGAACCAAGCTTTGTGAACATCGCCGTAGCTTACACATGGGCGATTATTTATTAACGGCGATTTATGACGTGCTAATTTTAGAGGAAGAAAGGGGACTAATTATTGATTGGAAAACGGCAGCCTTTCCCCGAAGTCGCACTGACTTAGAAAACGATTGGCAAACCAAACTTTACTTGTATTTGCTAGCAGAAACTAGCGTTCAGCCAGTGGAGTCATTGACGATGGTTTATTGGTTTGTGCGCAGCAAAGAATCGTCGAAGATAATCCCCTCCATGGTGCAGTTTAACTACACTGAAAGCTGGCACCATAAGATTCAAAAAGAACTAGTAAACGTTTTAGAGCACCTAACCCAGTGGCGTGAAGCTTTCTTAGAAAATAATGTGCCCTTTCCGCAGGACGCTCAAAATAGTGGCTACGGAGACATCCGCGCTAGTGCCCGCAATAAGCCCCTAAAAGATCTTCCGTCAAGCAATAGTAGACCATCGCTTGAGGTTCCGGCGTGGGACACAATTCCAGCCATTAAGCCTGATAGTTTGTGACGTTAAAATAGTTCTGAAATTTGTGGATTAGGATGCCGATGAATCTACAAGATGACTCCTTAGATTTAGTCTCAAATTTTTTTAAAATTTTGTCCGATCCAATTCGTCTCAAGATTCTGTGTGCCTTAGGATCTGAGCCTAAAACGGCGATCGCCCTTAGCTCATCCCTAGGGCTAAAGCCGGCGGAGATTACCCAGCAGCTCAATATCATGGCTCAGGTTGGAATCGTAAACCGCGATAAATCCGGCAGCAGTATTCACTACGCCATTACTGATAGTAACGTCCTATTCCTTTGCGATATGGTCAGTGATCTTCTCGTGAATTCCTAATGTGAATTAGACAGATTTAGGTTGACCACAAGAAAGCTCCCCACCGGAAGAAGGGAGCTGATACTTTTATCTGGATTGTCAGCGTTAGTTTTGCTGTATTGCTGTGGGCTACATCGCCAGATCGAATAGCAAAATTTCGCTGTCGGACTCTTGAGCAACAATGTCCAACCTGCGGTCAGCGGCTCCAGGCATTGCGATCGCTGCTCCGTCTCCAACAGCCAACGGCACTAGCTCAGAGGTGTCGGGAGTCTTGATGGCGATCGCCCCCTTGGCCACCTGAAGCCACACCTGGCGCGAATCATTAACGGAATAATCCACCGTCTCACCGGCATCGAGCAGCCCGGCATAAAGGCGCACATCTTGGTGAACGGTGATGGGCGGGTTGTCTCCATCGTCACCGGATACATCACCGGATATGTCGTTGGATGCAATGAGCCGAAGCTTGCCCTGACGCTCCGACCGGGGGAAATAGCGTTCTTCGTAGCTGGGAGGCAGCGATCGCTGGTTAGGCTGGATCCAAATTTGCAGGAAGTGCACCGGATCCTCAGCGCTGGCGTTGAATTCGCTGTGCAAAATGCCGGTACCAGCGGACATCCGCTGCACATCCCCAGGGCGCAAAATAGAGCCGTTACCTAGGGTGTCTTTATGCTCCAAAGAACCAGAAAGCACGTAGGTAATGATTTCCATGTCCCGATGTCCGTGGGTGTCAAAGCCAGCTCCACCTTGTACCTGGTCTTCATTAATCACCCGCAAACTGCCGTAGCCCATATGGGCAGGGTCGTAGTAGTGACCAAAGGAAAAACTGTGACGGCTTTGGAGCCAGCCGAAGTTAGCGGAACCGCGATCGCCACCTTTGCGAATCTGAATCATAACTAACCTCTGCCCTTGATTTACTGGGGCACTTACTGGGGTTTGTTGCTTAAGAAAATTATGATTCAGTTCAATAAAAAAGACAATATATCAATAAAGAGCCTAAGTGTATTCAATTTAGAGACAATAAATCTGCCGCGGTAAATTCTTTGAATAGGCTTCACAGCGATCAGAGTTTTTCCAAGCAGAGTTTTGCCTAGGAATCGCCAGGGCTTAGATTAAATAGAACCACCTGGTGGGTCCAGGCAGGTTCGTTCAAGCTGGTACCTGGAGGGGGGCTGGGGCTGGCGATCACTTCTAAACGACGACGATCAACGCCGAGATCTTCCAAATAAGACCGAACCGCGATCGCCCGTTGGGATGCTAAAGGACTTTCTGGGCTAGTGCCTTCATTGGGGTGTTGATGACCAATGATTTCTAGCTGCCACTGGGGATGGGCTTTAAGCTGGTCTGCAATGGGACGCAGTTTATAGGTGAGGTCAGCGGGGAGCACTTCGGCGGATTTTACGTAGAAATAAATGCGCGTGGCGATCGCCCGAGGCTGTCGTTTTAGCTGATCTTGAACGCCAACTACACCGGGAATTTGCCTAAGCTGCGCCACCAAACGATCCGCAATAACGTCCGACTCAACGGTGCCTTCCAAGGTGATACTTTGATTGTCCACAGTGGCACGACTGCGTAAGGCTGCCCCCTCATTGGCGATCGCTAAAAGCTGATCCACCTGTTGCTGAATCGCCTGGTCATTGGGAGGCAACTGCACCACCGTCACTTCGTTACGAATGGCGTAGTTGGGGGCAAATTGTTGGGCGACGGTAAAGGCAGAGGTTTGCAGCGCTGCCGTGGGGACCCGCCCTGACAAAATCACCTCACCATTTTCCACGCGGGATCGCACTCGGTACACCGACAATTCGGGATCCGTATCCAAGGCGCTGGATAATCGCTGCTGCACCTGGCGATCGCCCCCCGTTACCCAGTGGTGAATCCCCAGCGCCCCTAAAGCAATTACCAAAACAATAATTGCCAGCTTAAATTTTGACCATATGCCATCTACTAAAGGAGGCACTTTGGGAGGGGACTGAGGCGGTGGAGCTGCGGGCGCCAGGGCTTCGGGGCGATCGCCGGTTACCTGTTGTAGCTTTAGCAACGTATTCAGCACCCTTAGCTGAAGGTGCAGCAGTCGTTCAGTGGTATTGCTGACCTTTGAATGGTCAGTGGCGCTGCGGGCAATAAGGGATCGCGATCGTTGGTAAGACGGCGGTGGTGGTTTTGGTAGCTTTGGCTTTGGCGTTAGCGCCCCTTTTGCCTGGTTACTCACCACAACAGAAAGCTGCGGCTGTTCTTCCAGCCATTTGATTTCTAGCTTTTCGGTTTTTGATTGACTTGGTGGAGCGGGAGGAACAGTGTGGGATCCCACTTCAGATATCTTCGGCGGCGTGTCCTGTGGCGCCCTTTGTAGGGCATTCGGTAAAGTACCCGGTGGAGCATTCGGCGGCGCTGGTGGGGCAAGCGCGGTTTTTGGCGGTGCTGGAGGCAACTTGGGCGAAGATTTCCCAGGAAGCTTGGGTACGTCAATGGGAGCAGCACTTTTCAAAGGCTGGGACGATTTCTGAGAAGAACGCAAATAGCCCTCTGCCGGTACGTCCAAGGCATCAGACAATGCCTGTGAATCCTCCACCTGATCCAAATTCTCAGCCAACAAATCCACCAAATTCGACAGCAGGTTCATATCTTCAGGAGGAGAGTCACCTGAACTGCCATGATTTAAGGACTGATCGAAAAATTGAGATGAAGAATCTGCCATACACAGAACCGAAATTTCGGTCTACTTGACCTATTGCTACTTGCCCTATCGCTATAGGACCTACTTCTATGTGACCTCTGTTTAAGGGCATGTCACCAATGGAGAGCCAGATCCCTGGCGTAAACGGGGTAAACCCCTCGCTAAAACAAAAGAGAGCTGAAACCCTTGCAGCGATCCCCCCTGAAATTCAAATAATGACAGTCCCTATGGATCCTCAATGGGTCTGCAGTGGAAACTTTACGGAAGGTATTCAACACTCACCTAACAATTCATGAATCTCTATCGCCAATGTATTTACGATTGCGCCTTAGTAACGTTAATAAATTAATGCTTAGCAGTGCTTTTACGAACAAAAGATAGGGATAGAAAGGGGCTTAAGATCGCCCCTAACATCAGCATAAATAGGAAGGAAAAATCCGCTGAATTAGCAACACTAACAACCAGCGCTGGCGATTAACACTAACTGCCGGATAACAGCTTCTCGTCACCATCACCCATATCCTTTAAGGACGGCACAAAATCAGTGCCTTTCAGACGCAAGCCCAGCTCGAACAGCATTTCTGCCATATCATCTCGAGCCAATTTCGAATCAGTCATCGACGACATGCGCTTGTCCAACTCATTAATTAGCGTAGACCGCAGCTCATTCAAATCACCTTGCAGCTTATTTCGCCCTGCCAACATATCGTCTCGCAACGTCGTTGTTTGACGGTCTAAAGAGTCGTTCAGATTACTTAAATTACCGTTCAGTCGGTTACCTAAAGCATTAATTTGCTCACCAATTTCAGCCCGTTCCCGTTCTTCCTTTTGGGCTAGGGTCAAAATTTTCTTGTCTGTGGATTCCACAACGCCCTTAACTTCAGCGTAGAAAAGCTGTTTCAAAGCCTCCTCACTGCCGGACAACTTCTTCATCAGAGCGCTGAGCTGCTGCTGAAGATCCTCGCGATTTTCCTCGTCCTTAGACGCCAGCGCTTTGTTCTTCTTATCGATCGCCTCAAGGGCCGCCTGAAGCTCGCTGGTGAGCACTTGCTGCACTTCGTCAATGCGACTGCGAGTTTCCTGCTGAAACACCGTTAGGTTGGACTCGAGCTGCCCCATTCGTTCCTGGAGATCCCGTATCTGAGGTCCCACCAGCACGTCACGAATTTGCTCAATATTGCCCAAGCGATCCTGCAAATTACCAGTTGTCATTTAATTCCTCCTACTTCACCGTGCCAGTGTAGTTTATTCGGTTCGACTATTTAAACCTTAGATTAACCGCTCAAAATTAGCGGCTTTATTATGGAAATAATGGTCAGGAAAACTTAAATAAATTGCTTAGCGAGCTACCGTAAAACCAAGTTAATTGACCTGGATTAACGATAGCTTTTGGGACACAGTATCGATTGCCTTTGGACACTTTTAGAAACCTTGTGTCATGGTGCTGTGTCCTCCAGCTTCAATTTTTCAATATTACGACCCTTTATTTTGGGGCGGTGAGTTATGGCTGGAAGGCTGGTTGGGGCGCTGCACGGAGAAGGAGGGGGATGGGTTGGACTGAGTGTTGGCCGGCGGGGGAGACGGGGCGACGCGACGAGAGTTGGGACGACCTTGGCGGGGGGACCGACTTTGGCGGGGCGTAGGCTGGCGCGTGTGTAGGTCCACCTGGAATAGGTTGCCCAGGGGATTGAGCTGGAAGCCAGGGGCAGTGTAATTTTCGGGCAGGTAGCTTTCGGGGAGGGTGCTGGTGTTGCCGTCCCGTACAGCGGAATAGGTGGGGGAGAGGATTTCGATGCCGGCGACGTTGCATTGGTCTTGAATATTTTGGTGCAGGTCCGATAGAATCCGCTCCATTTCGTTGGGATGGTTCGTAAAAACCTTCACCTCGTACGCCACAGAAAAGTCCCCTAACCCCACCTGAAAAATTACCGGTGCTGGATTGCTAATTACGTAATTAGTGGCGATCGCCGCTTTACCGAGTACCTGGTTCACCTCTCGCCAAGGCACGTCATAGCCAAGGGTGATCTGGGTGGCGAAGGACACGGGCTGTTGAGTTTCGCGAATGGAGGCGCTGTAGTTAATAATGTTGCCGCTAAGGAGGGCAGCGTTGGGGATGGTGATAATGACGTTGTCGAAGGTGCGCAGCCGGGTTACCAGCAACAGCTTTTCCTCCACGTCCCCCAGCAAGTCACCAAAAGCCACGCGATCGCCCACCTGGAAAGAGCGGGTATAAATCAAAATAATCCCGGCGACGGCATTGGACATGGCTCCCGTTGATCCCAAGGACACCACCACACCAATCACCAATGACACCCCCTGGAATGCGTCGGAGCCAAAGCCTGGAAGTAGGGGAAAGCCTAACACCGTGGCTAGGGCAATCAGGAAAAACGCCACCAAACGATAGGTGGGTTTTGCCCATTCTCGATAAAAACCAGGCAGCTTAATGGCACCGTCGTGCAGCTGCATAAACAGCGGATGTACGGTTTTAAGGGCATAGTGGCACAGGGCAACGATTAGGCAAATGCCAAAAAAGTTGGGCAGGTACGCAATGGCGGCTTCCCCCGCCTGTTGCAGGGTGCCAGACAGCTGGGACGCTACCACCTGCCGCAGTCCGCGGGTAAAGGGAAACAGCCCTAGGGCATAGATACCGTAGGCAATAACAGCGGCGGCAAATAGAATGCGCCGCAGCCATTGGAGGGATTGCATGGCGAGGGCGCTGGCTTGGGCCGCCGGCAGCAGTTGGAGCCCCATCACGGTGAGGGAGGGCAAAAACGGTCCCTTTTCCGGCGGGAATCGTCGATTAACCCGTCTCATTGCTGCTTTCAGCAACAGCCGCAACCCCAACAGCAGCAGGGTGGCAATAATCAAACGGGCGATCGCCCAAGCCACATAGCCAAAACTATTTTCCTGACGGTAAATGATCACGCCATTGCGAATGGCTTCTAAATACTGGTTGGAAAGGCGATCCAACGTGGTGTTGGTGGCCGTGGCATCCGCCTCCGTCACCACCATTACCGGCAGATCTCCAGCGCGAATGTAAATCACCTCCCCCTCCCGGGCAGGGGTCAGGCTGTCCACGCTGACTTCCTGGGACTGGGCAAGGGCTTCGATGTTTCGGGTAACCGTTGCGGTGCGATCTGGAATGGACTGCACCCCGTATTCCGAAGTAATGAAAAACAATGGCTCGCCGTTTAAACTGACGGGCAAACGGCTAACTTCTGCCGACTCAGTCACCTCTTCCGTGGTGTCTGAGGGGGTGTCCTGGGCAGAGTCAGCGTCTTGGGCCCAACTGGGAACCGTTGAGGTTAGCAGGCTCCATAGGGCAATGGTGCACGCCACGACCCCAAACCACCGAAATCGCCGTCGCCAAAGGGTAACGGAAAGCCCTTTGAGTCCTTTAAGCCCTCGGAACTTTACAAAAGGGGACTGCTGCCACCAAATCATGAAACACCCCCGTAACATAGAATACGGCCACAAAAAAATTATAGTCTCGGAATTCGAAAGTCCAGAAACGGCTTCAACAATGAGCTTCAGGAAACAAGCCGCAGGAGTCGGGGCAGACGCCGACTGGTCAATTGCGTTTAGGCTTAAGGAAGCTTAGGAAAGCTCCAGAAAAATTTGGTTTTTGCTTTCTCCATGCTCGCCCGTCTATCCAACGTCGTTTATGTCAGACCCTAATGCTAAACCCTCCAATGATGAAGGGGGCACGCAGCCTAGTGGTTCCCCGCCAAATTTCCCACAAACCTCCTCCACCGGGAGCAATATCGGGAACAGTACAAACCCATCCCTGAGCCACGCCCAAAGCCCTGGGAACTCCGATTCATCGTCGGGGGGAAATGTGGAGAATACGGATGCGGTTCTTAGTAGTGCCGGGGATTCCTCCAGTGCTTCGGAGCAGCTGGCCCAGCTCTTGGGGCTCCACATTCCCATTCCTAGCTATACCCCTCCTGATGGTCCGCCGGAGGAGTTGGAGTTCAAGCCGAGCTCAAAGGTGGAGATTGAGGCGTTTCAACTGCCTCAGCGATCGCCCCCGCCAGACAACGAGTCCTTAACAGAAATTTACCAGCGGCAAGTGGCTCAGCGTCCCCCTCAGTCCGAGTCGGAAGTTGATTTTCGTCCAGCGCCTCGCCCCACACCGGTGCCCGCCCCCACCCAAATTCCCGCCAGCCTGTCAGAGCTAGCGGAGACCCAGCTTCCTAAGAAGGGCTTGGGAGATTCCGTGAATGTGCTTCAGGATATTTTGGTACGCCCGGAGCTAAAGGAATTTCGGGGACGTTTGGAGAGTCTGGAGGACCACACTGCCAAGCTGGATTCTGCCCAGAAAAATCTGGGGGCGCAAATGGGAGACCTGCGCCAGGAAATCGACCAGGCGATCGCCCAGGTGATTAATCAGCTAGTAGATGAACGGTTTGCCCAGCTGGAAACGGACTGGCGATCGCGCATTGACCTGTATTTCCAAGAATCGTTTCAGGGGCTGTTTACGGAATATTTTGAACGTCACATTGAACAAAGGTGGCCCAAGCTGGTGGGGCGTTTAGCCCAGCAGCTAGCGGGTCAAATGAACCGCATCAACGGGCGTTTAGATCTATTGGAATCCCGCGTTCAGGAGATGTCCACCACCCTAGACACCACCGTACGTAGCCTGCGAGATATTTCGCCAGATTTTGAGGCGGGGGTACGCATTGGAGAAGTGGAAAAACGCCTTAAGGGGTTAACGCAAAATTTAGCGTCGTTGGCTGGGGGGCTGGGAGCAGATTCTTTGGCGGCTTACTCTGAGCTGCAAAAAATGATGGCGGAGGACGGAATCACCGAAGAGACGAACCAGTTGTCGGAACCCGTTTCCCCGGAAGAAACCATGGTGCAGCTTGAGGAAGTGGAGCATAACCTAGGACAGTTGGGGAACGGTATCCAGGAGTTAAATGAGGAGATTGATCGCCACGAAGAGCCTTTGCCGGATTCTATGGGGGCAGGAAATCGCCTGAAGAAAATAGAGGAGCGACTCAAGCAGCTCACCTTTGCCCTGGTGGCGATCGTGCAAATTTTGCAGCAGCGCCCGGAACAATGGGCGCAGGATCCTGAACTGGGCGATCGCCTGAGATTTGTGGAGCAGGAACTAGGAATGCTATCCGATCAGGTAACCTACCTGTCTCAGAGTTTGCCTGAAGCGCCTGAGGAGCCGGAGATGGTTAGCAGCAGCCTATCAATTCGCGTTAAAGGGGTGGATCCTCGATGGAATGCTTCCCAACAGTGGGGTGACGAGGAGGATGCAGTCTTGGAGGAGGACAATGTTGAATAGGGCGTGTCATCACCTAAGGGGCAGAAGCCTTATACAGTGCGGAGTCTACGCCCTTTCAAAATAAGACCGATGGGGGGCTGCCCCCTCTGTAGTTACTGGCTTTGAGATTTAAATGATGACAGCCCTTAGCATCATGGCAAATAGCATCATGATGAAAACAGCGAAGATGAGGCGGAGGCACTAGCGTGAGTCAGGTTCAGCTTGAGAAACAGCCCCAAAGGCAGCCCCAAGGTCATGCGGCGCTAGTGGGGGCTGGACCAGGACATAGTCAATATTTGACGGCTCAGGCTCACCAGGCGATCGCCCAGGCGGAGGTGCTGATTTACGATGCTCTGGTGGACCCTCGACTGCTGGAGCTAATTCCACCCCACTGCGAAACCATCGACGTGGGCAAGCGCGGGGGACAGCGATCTGCCCGCCAGGATGATATTAATCGGCTTCTAGTGCACCATTGCCAGTTGGGGCAGCGGGTGGTGCGCTTAAAAAGTGGCGACCCGTTTATTTTTGGGCGCAGCGGCTCGGAAATTCAGGCGCTGGTGGATGCAAGCTGCTCTTTTGAGGTGATCCCTGGATTGTCCAGCGCCATCGCTGGTCCCCTATTTGCGGGCATTCCTTTAACGGACCCAGTGCTCAGTCGTGGCTTTGCCATTTACAGCGCCCATGATTTGGATGCATTGAACTGGGAAGCGTTAGGCACCTTGGAAACCTTGGTGTTTTTAATGGGCGGGCGAGCTTTGACGGGCATTATTGAACGGCTTATCCAGCGAGGTCGATCTCCCCACACCCCCGTCGCGATCATCCGAGCGGCAGGACAGGCGGATCAGGAGATTTGGAGTGCCACCTTGGACACCATTGCCGTTCAAACCGCCGGCATTCGCCTGTCCCCGTGCATTATCGTCATCGGTGCCGTGGTGGAGCTGCGTCACTGCTGGGGTAATTGGCAAAATTCCGCAATGGGCGATCGCCTGCCACCGTTCACCAAAATTGACCGTCCCAGTGGGGATTCCAGCGGCACTGGCGATCGCCACCCACCCACCTTGGCCACCCCACCGGACTCCCGCCCCCTCGCCGGACGCACCATTTTGGTCACCCGCGCCGCTGGTCAAGCCGGACCTTTTACCGCCCAGCTTGCGGAATTGGGAGCCACGGCGTTGGAATTACCTGCCCTAGAAATCGGTGCCCCATCTAGCTGGGATCCCTTTGACAATGCCCTGCAAAATTTAGGCAAAACTCATTGGCTGATTTTGACCTCCGCCAACGGTGTGGAGGCCTTGTTTCAGCGGCTGCGCCACTTGGGACTGGACGGGCGATCGCTGGCGGGAATCAAAATCGCCGTGGTGGGAAAAAAAACCGCCAAAGTGCTTGAAAGCTATGGCATCGTTCCGGATTTTACCCCCACCAACTTTATTGCCGATGCCCTAATTGCAGAATTTCCCGACGATCCTGCCCACCAAACCATTCTGTTCCCCCGCGTCGAAACGGGCGGTCGCGACGCCCTAAGCAAGTATTTTCGAGAACGGGGCGCAAATTTGGTTGAAGTTTCCGCCTACGAATCCCGCTGTCCCGACACGATTGACCCCACTGCTTGGCAAGCGCTGAAAGATCACCATGTGGACGCCATTACCTTTGCCAGTTCCAAAACTGTGATCAATTTTTGTCGACTGGTGGAAGGGGCGATCGCCGCCGATCAAATCCCCATCAATGGCAAAGATCCTATCAGCGCCTTATTGCAAGGAATCTGCATCGCATCCATTGGTCCCCAAACCTCTGAAACCTGCCAAAAATATCTGCATCGATTTGATATGGAGGCGAACCCCTATACCCTGGATGGCCTAGCCCAAAGCTTGGTGAGTTGGTTTGTGCGCGATGGTATCCCTGGAATTTAGCTGAACTCAATTGCCCCTATCGGCGGCAGCAGAACTCCCCCGCACTTGCCCCAAAACGGTACGACTTCCAGGGGCGTTTGCTTAAAGTTTTCACCCAGCGATCAGCTTTTGGCAGCCCTCTGTAACAAGGGACATTTTTAATTGAAAAATTTGTGGCATGATAAGCCAGTCCTAAGTGTTAAATAAAAATTTAAGAATATGGCATCCATTCAATTCATCCTCGGTCGCGATGAGCCCATCATTCCCGACGTCAAGTTGTTCCGATCCAAGGATGGATCTAGTGGTCAAGCCAAGTTCTTTTTCGAGAAGGCTCAGTCCTTGATTGATATGGCCGCTGGCGACGAAATCTTGGGCATGTATTTGATTGACGAAGAAGGGGAAATCACCACCCGCTCTGTCAATGCCAAGTTTATTAACGGTCAGCCGGCTGGATTGGAAGCGGTGTGTAAGCTCAACAGCCCCGCCGATTGGGATCGGTTTATGCGGTTTATGGAGCGTTACGCTGAGCAAAATGGTCTGGGCTTTGCCAAGTCTTAACTTCAATGCCAAAGCTTGACCAAGGGTTAGCTCGACGGCAAAAGCGACAAGTAAAGTTCAGCTTTTTTCCCTCAATCACGGGGAATCGATGAGCAGCTTCATGCTGTGTCTCTGTGGCAAATCTTCCTTGGTAAAGTGGCTGTTGGCAAAGTTGCTGGCTGAAGTTTTTACCCTCAAAAGATTCCCTCTCCCCCCTGAATAAGGGGGGCTTTTTATTCGGATAACGTGTATGGCAACTCAACCCCATCCCGATCGCCTCGACTCAACATTAACGGTCCTACACTGCGCCATTTTGACCGTTAGCGACACTCGTACCCCTGAAACGGACAAAAGCGGCGCCCTTGCAAAAGCAAAATTAGACGGCGATGGACACATAATCGCCCATTACCAGATTCTCCCGGACGAGCCCGACCGCATTGCCCCGGTGGTAAGCGCCTGGGCTGCTGATTCCGCCGTTGATGTGGTTATTCTTAGCGGCGGCACGGGCATTGCCCCTCGAGACACCACCTATGAAGCGATCGCCACACTGCTGCATAAAATCATCCCTGGCTTTGGAGAACTGTTTCGCCAATTGAGCTACCAGGAAATCGGATCCCGAGCCATGACCTCCCGGGCGATCGCCGGCAGCATTAACAGCACCCTGATTTTTTCCCTGCCTGGCTCCAGCAATGCCGTTCGCCTCGCCCTCGATGCCTTGATTTTGCCCGAGCTACGCCACCTCCACCGCCTGCTTAATCCCCAATAGGTTTAAACTCGTTGGGTCCAAAGCGTCGATAGCTACTGGCTTTAAAATTGGGACCTAGCTAGGGCGACGGAAGATCACTTCGCTGCGGGTAATGGTCACATCGTAGGCACCAAAGAAATTTTGTCCCAATAGGCCCACTTCCATGGTGGGGGCGATCGCTGCTCGAAGATTCTTCGCCTCCAAATTGCCCACTTTTATCTGCCCTAATCGAGCCACCTGAAACACCACCCCCTGTTGGCTAGGGGTGTTGGCGCGGACGGACCCCACCGGCTCCAGCCCCAGCATATTTGCCATTGCCTGTGTGACTACCGTGGTGCTGGCCCCCGTGTCCACCATCATCGGAAATCCCTGCCCATTAATTTGCACCACGATAATGGGAATCCCACCAAAGCGCTTGCGGATGGGCACCTTAGTCACGGTGCTACTGCTTTGGGTGGCTTGGGTGGCTTGGGTCGCCGATGACGATGCGGAGCCTCGGGGGGCAGCAGGAGGGGCAGGGGCTGCACTTCGGGTGGCGCTTCTAGCTGGGGATCCGGCGGCTGCGGATGCAGTTCGTGCCGGTGCCTGTTGAATACGAATGGGCGTAGGCGCCTGGGGAATCTGAGACGCTCGCTGTTGGGCGTAGGCTAGATTTTTGCTGTACTCGGCGATTTTTTTGGATGCCCGCTCATCAGAACCCTCAATGGTCTTCAGTAAATTAATCGCCTCTTGCCATCGAGACACCACAAATTCCCAGTCAGACATTGCCCGCGCCGACTGGGATAGTTTTGCTGCGCTGTAGGCTTTGTTTAAAGCGAATTTATAAGTGTCTCCCGTTTCATTGCCAGCGTTCGGCAATGCCTGAGCCGGGACCTCTTTGGGCGCTGGTTGCGGGGGCTGGTTGGGGGATTGGCTGGCAGCGGTTGAAGCTTGAACTGGCGTAGCGGAAGGGACAGCTTTTGAACTTTCTGCTTGCTCCGGTTGTGTTTCTACTGCCGACTGTGGCGAAGATTCCGACGACAGGGGAGGCACACAACCCGCTAAGGCTAAGGCTAAGACCGCTGCTGGCATTGATATCACTGCCGACGCCTTTACCGATTTCGAGGATCTTTTTGAAACGTTTCCTAAATATCGCAACGAAGAGAAAACCATTGTTGAGCCAGATCCTTACGGCGTAAATTACTCGGGCAGTAGATTGCTTTTTGTAGATCCCTACTTACAGCGTAGCTATTTTGTTGAACCAAGAGCTGTGGTCACTGAATATTTTGTATGGGCAGGACTTACGCAAAACATGCTGTTTAAGTCCAAAAATAAACGTTGCATCAGCTTCCCCCCTTGCTAAGGAGGCTTTGCGTAAGTTTTGATGAGAACGTCTGGAATAACTCCTTACCCGTCTCCTAAATCTCTTCTCGATGCTCGGAAGGATGCTCGGAAGTTGGCTCTCAAAGATTTGCGACGTGCAGAAAAGTACGATTCCCGCAGAAGGTACATACATTTCACAGTCAGCGATTTTAAGGAGTTTAACGGCGTTGTTGCATTAATAGACCTGAGTTTCCGTCTTTTTGCGTGCATTCTTAATGGGTTTACGTGTCAAAAGCTGTAAAAATAGAAGATTTTCCGGGCTCTCACTTTCTGAAACCCTTGATATGACTGGATTTATTTATGCAACAACGCCGAGTTTAACCCTTAACTTTTCCACTTTGAAGGAGGTGAAATCCTAGCTGAGTAGGGCTTTTGAAAATTAATCGGCGACATACCCGAAAGTGGGCTGGGAGCTGATATTGCGATCGGAATGCGTTTTCTCGGGGAAAGTAAGTCAAGGACCAGCAACTTATTGCGTCGTGAGGCTATTCAATAGAAGCCATCAATGGTTGTATTAATAGAGCTAACGCACAGAGCTTAGTAAAGCCCCAAAGCCAAATCAAGCTCCCATTAAGTTAGCGTTTTGAGCCAGCATTTTATTTGGCGGCTCGGTTTCAAGTCAGCGCCCAAAGATCCCTTTTGAGTATCCCTTAATTTTTCGAGCTTATGTCACCCGCTACTGCTCAACCCGCCCTACTGGTTCTTGCCGACGGCACTGTTTACCAAGGCTATAGCTTTGGTGCATTGGGCACTACCATCGGCGAAGTGGTGTTTAACACCGGTATGACGGGCTATCAAGAGGTGCTGACGGACCCAAGCTATTGCGGTCAGATTGTCCTATTTACCTACCCAGAGCTGGGCAATGTGGGGGTCAATCCTGAGGATGAAGAGTCCAGCCGTCCCTACGCATCCGGGGCGATCGCCCGCACTATTTCCCCTCGCCCCAGCAATTGGCGCTCTGCGGAATCGTTACCCAGCTACCTAAAGCGTCATCAGATTCCCGGCATTTACGGTGTCGATACCCGGGCGATCGTGCGTCATATTCGTTCCCAGGGGGCTATGAACGGCGGCATTTCTACGGAGATTTTGGACCCTGCGGAACTGCTGCAACAGGTGCAGGAAGCCAAGCCCATGGCCGGTCAAAACCTAGCTAAGGCTGTAAGCACCGAAGACATTTACGAATGGACCGAGCCTACTCCTGATATATGGGAATTTAACCCGGCGACGGAAAATATCCGCGCCAAAATGGGCGATAAAACGTTGACCGTGGTGGCGATCGACTTCGGTGTTAAGCGCAATATCCTTCGCCGTCTGGCTAGCTTTGGCTGCAAAGTTGTTGTCGTTCCCGTGGGCACCGGCATAAACACAATCATGTCCTACAAGCCCGACGGCATTTTTCTATCCAATGGTCCTGGAGATCCCGCCGCCGTTACCGAAGGCGTTGAAACGGTGCAGGCGCTAACTCAACAGGACAGCCCCATCTTCGGCATTTGCATGGGACACCAAATTTTGGGGCAAGCCTTGGGAGCAGACACCTTTAAGCTTAAATTTGGGCATCGGGGGCTAAACCAGCCCGCCGGTCTAACGGGAAAAGTGGAGATTACCAGCCAAAACCACAGCTTTGCATTGACCGAAACCTCCCTCGCCGACGAAACCCTGGAGGTGACGCATCTAAACCTAAACGATCGCACCATCGCCGGTTTACGCCACCGAGATTTGCCGTTTTTCTCCGTGCAATACCACCCAGAAGCCAGCCCCGGTCCCCACGACGCGGATTATTTATTTGAAAACTTTATTCGCGCCATGCAAAGCCATCGCCAAAAGGTTGCAAGTCAGTCTTAGCCGCCTAAGGGTTGGGCGAGAGGACATAAACCATGACCCTGTTTGAGCCCCGAGCTCCCGCTATTCCGCCATTGCCCAGTGATGTCAACAGACCGCAATGGTCTGTGATGATTCCGGTGTATGAGCCGGGTCCTTTTCTGGAGGTGGCGATCGCGTCAGTTTTGGCGCAGAAAATTGACGCCCAGCAAATGCAAATCGTGGTGGTGGATGATGCCTCCCCCACCGTTGATGTGGCGTCTCTGGTGACCAAGTTTGGCGACAGGGTTGAATACTATCGAAACCCAAATAACTTAGGCCCCATTGATAACTGGAATCACTGCCTAAAATTAGCCACAGGACATTGGGTCCACCTGCTCCATCAAGATGACTTTATTCAGCCTAAATTTTACGGAAAATTAGGCGGAGGGTTAGCGGCGTCAAAGGATGTGGGCGCTGCGTTTTGCAGACATTTATACGTGGATGATAGTGGCGAGACTACAGATGTTTCAATTTTAGAAAGCAACGTTCCAGGGATTCTACATCGATGGCAAGAACGCATTGCTGAAATCCAGCGTGTTCAGTTTGTTTCGATTGTGGTGCGACGGTCCGTTTATGAAGTTTTAGGGGGATTTTCTCCGACGGCTGCGTCAGCAACAGATTGGGAAATGTGGCAAAGGATTTCGGGATTTTATCCCCTTTGGTATGAGCCTGCGCCCCTATCGTCATTTCGGCTCCATAAACGGTCGGAAACTTCTCAGCTATTGCGCCAAGGAGGAAATATTGTTGATAGTAATTTGGCGATCGCCGCCTGTGGGCATTATTTGGTTCCGCCAATGCGTGCAGCATTAGCGGAGGCAGCCAGGAAAAACTATGGCTTATCAGCAATGGAAACTGCCGGAAATTTCCTAAACTCGGGCGACACAAAAGCGGCCTTAGCTCAGATTCGCGCTGGATTAGATTGCTCACGATCTCCAGTCGTTATCGAAAAGTTGTGCCAGATTTTAGACGACTGGAAGGCACCTAAATACAGGTCCAACTTTTCCCAAACCTCAGCTTCGCAGAATCAAGAGTGTAACAATGATGACTCGCGATCGCTGTCAGAAAAGAAATGGGAAAACTTCTTTAACTCAATTGAAACTTTCAAGACCCGGCTAAAAACCGGCGAACCTTTCACCTTTAGAGCTATTCGAATAAAAATATTGCAAGTTTGGTTACATACCGAAAAAGATGAATTACAGTCGTTTTGGGATAAAGACTTTGGAAATATATTTAAACATCTAATCAACCATGGTTCTTCTAAACTAGAGCCTAATGAAGTGGAAACCCGCTGGATTCAATATATTCAAGATCGTCTGTTTAAATTGAAAGAGAAGCCGTCAACGGAAGATAAAATGACAAGAAACGATGGGATTTCTTTTTTGATTTTGCCATTGCTTCTCTATAAAGACTTAAGCTTTATTCAAAGTTTAGTCTCAGACAAGCCTTTGAAAGACATGCCTGACTACTTAGCTGATGCTGTTAGTGAAATAGCACTAGGAGGTTTGGACTTTCAAGGTAATCAGGGTGTCAACACTGAAGCTTTAAACTCTAACAAGCATTTATCAAAAGATAGTCCGACTTTTATATTCTGAGTGCATAGAAATATTAGTGCATATAAATGTTCAGGTATTGTTGGGTAAGGATTACTGGATTAGCTTGAACTAGTTTCGCTGGATATGGCAGGCTAGCTCGCCTGCGCTCTTTTCGTATGCTTGAAACCGCCTTATTTTTCTTTCCCCATTGCTTTTACCCTCCCAGGACCGGCGCCCATGCTCGTTCTGTCACCACAATCAATGCGCTTAAATCCCTTGGATACAAAGTATTAGTTGTAAGCATTGCCCATGATGCTAAGTGGAATGGTTTCTATCTCTGGACACAGGACTCCTGTAATCAGATGGCGACAGACTTGGGCGTGGACGTTGTGGTTATTCCCGATGAAGCTGACGATTTAAATCAGATTTATCGCAATCCAGTAAATGCGGGTCCAGTGGTCGTCAATCCTCCTCTCCATTTACTAGAGAAATTCAAATCGCTGATTCTTCAAGTTAAGCCAACTATTATTTTTAATAACTACACACGATGGCATCGGTTAGTTAATCCGCTGGAATTGATAGACGAAGATTTGTTTAATAAAGGCGCTTTGCCGAAGCCAGTTAGCATTCTTGAAATGCACGATTTAATTACGGTAAATCATTGGCTACAAAGCCAAGTAAATGCCTTGATTGGTTCGCCGCCATATGATCGAGCATTGCCAGACAACGCTTTCTTAAGCTTTACCCAAGGCACCCAGAGCCAAGAACATATAGGGGGAGTAAGTGGTGAGTGTGAAATTTATGATTCATACGATATAACTGTGGCAATTTCCCGAAAGGAGAAGGCGCTAGTTCTGAAAAACACGACGAATACTCAAATAATTTATTTACCAGTTGTATCTGAAGTCAAGGACTTGGACAGTCCGAAAAAAGGGCAGACTGCCCGTAGAGTTACCGTTGTTATTGGACCCAATATCTTTAATTTTCAGGGTTATCTCTTTCTCACTCAGCGCATTTTGCCGTGTTTACTCGAGAAGGTTTCTAACATTAAGGTGACGATCGCCGGAGACGCCTGTAAATATTTAAAACCTGTTCCAGGGGTTGAGTTTTTAGGCTTCGTGGAGGATTTAGACAGGCTTTATGAAGAAACGGCGATCGCCCTTTGTCCCTTGCTCAATGGGACAGGACAGCAAGTTAAAGTGGTGGAAGCGATGGCTCGGGGGATTCCAGTGGTTACGATGGCGGCCATTGCTGAAAGTTCTCCCATTGAGCATGGCGTCAATGGATTAATTGCCGATGATGAAGAGCAATTTGCCCAGTGCGTTACGTTTCTCTTGGAAAACCCAGATCGAGCGATGGAAATCGGTTTAGCTGCCAGAGAAACGATTCGTCGAGAATTCTCGCAACAGACACTGACAGAAACGCTGGGTGCGGCAATTGAAAGCGTGAAGATGCGCTCAGGTCAACACGATCGGAAAAAACTTTCTGAGCTTAGGGAAGACGGGATTTTGCCCCCCGCTCCAGAAGTTGAACTGACGCAATTGTTTGCATAACCAAGCCTGAGATCTTGATTAGAGTCAAAACATCAAAGTATGGATTTTGAACGATAAAGCCTGAAAGTGTACTGGAACTAAGATAGTGAAAATTATCGTTGATGGGGTGTTTTTTCAAGTTCGCAACACGGGTATTGCTAGAGTCTGGCGATCTCTACTAAAACACTGGTCAACACAACCGTTTTCCCAATGTATAACCTTGCTAGATCGAGGTAATACCGCACCAAAGTTTCCGTCAATTCAGTCCATAGGCATTCCTTTGTATGGGCTAGCTAGTGTCGACGAAGATCGTCAGCTACTCCAACAATGTTGTGATGAGGTAGAAGCAGATTTATTTGTTTCCACTTATTACACAACGCCCATTTCTACCCCTAGTATTTTCTTCGGGCATGACATGATTCCCGAGCTGATGGGAGTCGATTTAAATGTACCGATGTGGCAAGACAAGCATCGGGCAATTAGCCAAGGAATTGCCCATGTTGTTGTGTCTGAAAATACGAAAAAGGATTTGCAAACCCTATTTCCAAAAACCCAAAATGAGCCAGTTACTGTTGCTCACTGTGGATTATCGCCGGAGTTTTCCCCCCCTTCTCCAGAGGTGGTTAAAGGGTTTCGGAGTCGCCATAACTTGCATAAACCCTATGTGCTGTGGGTGGGAGAGCGGCTGGGATTTAATGGCTATAAAAATTCGGCGCTAGTGTTTAAAGCGATGAAGCTGTGGGAGCGGCAGCTGGATTTCTCGGTGGTGTGTACCGGGGATGGGTCACCGCTGGAGCCACCCTTGGCGCAGCTAGCTCAGGGGCTGGATGTGCGATCGCTATGTTTAAGCGAGGGAGAATTGGTGGCAGCGTACGGCGGGGCACACTGTTTGGCGTACACGTCGCGCTATGAAGGGTTTGGACTGCCGCTGCTGGAGGCGATGGGCTGCGATTGCCCCGTGGTGACCTGCCCCAGTGGCTCTATCCCAGAGGTGGCGGGCGATGGGGCGCTGTTTGTGTCCCCCGATCAGCCCATGGAGCTGATGACCGCGTTCGAGCGATTAATGCGCCCAGACCATCGGCAATCGTTAATTCAGCGGGGGCGACTCCGAGCCCAGCAGTTCTCCTGGGGCACCATGGCGGACACGGTAGCCCAGGCATTTGGGGAGACGGTGGCAATGGCGGGCGATCAGGGTAATAATCGTGGCGCTATTATTCCCGATAACCCTGATCTGGGGGGTGAGGGCGTTGGGGAGCAATCCAATATTAACGAGACTATCAACGAGCCAAATTACAGGCTAAAGGGCGAGTCAAATTTAGTGTCGACTGTAATGTCAGCAGGGGCAGAAGCATTGGATGTAAATCAGCTAAACGTCAATCAGCTAGACGTCAATCAGCTAGACGTCAATCAGGCGATCGCCACTTTAAAAGCCTACAGCCAGGATCCTCAGAATCTTCAGCGACTAAAGCAAGTGCGTACCCTGCGGCAGCAGCTTATTGAACCAGCTCTAATGCTGGGGACGGCAGTACAGGTGACCATGGAAGGGCTAGACCAGATTTGGACCGGTGAGTACGCCACGTTGCACCAAGCATTGCGCCACTCAGGGCTTATTCATGAACCTTTAAATAGCGAGGAGCAGAGGATTTTGGATCGTCTGTGCCAGGTGTTGGTGGCGGTGCCTGATACGGATATGCCTCGGCTGATGGCAATCCTAACGGCAGCGACGTTGTTGCGCTATCCCTACCAACTGCCGGGCTTGGATCGCGATTGGTCCACCCTCAATACGGTGCCGTCGCGATATGTTGTGCTGCTGTTGGAGGTGCCGGACTATTTTGGGGAGCCGGGGGCGCTGGAGCAGTTTCGAGAGTATACGGAGACCCTGTGGGCAGCACTGCGGATCCAGGTACTGGGCAATCGCAACGATTTAACCTGGCAAAAAATTGCCCAGCGGCTGATGAACTACGGCACCATCACGCCTTTGTACTTTTCCGAAAACACTGGGCGAGAGGTGTATCGAAATAGGGCTCAAATTGTTGAAGCGGCTTTGGAGTCATCCCAACCGGAGCCACTGGATTGGGCGTTTCGACCGCGCCCCAATGATCGCCCCAAAGTTCGCATTGGCATCTTGCGTAACCACTGGCTGCCAGGCACCGAAAGCTTCTCCACCCTACCGGTGTTTGAGTATTTAGATCGGAATCGTTTTGAGGTGGTTCTTTACACACTGCATCCCACAGAAAACGATTTGGAGAACTATTGCGGTGATCAGGTGGCGGGGATGGTGGCACTGCCGTCCAGTTTGTCGGAGCAGGTGAACGCCATTCGCGCCGCCGACCTGGATATTTTATGGATTGGCACCAATGTGACCATGGTGACCAACGGCATTACATTACTGTCGGCGTTCCGTCTGGGGCGGGTGCAGGTAACCTCTATTAACTCTCCTACCACCACCGGCTTCCGCAATGTAGACATTTACTTTGGTGGATACCTAAGCCTAGGGAAGTCCTACGGGGCGTATCACGAAACGGCGATCGCCCTTCCCGGCAGCGGTATTTGCTTTAGCCGTCCGCCTCTGCTGGAAACCTCCGCTAAAACCTTTCCCACCCGATCCGATTGGGGCGCGTCTGACTCCGATGTGGTGCTAATTTCTGGTGCTAATTTTAATAAGCTGCTGCCGGAGCTGCGAGAGATTTGGACTCGAATTTTGGCAGCGCTGCCTAACGCTCGCCTAGTGCTGTATCCCTACAATCCCAATTGGCAACACCACTATCCCGGCGATCGCTTCCGTCAAGATTTTGGGGCACAGCTTCAGGCGGCGGGGGTAGATCCGTCGCGGCTGGTGATTTTGCCCCCTATGGCAGGCATTGCCGATATTCGCCAGTGTTTGCGCCAGGGGGATTTATATTTAGATTCTTTGCCCTACGGCGGTGCCACGTCTTTGCTAGATCCCATTGATGTGGACCTGCCTATGGTGGTGTACGAGGGGGAGGCACTGCGCTTCCGTCAGGCGTCGTCCTTGTTGCGGGAGCTCAATGAGCCGATTTTGCAAGAAATTATCGCCACCACCATTGACGAATACGTGGAAACCGCGATCGCCCTTGCCCAATCCCCCGCCCGTCGTCAGGCGATCGCCCAGGCCCTAGTCAAAGCCAAGGGCAATAGGTTACCGTTTCTTGACAGTGGTTGGTACAGCCGTGGAATCGCCCCGATCCTAGAAACCCTTGTTAACCATTGGACCCAAACTAAAGTGCCCGCCCTGTCATCGTCATCGTCTACCACCTCTTCAGCGTTGGTTCCGTCTTCCGCCGTGGTGAATTTATCGGCACTGCCCACGGATCGCATCATTCCCGTTACCGTTAAAACCCCCGATATTCCCGAAACGCCCCCCCTTACGGGACCGCCCGTGCCGCCATTGCCTTTAGCCCCAGCCCTCACCCGCCCCCAACTGCAACAACTGGCGGGAGTGCTGAATTTATGGCGCATTTCCCCGGAAGATCCAGTGGTGGCGGATCAAGTGCGCCAGTGGCGATCGCTCCTGGTCAACACCTGGGAAAGGATCTATCCATCCCAAGCCCAGCAGCAGTTTTTCCAAGTGCCCGGTCAGGCGTATCAAATTTTAGTGGGCGGCGGCGTGCAAAAACTGCCGTGGACTGACGAAGAGCGAGCCCACACCCGTGCCGTTGTTGACTTTATTCAGGGCAATCCCAGCGGGGGCGATCGCCTCACTGCCTATATGGTGGCTATGTTGTACTTTAGCCCCGATGCCTTGAAAATTGAGCAGGCCAAAACTCGCCTTCCGGAATGGCTATATCCCGTTTACGCCAATATTTTTGAGCCCACCCCCGCGTCCACCCCTTAGGTTTCAAAGCTAGGTCACTGTCCCCAGACGATTCGTCCAACGCAATGCATCTAACGCAATGCATCCAAAACGACTCCATGGTGTTGGCCCCTTTGGCACCTAAGTAACGGTTCGCCTCAATAAATCCTGAAACCATAAGCAGTAGCGCTACCATCTACCACCCCGTTTAATTTATGGCGAACAAAGCTTATCCGTTTTATACCGCCGATGTGTTTAGCGATCGCCCCTTCGGAGGCAATCCCCTCGCCGTCTTTCCTGTTGCCGACGGCATCACCGACGAACAGATGCTCCGTATTGCCCAGGAATTCAACCTTTCAGAAACGGTATTCGTCCAGCTTCCCCGCACTCCCCGCGCTGATCGCCGCCTGCGCATCTTCACTCCCACCGGCGAAATTCCCTTTGCTGGGCATCCCACCATCGGAGCGGCGGCCGTTTTGACCCTAATCGGCGAAGTGCCTGCCACCAGCGATGAAGCTATTATCTACCTTGAAGAAAACGTGGGCTTTATCCCCGTTAAAATTCGTGTTGACCTAGATAAGCCTGTCTACGCTGAACTCACCGTCCAGCAGCCCCCCACTTTCGAACCGCCCCCGGCTTCCCTCCCAGCCATTGCCGCCGCTGCCGGGCTAACTGAAAATGATTTTCTCGATGTGGATCGTTTTCCCCCCTTAGTGGGCTCCTGTGGTTTGCCGTTTTTGATATTGCCCGTCAGGGATATTGATGCCCTAGGGCGATCGCACTTAACCCAATCCCTATGGCAGGAGCATCTGCAAAATACCCCAGGGGCACACTTATATTTGATTGCCCCCGACGATGCCCAATCTCCCCAGTCCACCCATTGGCAAGTGCGCATGTATGCCCCGGCCCTGGGCATCAGCGAAGATCCAGCCACCGGGTCTGCCGCCACTGTCCTCGGAAGCTACCTGGCACAACACGGGCTATCCCAGGACCACAGCGACCTTGAAGACGGTGAATATCGCTGGGACCTTAAGCAAGGTATCGAAATGGGACGCCCCAGCACCCTCGCCATTCGCACCACCATTGAAAATCAAACCATCACGGCTATTCGAGTCGGGGGGCGCTCCATTTTAATGAGCAAAGGAGAATTCCTTTTGCCAGATTCCGACGAAGAGCCTTAGGGCATGTCATCCAGCATCACTAACCAACGTTTAACGCCCTAGGGTCAATGCAATAAAAATCATTGCAATAGACATCAGTGCAATGAAAAACAGAACAATTTTGAGTCACGTCACTTATTGCTTTGCCAACGCTTCGTGAACGGGAACCCTCGGCGATCGCTGGCTGTTTCGCTGGCTGTTCTACTAATTTAAAAGTCGACCACGCCTATCGATCCTACTTATCGACCCTTTGTTCAAAAGAGAGTGCGGAGTCACGAATTAAGGACTGCGGATCAGAAGATGGGTCAATGGCGTGATGCTTTGAGATCCAATTAGTGCTGTCCTCTTACCGATGAAATCGAGCAAAATCATCCTGGAAAGGTCGAGAAAGCCCTATGGTAGGATGTGTGCCATTGTTGATCCTGGTCAATTCATTACAGTTAAAAATCTGAGTGAACAAGACCTAAAAGCAATTGGGCAACTAATACCCTATTAGAAAGGTTTTGATACTTAATAAGCGTTGGCTTATTAGGAGCTTACTGAAAAAGCTTATTTAAGCTGTTTATTTTTTCTCTTATTTTTATTCCTTTCATTTTCTAAGCCTTTTTTCGTCGTTATCCCGTCACCAAGGACCGCCCCCAGCGTGTCAACAGGTCAATCTACATCCTCCTCTACCAACCGTGCCGCTCCTTCGCCGCATCTGATCCGCGTCGGTGTTATTGGCGTTGGAAATATGGGACAGCACCATGCTCGAGTGCTGAGCTTTCTCAAAGATGTTGAGTTCGTTGGCGTTTCTGATATCAGCGCCGAACGAGGCTTAGATTTAGCCAGTAAATATCAAGTGCGTTTTTTTGAGGATTATCACGATCTTCTGCCGCTAGTGGACGCGGTGTGTGTGGCTGTGCCCACCCGCCTTCACCACGCTGTGGGCTTAGCTTGCCTGAAAGCAGGGGTCCATATCCTAATTGAAAAGCCGATCGCCGCTAGCATTGCCGAAGCCGAATCCTTGGTCAATGCCGCCGCTGAAGCCAACTGCATTCTTCAGGTGGGTCATATTGAGCGATTTAATCCCGCTTTTAAGGAGCTACAAAATGTGCTGAAGGCGGAAAAAATGTTGGCGATTCAGGCTCAGCGGATGAGTCCCTATAGCGATCGCGCCAACGATGTATCCGTGGTGCTGGATCTAATGATTCACGACATCGATTTGCTGCTGGATCTGGTGCAATCTCCGGTGGTGAAGTTGGCGGCCAGCGGCAGCAGCGCCAGCCGCAGTGAGGAAAATGGGCAGTTAGATTACGTCACTGCCACCTTAGATTTTGCGAACGGCGTCGTCGCGACGGTGACCGCCAGCAAAGTCACCCACAGCAAAATCCGTCGTATGGCAGTGCACTGTAAAAACTCCTTGGTGGAGGCGGATTTCCTTAACCATGAAATATTGATTCATCGACAAACCACCGCCAACTGTTCAACGGACTACGGTCAGGTGCTGTATCGCCAAGATGGGCTGATTGAAAAGGTTTACACCAGCAATATTGAACCCCTTCACGCAGAGCTAGAACACTTTGTTAGCTGTGTTCGCGGGCACACAGAACCGTCAGTGGGCGGCAGTCAAGCGTTGAGAGCTTTGAAGTTAGCTAGCGCCATCGAACAGCAGGCTATGGAAAAAAGTGTTGGTGAAAGTGGCGACGGTGAAGATAATAATTCGAGAGGTGATCGCCCTGACGGTGGGTCAGAAAACTTGCCCAAGCTAGGGTCTTTTACCGATGCCACCACTGCTATTGCTTAGGGAGTATCGTCAGCTCGCTTCAAAATTAATGGCTGCAGTCTTTTCGAAACAGTAATTTAACGACCTGCTAAATCGTCTTCCACTTCCATTAGGTTTGCGCTGGGTAAATTTGCGTGGGGATTTTGAAACCGTTGCCATTGCCTGAGAATGCCCTTTGGCAATAGTGAGCGCGATCGCCCCCACTGCTGCTGAGCCAGCAGAAGCAAGCAATAAATAAAGCCTAAATATCCCACCACCAAAACCACAATTAGCGTTGGTGAATCTTGATATCGCACCATAACGCCAATATTGCTTGAAATATTTTTGCTTAAAGCGCTCCACAAGCCACCCACGACGCCACTGTACAAACTGCTGCCAGCCCCGAATACAACCCCAAATCCCGCCATAATTTACCTCCAACTGCCTATACAAACCACACAAACCAAGCCACCAAAATCTATGGCTACACCCAAGGTGAGCCCAGATCCTCATTCACTCCTAAAAATTCAAATTGATCGACGCCAAAAACCAACGACCCGGCCAGAACTGCCAAGCCTTTCCCGATAGCTAATTAAGACCAAAATGTATAAACAACCGCCTTTTGATATGCACGTTGCCAACAAAATTGCCGACAACGAAAAAATCGAAGGCGCGTCTTTTATCACCTTTTTCCCAATCACCTAAAGGGGCGATCGCCATTTAAATTTAAAAACCAGCCAGCAACTAACCCCTAAGCCTGCCACCCAGTGGTTACCTACCATAACGGAACCAGTGCTAAGTGTTAGTCCCTAGCACCAATCCCTAAACCCACTAGTGCACTGCACAAAAGCACACTTGCACCAGCAAATACGTCAGTCATTATTACCAGTAGCAACAATGAATTGACTCAAACCAAGGAAACTTAAACTAACTTAGGCAACAACTGCACCTACCAAAGTATCCCTTGCAACCAAGTTCAACTTTTGGCTCCACAATTTAAGCTCTGCGAAAAGCTCCACAAAAGGTAATATCTACACTTCCATTCTTTGCGAACATTCTCCAGCCAACTTCAACTTCCCGCGCCACCTTCACCCCAAGTTGGGTAAAGTCTAAACGAATCATTTACGCTGATCTTGTAAGAATTGTGTTCACTAAAGTCGAGTGAAAGCCCTTAGTTCTATAGGTTTTAAATCCCTACATTCAGGATAACACTGCTTTTTCAAAAAAGATTGATATTTACAGGTAAAGATTTGAATAAGTTAGGTTCATTTTTTAAATGGCTATTAGTTTGCCAAACCTTAATCGAATCTTGTTTGAAAGTTGTTGGAATTAGGGATTATTCGCTGAACCATTCAACAACAAAGGTGAATTTATTTGTCTAGATATTTTTACCTATAAAAATCCAATCACACTGAGTATGGATTAGACACAAGCATTACCTTGTATGGTTACCCGGATTAAGAGTGTAACCACTAATGAGCGCTGATCGGGGTCGAAGTCTGGTATGGGCTGCCATCCGTACTTCGACTCTGGTCAGCTTTCGTTGAATGTCGAAATCTCATTCCTAAATCGAGCGATTATAGATCTGCTGTTGACCACCCAAAATACTATGTGGAGACACAGCAATAGGGACAAAAAATAGTGCTGTCACCCCTCAGTCATAGCGATTCGTTCGTTGAAGACGGCTGTAGTTATTCCCACAACAGAATTATTATCGTTGCGGAACTCATGTAACGAGCCACCGCAATGCTCCCCAAACGCTACGATCGCACCCGCCGTAGTTCCACCGCATCGCGACCGTCCATCGCCTCCAAATACACCTTCACCTCTTCTTCCTTCGCCGTCGGCAAGTCTTTGCCCACATAGTCGGGGTGAATGGGCACCTGTCGTTGCCCCCGATCCACCAGCCCTAACAATCGAATCACCTCCGGCCGGCCGTAATCATTAAGGGCATTAAGGGCTGCTCGAATGGTGCGGCCGCTAAAAATTACGTCGTCCACCAAAATTACTGTTTTTCCCGTAAGGCCAACGGGCATATCGTTCTTGGCTGGCGTGCGCACACCAATGCGATCCAAATCATCTCGATAGAATGTGATGTCCAGCGCTCCTGTGGGCACCGTTACCCCTTCAAGATGCTCAATTTGTCGAGCCAGAGTTTGAGCCAAAGGCACGCCACGGGTGTAAATCCCCACCAAAATCACCTGACTTAAATCTCCGGAGCGTTCCACCACTTCCAACGCCAACCGATTAATGGTGCGTCGGATCTCGTCGGCAGACATAATTTCAATAGTTTCGGGAATATCAACAACCATGGTGCAGTGATTTGGTAGAAGTGCTGGAGAAACTATTAGAAACCCGCTCTGGGATGATGGGCAAGAGGCGATGGGCGAGAAAAGGCTATTAGCCGAAAGGGTTTCAGCTATTAGTATTGTTTATTTTGAAAGGGCATGCGCTCCCGCTGCGTAAAGCTTCTAGCCGTCAATGGATGGCACGTCCTAGAACAACGCAAACAATGCGCCTAGGATTTATGCAGCCGGTTGCTTCGGGTAGACCCGTTTTGCCACAGATCTCGTTGGGGATTTATGGATTGATTTTGCCACACGCTTTTGTTGAAGCTTATGCATATGGTGAAACAGTTTCCAGCAATAGTCTTCGGGCAGCCCACAGGTGGTGGCGCCACGCATTACTACGTTGAAATACCAATCGTTGGGGGCTAATTCCTGGGGCAGTTTATCCACCACCACATAGGTGCGCACGTTGCTGAAGTTGCGATCGCCCTGGGTCACCGTAATTAATTCTTGCCGGTAGCCGCGGGTGGGAATTTCCTCCCGCTCGTCGAGTAAATCGCTGAGCCGCCAGGGCAGTTGATACAGCACCCCATGCACCACTGATCCGGGCGATCGCACGATGTCTAGCACCCCACAATCCCGTCGCTGCGATCGCCGGTTAAACCCCAACCGGTAATTCTGTAACGTCGCTGGTCCTAGGGCATAGTCCCGTGTGGGCTCCCCAAAAGTACGCTGAAGATCAACGGGGCACATACAAGAACCGTAGGCAAAATATAGAAAAGAAGGCTCAGTTAAGGGAGGATCAAATCCTTGAGAATCGGGGCAGCGGCTATGACCAGTGGGCATAAGACGGTGAGCAGGATGTTTTTATCATGGTAGGCAAAATGTTGACAGCAAAACTGTCTCCTCTGGACTTCGTAATACCTGGCAATGTCAGCGCTTTCTCCTTCGCAACACCATTTTCTATCCGTTGCTTTTGACTGATCTCCACTACGCAAATCTCGCCCAACACATTCGCTCCACAAAAGCCTTTATCAAAGCCTTTGTACAAGCTTCTGCCCTATGAACGCTCTTGCTCCCAACCCTAACGAACCGCTCCGCAGCGTCCACTCCACCAACTTTCCAGAAATACTGCGCCATTTTGGTGCGTCCTTGGCCGTGTCCACTTACCAAGCGGGAAAACTTATTTTCGTGCGGGCGGACGGGGACAATCTCAACACCCACTTTCAAATGTTTGAGCGCCCGATGGGGATGGCTTTTGATCAGGGGCGGTTAGCTATCGGCACCGCATACCAACTGGGGGAATTTTGGAATGTGCCCGCCGCCGCATCGAAACTGGAGCCGAGGGATCGTCACGATGCCTGCTTTATTCCCCGCAGCATCCATATCACCGGCGATATTGATATCCACGAGATGGCCTATATCGACGAGGATATTTGGTTTATCAACACCCGATTTTCCTGCCTATGCACCCTGGCGAAGGCTCACAGTTTTGTGCCCCGCTGGCGACCGCCATTTATTACCGGTTACGACCTGAGCGATCGCTGCCACCTTAATGGGTTAGGTATCCGCGACGGCAAACCTCGCTACGTCACGGCTTTGGGTACCACTGACACCGCTGAAGGCTGGCGAAAACACAAAGCCACCGGTGGAATGTTGATGGATATCTCCACCAACCAAATGTTGGTAAAAGGGCTATCCATGCCCCATTCGCCTCGCTGGTATCAGGACCAATTGTGGGTGTTGGAATCGGGCAAAGGCAGTTTGTCAAAGGTGGATTTGGATACGGGCAAGCTGACTATTGTTGCCCAGGTACCGGGGTTTACTCGGGGCTTAGATTTCTGTGGTGATTTGGCGTTTATTGGACTGTCGCAAATTCGAGAAAGCGCCATTTTTAGCGGCATTGAAATTGCCAAACTACCGGAGCGCTTTTGTGGGGTTTGGGTTGTCAATATAAAAACCGGAGAAACCGTTGCTTTGCTGCGCTTTGATGGGGCAGTGCAGGAAATTTTTGCGGTGCAGGTGCTGCGGAATATTCAGTTTCCCGATATTGTTACCGATAACCAAGACATTATTGCCCGCTCCTATGTACTGCCCGACGAAGCGATGACGGAAGTGGTGCAGCTTAAGCCGGAAGATGACGAAAAATTCTCCGGTTTTCACGTTAGAAAAGGCAATGAATTGTACTTCGATGGCAAGGTTACGGAGGCAGAACCATGCTATCGAAAAGCTCTAGAGCTAGATCCCAATAACTTAGAAGCGCGGTACAACTTGGGGGTGGTACTGGCGGATCAGGACCAGTGGCAACCGTCTATTAATGAGCTGATGCAGGTGGTGGAGAATTCGTCCAAACATGCTCAGGCCTTTAATCAATTGGGGGTCAACCATGCCCGGCTGCGACAAACTCAGGCAGCGATCGCCTGGTATGAAAAAGCGATCGCCGCCGATCCCGAATACGCCACCGCCCATCACAATCTAGGCATGACATTGCTGCAACTGGGACAATTTGAGCGGGGCTGGACGGAGTGCGAATGGCGCTGGAAAACTCAGCAGTTTACGCCCTTTAACTGTCCCCATCCCCGCTGGGAGGGAGAGGATATTTCCCACAAAGTTTTGATGATGCATACGGAGCAGGGCGTGGGCGATGCAATTCAGTTTGCCCGCCTTTTGCCCATGGCCAGGGCGCAGTGTAAAAAATTGGTTTTAGTGTGTTCTGAAGACTTGAAAGTATTATTTCAATCCCTAAAAGGTGTAGATGAAATTTGGCAGCCGGGTCCTTTAGACGCCAACAGTTTTGACACCTATGCTCCCTTGATGAGCCTGCCCAATATTTTCAATATCACTTTGGAAAACTTACCAACTTCAGTGCCCTATATCGATGCGGGCGGACGACTTTTCCCACTTCCCGGACACCCGGACATCAACGGTAGTTCCAAAGTAAGCCCGGTAAAAATTGGTATCGCCTGGGCTGGCAGTCCTACCCAAGGGCGCGATCGCGATCGCTCCTGCCACCTCAACCAATTTCTTCCTTTGCTAAAACAACCTAACTGCGCTTTTTATAGCCTGCAAAAAGGTGCTGTGGCTGAGGCTCAACTGAAGGACCTGCCCAATGAGGTGAAGGTGGTAAACCTGGGGGAAAAATTTACCGATTTTGCTGATACGGCGGCGGCGATCGCCCAGCTCGACTTGGTGATCACCATCGACACCTCCATTGCCCACTTAGCCGGAGCCTTAGGCAAACCCACCTGGGTACTCCTTTGCCATAATCCTGACTGGCGGTGGATGCTGGACGGGCGCACCAGCCCTTGGTATCCCACTATGCGCCTATTTCGCCAGCCTAGTTTTGACGATTGGGACAGCGTTTTTAAAACCGTGGGCGCTGAATTGGCCGAACTGGCTGAGCTTTAGTATCTGTCAGCCTGTGGCTGGCACGAGTCTGATATCAAAGGAGTGTTGGGGCGATCGCCCTAGGCAACAATAGCCACGAAAAAACGGGTACAACTTAATGTCGCACCCGCGTAGTTTTCAGACTTATTTCGGAGTAAACGAAGAAACTGCCGCTATTACTCGGTCAAAGAGCCATCATCAGGCAGCTCAGCCAAGCGAGGCGCATTCATTGCCGTGGAGTAGAACGGCTGCTTAACCTGTGCCACCACCGGCAACGAAGTACGCATCCGAGACGCCACCTGAACAGTTTTTACGTCATAGGTATTAGTCGCTAGCTTGGGATAAATACCGATCGCCACAATGGGAGCCAAGAGACACATCGCAACTACCAGCTCACGGGGACGAATATCAACCCACTCCGTACCTGCCAGGGCTTCACTCTCTTCACCGTAGAAAATTTCCCGCAGCATGGACAGCAAATAAACCGCCGACAGAATGACACCAACCGCAGCCAGAATGACCACCGCCGCGCGGAAAGTAACGCTGTAAGCCTCACTGGACGCAAAGCCCAGGAACACCGTAATCTCGCCAACAAAGCCACTCATTCCAGGCAGCGCCAGAGAACCCATAGTTGCCATGGTCAACAGGGCAAAGGTGCAAGGCATCTTCTGAGCAATACCGCCCATATCATCCATGTTCAAGGTGTGGGTACGGTCGTAGGTAACACCCACCAGGAAGAACATCGCCGCCGCAATCAAGCCGTGGGACACCATCTGCAGCATCGCGCCACTCATACCAAGCTCGGTAAATGCCGCCAAGCCCAGCAGCACAAAGCCCATGTGCGAAATCGAAGAATAAGCAATACGACGTTTCAGGTTGCGCTGACCGAAGGCATTTAGTGCACCGTAAACAATATTTACTACCCCAAGAATTGCCAGCACTGGCGCAAACACCATATGGGCATTAGGCAACATCTCGATATTCATACGAATCATGCCGTAACCCGCCATCTTCAGCAGAATACCTGCCAGCAACATGGATACAGGGGTAGGAGACTCGCCGTGGGCATCGGGCAACCAGGTGTGGAAGGGGAAAACGGGCAGTTTCACCGCGTAGGCGATCAGGAAGCCAGCATATAGCAACAGCTCAAGGGCGCGGGGATATTGCTTCAGACCCAAGGTGGCAATATCAAAAGTGACCGTATCGCCGTAAAACGCCATGGCGAAAGCGGCAACCAAAATAAACAGAGAACCTAGCGCCGTATACAAGATGAACTTGGTGGCAGCGTAACGACGTCGCTTACCGCCCCAAATTGCAACTAGCAGGTAAACGGGCACCAGCTCCAGCTCCCACATGATGAAGAACAACAGCAGGTCTTTGGCGGCAAACACACCCACCTGGGCAGAATACATCGCCAAAATCATCATATAGAACAGCCGAGGACGCTTGTCGATTTTCCACGACGCGGCCAAAGCCAAGGTGGTAACCAATCCTGTCAGCAGGATTAGCGGGGTAGAAACTCCATCAGTACCAACAGACCAGTTCAGCCCGATTTGGGGAATCCAGCCGTAGGTTTCTACAAGCTGGAAATCAGCATTTCCAAAATCGTAGTGATTGAAAAATGCGTAGAGAATTAGAAGAAAGTCCAGTAGACCTGCGCCGAGGGCATACCATCGGACGCTATTGCCTTTTTCTGGAAAGAGGGGAATCGGAAGGGCGGCCACAAGGGGCAGCAGGATTATGGCTGTTAGCCACGGGAAGGTGGTTTCCATTGGAAGCTGGCCTTGTGCCGGCCAGAGCTGAATTCGTCAAGTTTTGACTGTCTTAATGTTTGGAAAGACGCGAAAGATGGTCGCGGAAAAAGCAAACAATGACAGCGCTAGGGATTTCTATCTACTACATACAGTTTATTAAACGTTACAAACATTGAGCATCGTTTTTAGTAATCGATGTTTAATGGGCGATTAAGTAAAGTTGATTAGTCTTTCGTAAACTTTATTTAATCGCCCATGTAAAGGCAAAGATAGTGAAAGTTAGCGGAAAGACTGGAAAAAGCTTTGCGGTGAACTATTGACGGAAGCAACCGCACTAAATAAGGTTTCTGTCAACAAGCTGCCGAAAGATTATTGTAAAAAGTGGAACGTTTTTATGGGTATTGGCGATCGCCTGCGAAAAATTACGGGACAAACCCGATTGGTGGTGTCACGGATATTTGTGCACTTGTCCGGTTCGGAGGTAACGCCAATGCTGGGTTTGCTGAACCAGGCGGCACGAAATGCCGTGGAGGCGGACGGAGAAATGAAAGTGCTAGAGGAGAGTTTAGTTACAGTTTGTGACGGACTGTTGCAGTATGACACGTTCTGGCGATCTGCTGGTAATGAGGGGGAGGTTTTCTGGGATGAGGGAGAGGCGGCGGACTTTGTCAATGAGCTGTTTACGGATTCGGCGAGTCGCTACCTCAGTAAGCTGAACTACGACGATGCGCCCGATGAGGATTTGCTAGCGCTGCCGCCCACGGGGAATTTGGTGGTGATGTTGACGGTGGCTTACGAGGGAGAGCTGGACACCTTGGAGACGAATTTGGCGGATTATGAGGCGCTGAAGGAGGCGCTGCGATCGCTTATTTCCCTCACCTATGGCGAAAGCCTGCGGGCGGTGCAAATCCACTTTTCCCCGGCCCAGCTTGGGGACGAGTTAACTGATGAGCAGGTGCTGTTGAATTTCCCCGAGGTGGTGCCCCTATAAAGTGTTTGTTGTTCTAAGGTGCCGGCATAGGCCAGGGCGAGATGCGGGCGAGAAATATTGAGGCAATTGTTAAATCTTGCTGGTCCATTGCCGAGGTCCCCAGCGAGCTTCGGTAACTTTGCGTAAGTTCTCCTTAATTTGCGACCCCTATGACTGCTCCAAGTCCCGATTCTGAGTCGGCACAGCCTGTCGAAAAGCCCCCTAAGGCAACATCGTCGCCGTCACCCCTCAATCCCATTTGGCTGTTTTTAATGACGGCGGCGCTGGTGGTGGCAGCCTACAGCGGCAATATGAAAACCATCACCGAGGCGTCTTTTGATTCGGCGCGCAGTGCGGTGGAGTTGGCGATTGGCTTGATTGGGACGATGGCCCTGTGGTTGGGGCTGTTGCGGGTGGCGGAAGCGGCGGGGATGATGGCAGCGATCGCCCGAGCCATCAAACCGATCATGGTCCGCCTATTCCCCGAGGTGCCCGCCGAACACCCGGCTATGTCGGCAATTATTATGAATATTTCCGCTAACGCCCTGGGGTTGGGCAATGCGGCCACGCCGATGGGATTAAAGGCGATGAAGGAGCTGGACCGGCTGAATCCCAGTAAGGGCACGGCTACCGATGCCATGTGTTTGTTTTTGGCGATTAATACGTCGTCAGTGACCCTGTTGCCCATTGAGGTGATTACGGTGCGAGCAAGCGCTGGGTCTGATAATCCAGCGGCGATCGTGTTGCCGTCGTTGGTGGCCACTGCCTGTTCTACGGCGGCGGCGATCGCGGGAGCAAAATGGATGGCAAGCCGCCGCAAATCTCCGGTGGCTACGGTCGAAGCCAATGAAACCGATGATACGACCGAGATTTTAGAAGAAAGTAACGCCTCAGCGGGGTTGGTAGGGAACCGCCCCGGATGGGTGGGCAACGTAATTTTTGGCGGTTTAATTGTGGCGTTTTTGGGGGCGCTGGTGCTACAGCTTAGTCGCCGGGGATTGCCCTACGTATTTAGCCTGGCGGGATTTGCCAGCGTTTCTAACTGGCTAATTCCTATGGTGGTGTGCGGCTTTTTGCTATTCGGCTATTTTCGTGGCGTGCGGGTGTATGAGGCGCTGACCGAGGGGGCAAAGGAGGGATTTGAAATTGCCGTGCGGGTGATTCCGTTTATGGTGGCGATTTTTGTGGCGATCGGTATGTTCCGCGCCAGCACCGCTCTGGATTTACTGGTCACGGTCCTATCGCCGGTCACCAACCTTATTGGAATGCCCGCTGAAGCCCTGCCCATGGCGCTAATTCGCCCCCTATCTGGCAGCGGCGCTTTCGGCGTGATGTCGGAAATTGTCAACACCGACCCCAATTCCTTCCTCGCCAACTTGGTGTCCACCATGCAAGGGTCCACAGACACCACCTTTTACGTACTGGCAGTGTACTTCGGCAGCGTGGGCATTTTGCGCAGTGGCTATGCGGTGCCGGTGGGACTTTTCGCCGATGGAGTGGGTATTGTGGCGTCGTTGATTGTTTGCCACGCTGTGTTTTAGCTGCCTATTTCAGTAGCTTTTTCACGGCGGCGGGGATATCTGAAGGACGATTGACCCAGTGGGCTTTGGCGTTACGGAAGGCGTCTTCGATAGATGCCATGGGCACCTGCCCCGAGCTATCGCTGATTAATCGTGAGGCAATAATGGCATCGGCGTGTCCCATGCCCCGCTTTTTCGGCGCAAACTGTCCCGCCACATAAGCCACCACCGGCTTATCGATCGCTCCAGAAATATACCGCGCCGCCACCAGCTCACTATCGCTGCCCACCTCCCCAATCAGCACAATCACCTCAGTGGCGTCATCCTCATCCAAAATCTGTAGCCACTGACGTAACGATGACCCCACGACTAAATCGGGTCCCACACACACAGCCGCCGACTGCCCCAACCCTGCCGCCGTCAGCGATCGCGCCACCTCAAAGGTCAAACTGCTGCTGCGGCTTACAATGCCCACCGTTCCCGGCTGATACATTTCCGGCGGGTGCATTCCCAATAGCAACTGCCCAGGCACAATAATCCCGGGGCAATTGGGCCCCACCACTAACGTTTCCGTCGCCTCCGCCTTGCGCACCAAATTCACCATATCCAGCGGTGGCACCCCATCGGAGGTCAACACCACCTGACGCACCCCAGCGGCGATCGCCTCCAACGCCGCATCCACTGCCCGAAACGCCGGGGCAAATACCACCGTTGTGTCTACAGGACCTACTGTGGCGATCGCCTCTTCCACCAAATCAAACACCGGCACCCCCGCCTCCGTCGTCCCCCCATCCCCCGGACTAATACCCGCTACAATTTGGGTGCCATAACGCTGCATCAGCGGGGTGTGGCATTGTCCTGCTGCCTCAGTGATGCCCTGGATAATAACCTTGCAATCGGGAGTAAGTTTCATATGTCGCAGGATTGCAAAGGGTTATGCGCCCTGTCCTTGTTTCTCTTTTGATCTAGCGTATTTAAGCTGGCTTATATTCGATTTGACTGGGTTGAAGAGCTGATCTTGCTTACATCTAATCCTTCCAAACCGCTTGAAAACCATAGGTTCAAAGCATGGCGTTTTTTGCGTATCTAGTAGCATCTATCACTGCGCCTCAGCTAAAGCGCTAATGTCTACCGCCAACTTCACCGCTGACTCAACACTTTCTGCAATCCAAATAGGATAAGGCTCGACCAAGGATTCACATTTCTCTCGGTTTAAATCGGAGCAGTGAATAACCAATCTAGGGCAGCGTCGCTGACACTGTACTCCTTCCAGGTTAAGAGGCGACGAAGGACGGTCAAACTTTCGCTGATTTGTTTGCGGGGTGATCGGTGAGTTAACCGATGAGTGGGCTAGCGGAGCGGTCGATGAATCAATCGCTGGCTTCCTCGGAATCCCAGTTTTGGTAGCTATTGTGGGCGAATCCAAAAGCGTTTGAGTTCCCCGCACACGATCACTGTCCGACATCAAACCACTCGGCTTTGATAAAGGCGGTGACGGTAAGGACGATGATAAAGGCGGCGAAAATTCCAGCCGATTTCCTTGCTGGTTTTTCAGCTCTTTTGTAACCCCGTTTTGCGCACTTGCCACCGATGCCGGCCAATATCCCCGCCGTTGAAACTCCCCCACAAGTTGGCGCACAATTTCTGCCCCATTGATCGCCGGTCCCACCAAGTTCACCAGCACTGTGGGCTGCTCCGATGACGCGATCGCCGCTTCCAATACCCCTAAAAGGCGATCGCCCAACCCATCATTGACCTCCCCCTCCGTCGTCCAGCCCACATCGGCAAATCCCGCCGCTTGTCCCCCTGCCCGCATGACCCAATCCACCGTCGCTAGGGTTAACCCTCGACCGTTGCACACTACTGACACATTGCCATTCATGGGAGTCCACTGGGGGCGATCGCCTTTCTCCGGCGGATTAACCGGGTTTTGACCCTCTGAAGTGGCCCCTACCGAGTCTGCCCCAGGGGGCAAGCTCCGCTGCAACATTTGCAGCAACATCGGGTGACGTTCTAAAGCATTGTCATTGACGCGCACCTTTCCATCTAGCGCCATAACCATTCCGTCTGCCCCAACCCCCAAGGGATTAATTTCCACCAAATCCAAATCCCGCTGAACAAAAAGGCGATACATTCTTTCCGCCACCAGCGCCACCGATCGCATCAACGCTCCGCGCAGTCCCATACTGAGGGCCAACCGCCGCACGTAAAACGGTGAAAAATCCTCTTCCACAAGCACATGGGCCACCTGCTCCGGCGATAAATCCGCGTCCATCCCCCCTGATGCAGCGCCCAACAACAGTGGTCGGCGAGCATTGTGGTCAAGAATAACTGCCAGATAAAGCTCCCGCTGCACTTTATAGTGGGCTTCCGCCAGCAACACCTTGGGACACTGACCACGAATGGGGAGCCGAAAAATGCTTTGAGCTGCTGCCACCGCATCGACAGTGTTTGTGGCCATACGAACCCCCCCGGATCGCCCTCGTCCTTGGGCACGAACCTGGGACTTCAACATTACGGGATAGGGAATTTTAAGATGACGAATATCACTAACGGACGCAATTTGCTGAGACGGCAAAATCGGAATGCCATTTTCTGCAAATAAAGCCTTAGCTTGATATTCCAGGAGATCCATGGTGACGCCTGAAGCGTGGGTGCCTAAGAAGAAGAAAGTTGGGAAGCGCTATTTATCCTATCAATCTCATTTAAAGCTGATCGTGACTTTAAACACCGCTAACGTTTACTTAATGGGCGCTTATTTTTATTCATGGCAGCTTACCTTGAAGACCACCTTTCTCCAGTCAATTAACGCTCCACTCTAGGCATTCATTGCAGGTCTTTATTGCAAGTATTCATTCCCACAAACCTAGTCCCACACGTCGTTCCCATCTGCCTCTGGCAAATCCCAAGGTGAGCACCCCTCGCCGTTCAAATTCCCGTCCCACAAATCAGCTTCCGATGAATTGGCGTTTGGTTCCCGTTTGTCACTTGCCCCTACCCCGTTAGTGTCAGCGGCCAAGAGCTCAATGATTTTTCCCTCTTCTCTAGAATCTTCTCCAGGCTCTTCTCTCAGCTCTCCCACCAGATTCTCACCGCCCTTTGCCGCGTCGGAAACCGCCGTCGAAACCGGAACCATCACATAGGGCAACTTTGAACCTTGCAGTCCTCGCTGGATATGCTCACCAGACTGGGGCGTAATCAGAAATAGAGGATAACGCTGTTCGGCACTTTCACTCATCACATGGCGATACTGATCCGGCATAATCCACTGATATTCCCGGTCCAGCAACACCTGAGTTTGCCGCCAGCGACTGAGTAGACCATAAAACCCCTCATCCGGTCGGTGAATAATCACAAAGATCTCCACCCCGGTTTTAACCTGCCACTCAGGATCACACATCAACAGCGCTAAATCGCAGGGCAACTGAATGGGTAGTCGCTTTTGCTCCCCTTCCAGCCCCTGAGCCACAGCTGTGGCAGCTTCATCTTCCGCCCACCGATTTCTTTGGCGATCGCGAATCACCGACAGAGCGCTACTAGCCAGCAACTGGGTTTCCACCCGCACCAGCGGCAGGGCAATCGTCAAAATGCTCTCCAAGGGACGACGCATGCTGGGCAGCATTTCCAGGTAAGGACGGTGCTCTTTTAAAAGCTCAATCGCCTTGCCTGGATTGCTGTAGTCGGTCAACAAAACCTCATAATCCTGCTGCGTAATCCCCATCAGGCTCACCCTATCCCCAAGCTTTAAATCGCCTTATCCAATTTCATCCATAATGGCGAACATTGGCAGATACATGGACAGCAGAATCGCGCCTACCATGCCTCCAATAACCACAATCATCAGCGGCTCCAACATACTAGTTAGACCTTTCACCGCCTGCTCCACCTCGTCCTCATAAAAGTCCGCCACTTTCATCAGCATTTTGTCGATTTCACCAGTTTCCTCACCAATGCTCATCATTTGAATCGCCATCGGCGGAAATACCTTGTAGCGGTCGATCGCCATGCTAATCATGCCGCCCCCTTGAATCTCGGTAATAGACGAGGCGATCGCATTGGACACCACCTGATTATCCGCAACGTCCTTACAAATCTCCAGCGCCGTCAAAATCGGAACTCCCGAGCGGGTCAACGTACCAAAAATACGGCAGAAGCTAGCCACCGACGTTTTTTGAATCAAGTCCCCAAAAATAGGCACTTGTAAGAAAATCTTGTCCATCGCCAGCTTGCCCGCAGGGGTTTTGTACCACTGGTCATAGACAATTTTGACCACCACCAAAGCCACCACCAAAATCACCACGCCATAATTGCGCCGTCCATCGGGATCATCGGCAGGAAAAGTTGGTCCCCTTAAAAACTCACTAATGCTGACCATAAACTGGGTAAAGGCAGGTAGCTCTCCCCCCACCTTGTCAAAAATCCCGGTGAAGGTGGGCAGCAAGAAAATCGTCATTCCCAAGAAGATCACCACCGCCAACGTTCCCACCGTTGTGGGATAAGACATTGCAGACTTAATTTGATTTTGCAGCCGCGCTGAGTTCTCCAGCAGGGTCGCCAGACGATTCAGCACCTCGTCCAGCACACCACCAATTTCCCCTGACTCCACCATGGAGCAATACAGCTTACTGAAAATATCGCCGTGGCGACGCATAGACACCGACAGTGCTTCCCCTTCCTGCACATCGGCGTTAATTTTTACCAGCGCCTTTTTTAGCTTGGGATTCCCACACTGATCACTCAAAATATCTAAACACTTCACCATGGCAATACCGGCATTAAACATTGCCGCGAACTGCCGGGAAAATACCGCCATATCTTTGACGGTTACCGTGGCCAGCATTGACTCCAAATCCAGAGACAAGCCAGACTTTTGCTCTGACAAGTCTTTGATTTGAGCCTGGCTAAAGCCCATGCTAATCAGCTTGTTCCGCGCCCCGTTCAGAGTCTCCGCATCAAATATTTCCCGACGATCTTTACCGTCCGGTCCCATTACAATGGCGCGAAACTTAGGCATGACTTGCGTCCCTTTGAAGCTGTTACTACATCTTACTCAGTGAAACGATTCAGTGAAAACAGAGTATCTTTCCGCTTCCACTGAAAAATAAGCGCTTATGGCGGAGGGAAACTAGCGCTTAGCGGCTTTAGGATTACCACCCACTAGGCGAATCAGCTCATCAGGCTTGGAGGATTTTGCCAATGCGTCTTCGTAGGTGATTTTTCCTGCCTGATACAGCTTAGCCAAACCGCCTTCCATGGTTTGCATGCCCATACGTCCCCCCATCTGAATGGAGGAGTAAATTTGAGCGGTTTTACCTTCGCGAATCAAGTTGGCGATCGCCGGTGTATTCAGCATAATCTCCTGGCAAGCGCAGCGTCCGCCCCCCACCTTTTTCAGCAGGTTCTGACTACAAACCCCCACCAAGGAGTTTGATAGCTGGGCACGCACCTGGGGCTGTTGGATAGGCGGAAATACGTCCAACAGACGATCAACGGTACCGGCAGCGGAGCTGGTGTGCAAAGTTCCAAACACCAAGTGTCCCGTTTCTGCCGCCGTAATTGCCAGTGAAATTGTTTCTAAGTCCCGCAGCTCACCCACCAGAATAATGTCCGGGTCTTCCCGCAATGCCGCCTTCAGGGCGTTAGCAAAACTCTTGGTATCTTCCCCACGCTGACGCTGGTGAAACAAGCTTTTCCCGTTGGGGTACACATACTCGATGGGATCCTCAACGGTCAGAATATGTTCTGCACGCGTTTGGTTAATCCAATCTAGAATCGCCGCCAAAGTGGTGGTTTTACCGGAACCTGTTTGCCCCGTTACCAGCATCATGCCTCGGGGACGCTCCGCCATCTCCTTCAGTACATCCGGCAGACCCAGCTTGTCGAAGTTGGGAATGGTTGATGCCAATGCTCGCAAACAGGCGGCCCAACAGCCCCGCTCACGATAAACATTAACGCGGAAACGAGCCAGCCCTTTTACACCGTAGGCGCAGTCCAGCTCCCAGGTTTGCTCCAAATCCTTCCGCTGATTGTTATTCAGCATGCTGAAAATCAGCTTTTGGCAATCTTGCGGGTCCAGCACTTCGCCAAACTGGGGCTGAGGAGTCAAGCGCCCGTTGATACGAAAGTAAATCGGCGCTCCCGCTTGAACGTGCAGGTCCGATCCGCCCTGTTCAACCAGCGACTCCATGACGTCTTCAATCATGTAATCCAGTGGCATAGTGCGACCTCCGTAGTGTGGAATTCAATACTTGAAATTCTGGCGTCGTAGGATCTTCTAAGATCCCTTTTGCTACTATACCCAACCGATTTTGTAGAGCCGTCAATTACGAATAGAGAAGTGCTCAGAAGTTTACCCCAGGCGATCGCCCTATTCATTCGCACGCTGCCGACAACACAGAGCCAGAACCTAAAACTAAGTCAACCTGCCCGCTGCTGTGGAAGTTCTACAACGAATTGAGTTCCCTCTCCCACTTTTGATAGACACCTCATTTGTCCTTGGTGCATTTCCGTGACAATATCCCAACTAATGGAAAGTCCTAAGCCGGTTCCTTTACCTTCCGGTTTAGTGGTGAAAAAGGCTTGAAAAATTCGATCCCTAACCACTTCGGACATTCCAGGTCCATTGTCAGCAATAGTCACCTGGACACGTTCACTTTCTGGAAGGAAAGTAGTCTTGACCTCAATCACATTAGGATTTTCTTCAAGTTGCTGATAAGTCTTATCTCGATTCGCATCGTCAAAGGCATCAATGGCATTGCTCAGCAAATTCATGAACACCTGATTGACTGGTCCAGAGCAACAGGAAATTTTAGGAATATCTCCGTAGCACTTCTTCACTTGAATACCTGGGCGATCGCCCTTTGCTTTCATTCTGTGTCGCAAAATCAGCAACGTGGTATCTAACCCTTCGTGCAGGTTCACCCCTTCTTTAACTTGACAGTCACTGCGGGAATAATTTCTCAGAGACTGGGTAATCTCTCTTACTCTAATGGCGCTAGCTTCCACAGAAGTCATAACCTTAGGTAGGTCTTCCAGGACAAACTCCAACTCCAACTCTTCAATCACTTGCTGAACACTAGAGTCCAAATTGGCTGATTGTTCTTGGTAAAGGGCCAAAGCCGTGCGTAAATCCTGAGTATGGCTTTGAAGAAACTCTATATTTCCAATAATGCAGCCAATAGGATTATTTACTTCATGAGCGACACCGGCTAAAAGTTGGCCTAGGGCAGCGCTTTTCTCAGCTTGAACAAGCTTAACCTGCATTTTTTCTGGCCTTTCCAAGGCACTAGCCAGGTGCTTAGACTTCTCTTTTTCTTGACTATAAAGGTGAGTATTGGACTCGTTCAGCGATTGAATTTTCTGTGTTTGCTGTTCACGTTCTATTTCTGCCGCCGCTCGCATTCCGAAGACGGCCAAAACACTCCTGTAAAGAGTTGGATCCTCAATAGGGCGACGGTCTATTACGTAAAGATTGCCAATGACTCGCCCGCCACTATCCCTCAACGCCATCCCAAAATAGCCCTGAGCTTGCAAAGTTATTAGGTCCTGATCCTTTGGGAAAAGCTGTTGCACATCTCGAGCGCAAAAATAAGAACCATCCTTCAGTGCAACGCCACAAGGAGCAATGTCAGGGTCATAGCACTCCAAGTCTGAAAAATGGTCCTCATTCCAGAATGCGAGGGAATGTAACATGCCATCGTCTTCCAATCGCGCCAAAATGACGTAAGGAACTCCGAGAACCTGAGATAGATTCCGAGTCAATGTCTTGAAAAAGTCATCTCCAACACTGAGAGCAGTCTTCTCAAATACTTGCCTAATGACTTCATTAGCTGGCTGATGATCTGAAGTCATATTTAGGAGTGGCTTCACTGGATTACGAGGGCAATCAGGTTCTGTAGTTGACTGGTGCATAGTCGATACAGCTTCTTGTTTAGCTTTCACCTCAGACTAGCACCACATACGCAACAACGAAGCTTCTTTATGTATCTTCGGATACATTTTCGTGAATTGGAGGGGCGAGTGTTCGAGCACTGATTAAAGCCATAGTGCGAGCGTAGCACCTCAGCCTTAAGATCGTCCTAAATTATTTCAATTTGCCAACGATTGAACGCACTGTTGCTTCAAATACCTTGAATGCTCAAGCGATATGAAATTGTCAACGGACGGATGGGCGGGTTGATTGCGCTGCCCGTTGACCACCACCACTCCTTAGTCCTCAAAACGCGGGGTGAGACAGTACGGACAGCTCATCCACTCTGGCTCCAGCTCCGCAGCACAAGTGCGGCAAGTCAGCGAGCTCTTGCGTTTTGCCTTCAATTCCGCCTCTAAACCAGAGTCAGTGAACGTAACCCGCTCCACTTCCTCAAGGGTCGTTAATCCTTGGCGAACCAAATCCAAGCTATAGGCAAGCAAGGTGATCATGCCTTCCTCCACCGCCGCTTCTTTAATACGTTCCGTGGGAGCTCCTTCCGTCACCAGCGCCTGAAGGTTCTCTGACATTTGTAGTACTTCGTACACACCACAACGCCCTTTGTAGCCGACGCCGCCGCACTTCGGGCAAGCTCTGCCGCTTTCCACCATCGCCTTACGTTCTTCTGGCGGAATCGTTGCAGCACGGTACAGGGTCAATTCCTCTCCACTACCACTCATGCCAAACCTGGAAAGCTCTTCCGCCGAAGGGGTGTAAGGTTCAGCACACTCACTACAAACCCGTCGCATCAGGCGCTGAGCTACCACTCCCAATAGGGCACCGGCCACCATAAATGGCTCTACGCCCATTTCGTCTAAGCGAGCGATCGCCCCAGCAGCATCGTTGGTGTGCAGCGTTGTTAACACCAAGTGTCCCGTGAGTGCCGCTTCAATAGCAGTTTTCGCCGTCTCCTTATCGCGAGTCTCACCCACCAGGATCACATCAGGATCCTGACGTAGGAACGCCCGCAGAATAGCCGCAAAATTTAGGTTCTTTTCTCGAATTACCTGCACCTGAGTAATTCCCGGCAGTGCATATTCAATGGGATCCTCAGCGGTACTAATGTTGATGCCAGGATCATTGCGCTCTGCCAAAACCGAGTATAGGGTCGTTGATTTACCGGAACCCGTCGGTCCCGTCACCAAAATCAAACCAAACGGGCGCGCCGCCATCTCCCGCACAATTTCCAGCGTTTCTGGTCTACCGATTAGCTTATCCAGTCCCAACTGGGTGGACGAGTTGTCCAAAATCCGCAATACGATTTTTTCGCCGTAGCGACTGGGCAAACTGTTTACCCGAAAGTCCACTTTGCGCCCTTCAAAAATGCGGCGAATTCGACCATCCTGGGCGTTGCGTCGCTCAGCAATATCTAGGTCGGCAATAATCTTGAAGCGCGAGGTTACTGCGGGCACCACCTTTTTCGGCAGTCGGAATACCTCTTGCAGCACTCCGTCCTTACGGAAGCGAATGCGCATATCCTCTTCCTGGGGCTCCACGTGAATATCCGACACCCCTTCCTGAAGTGCCTTAATCAGCACTTTGTTCACCAGGTTAATAATGGGACCTGCTTCCGCATCATCCATAGACGACGCTAAATCGTCGCTATCGGCGCTCTCGTCCACCTCCTCCATATCGATCGCTTCCAAGCCTTCCAAATCAGACTCAGAAAAGCTAACGGCAGCCGACTGGCGGATGGTATCGTTGGACGTTTTGCTGGCAGCTTCGTCCAAATATTGAGAAATAATGACTTGATAATCCCCCTGGGCGATAACGCGGCGGGTAATATCGAGCCCCTGGGGACGCAGAATGCGATTTAGGTCATCTTGAGCATCTAAGTTATCTGGATCCACCATGGCCACAACGGCTTTGGGGGGATCACCATCACGCCCAACGGGAAGCAGTTGGTACCGGCGACACACGTCTACGGGAATTAAATTTTCAATGTTGTGCTCTAGCTGGCTAGGAGAAATGGGATCCACTTCTGGGTCGAGCGCCTCAACGCCATACAGTAGCTTCAGTTCAAATAATTGTTGCTTTTTATACTGGCGCAGCAGCTCCGGCGGCAGCTCCTTCCCGGCCATCGCCGTTAATACGTCAACGAGCGATCGCCCTGACTTGCGACTCTCTGCCAAGGCCTTACTCATTTGCTCGCGGTCCACGAACCCCGATTGGACCAGCTTATTTCCGAAGGGCGAAAAATTATTCTGGACCGTTAAAGCGCGACGATTGGCAGCGTTGGTCATAGCCTTAGATAGATTCCCGAGATAGGTCCCGTAAACTGAGTCGAAATAAGCTGAGTACGTCCTTCAAGCAGCGCCACCTCAAAGGCACTTGCTTATAAAGACACTGAAACAAGCAGAGCAAAGGGCAGAAGAGGGTGCCGTTAACAGTGTGCCCACCCGCGTCTGAAAGTTAAAAGTCTCACTGTGGTTTCCGTTGTGGTCGGCAAAAGCCGTTCTTTTGAGGCTTGACAGCGGGCGAGGCATTACTCGTACAGGCCTGCCTTTTCTAAGTATCCAGGATAACCATCAATTCCAGTAATCAGCCAGGGAAATCTTTATTTCGCCACTTTATGAATGGTCCCCAGAGAATCGACGATAATTCACAGACATTTTGCCCGCCATTTCACGACCCGAAGCATCATTTGACTGAGTGATGGGTGGTTACCCAGTGCAAGGTAAGCGTGGAGTGAAGGGCAGGACAGTGGCGAGACTATTTTGACTATGCAATTAAGGTCGAATCCACACCCTGCAAACTCAATCAGAACACCGCCTCAATTCCGCTCAGCGATCGCCCCTTATTCCATGCACTAAAAATAGAAATCCCCTTGGTTAAGCCCGTCCATCTAGCCTATTGGCAAAGCTTTAAATATTTTTAGAAAATTGCGCTAAAAATAGCTCTAGGCCTGCTGGGGGATAAGGTTTGCGACCATTAAAGGGGGCTGACTTTGACTGGTTCTGCTTTTGGCAACCTGGGAAATATGTTTCTCAATTACAGTTTGCAACTTCTGAGCCGTTAACGGTTTTGAAACAAAACCTGATGCCTTAACAATTTTGGAGCGGAAGCGATCGCCCAAACTACTTTGCCCCGTCAACATAACAATAGGAACATTTTCCAGACTTTTCACCCGTCGCAGCTGGGCGCATAGCTCATGCCCGTTAACAATGGGCATCATCACATCCAACAAAATCAAGTCAGGCTGAGTCTCCAATGCCACCGGTACAGCTTTGAGAGGATCGTGACACAGGATTGCTTTTAGACCTTTCAAATGGCACTGCTGCTTGACCAGTTCGGCACTTTGAACACTGTCATCCACACAAAGGACCGTAGCAACAGCTTTTTTCGCCTTAGTGACCGTAGCCTCGTGAAGTTGGCGATCGCTCAATGCGCAAAAGCTTAAAATTTCTTGCTGCAGGAAATGTTGCAATAGGCGCACAGCCACCGTGGGAGACTCAGAGAAATGGTGTAATAAATCCCAAAAACTGCGCTGCCCACTAAACATTGTGCGCATGCTCAACAGCGTTGAGTTGTTTCCTGAACTCGCTTCAAACTTTTCTTTGTCTAGCAATAAGCCCTCGTATGCAACGCTACGGGACAACCCTAAAACCTGCCACTCTTGTTGCAGTCGCGATACCCGTTGCACCGCCTCTTCAAATACTTGGTGAGGCAAAGCCAACTGGCTGCCCATGCTCATTTCCTCCGATCCGGACAAACCACTGCCAGCACGCCAGTGGCGAGACATTGGCTCACAGTCCTCGATGGCAAACAGCGTTTCCACCAACGCTTGCTTCAGAATGCCTAGAGCCGTATCCATGTCCAGCTCACCGTCCAAAAGCTGTTGACTTAGATTCTGGCTCTCCCATAGCTCTTTGCTATCAAAACTTTTGGGCACTTGCTGGCGTCTCTGGGGGGACAGAATGCCTTTGGTAACCCGCAACCAACGGCGAACACGGTGGCTACGATCATCGGTTAGCCAAAGCAGCCGTCCTCTATAAAAGAAAAGGTTTATACGAACCTGTTTTGTGGAACAAGTAAGGTGCCCGGTTGCTTGCTTGGCACGAATCTTGGCCACAACGGCGGACAACTTTTCTAGGTTAGTCAATGGTGCTTTTGATGATGGGGCTTGGATCATAGGATTAGAGGCCAGTTCTATGGCTATTTCAACAGTCGGCATATCACCTGAATGCCTCCTCATGTAGATGCCTTGTAGATGCTCTACCCTTGGCTTGACAGGGAGGAATAGGAATGAGGACTTCCCAAAGTATTGAAGCCAATCACCATGTGCCTACTATTGACCTCTACCCCGATGAAAACATTGGAGGTACGCGAAGTAGCGCACATTTACTAGATTATTGGGGTGATGTTGGCGATTATGTTTGACTTACGTATACGTTTGAGCCAGCGCACTTTGATACCGTCCCTGGACACGCCAATGGAGGAAAACGCAAAGAAAACTCCGGAAACATCCTCCAAAAACAGTTAGACGCTATTTCAAAACAGGTGTTATTGCCTCAACCTAAGTCTTTATTTTTCCTTAATAAGTATACGTCACAACTTTTTTTGATAAAAAAAGCGATTCTTTGAGACTAAGCGTATAAAGAGCATCTAAAGTAAATCTTGAGCCCATTCAGCAAGGTATTTCGAGGCTCCTGAGGTTCCACAAGTCTCCTTCAAAAGATTGCGTAGGTTGCGGTTTTTACCAGGGTTCTCCAGCCAAGGCTGCAACGCATGGGCAATATCGTTAGGGGTTAGGGGTCCCACGAGCTCAGGTACGATCGCCTTTTGAGCCCAAATATTGGGCCAAGATAATAGCCCTAGCCGCTTCAAGGCTTGTTGATTAATCATTCGAGCAATAAGCGCCCCTACGCCGGGAAGCTGTGCCAATAAACCAGGCACACCGTCCCAGGCTCGCATGGCATCCAATTGCTGAGTGGGCAAAATTACCACCATAGGTACAGCGATCGCGGCTAGTTCAGCGGTGTTGGCTCCCACGGTGGTGAGGCAAACGGTGCACTGCTGCAATAGGTCGTAAGCGGGCGATCGCTCCCATAAGTACACTTTGGTGCCGCTATCGGTTTCCAAATAGGGCAACGTTTGGTCGCTAGGGGTCATCAAGCGGGCGGTAACATTGCCCAGGTTGGTAAGGATAGGATTGTGGTGGAGATCGCCATAGCGGGCCAGCTCTGGCAAGGACAGCGTGGGGGCAACGGGGATAATGCAGCGCACATGGGGATGCGATCGCGCCAGCACCTCCGCCGTTGCCAACATTAGGGGAACCCCCTGCATTAATTTCGCTGCCTTGGATCCGGGGAGCAATCCAACCCACTGCACCTTGGGCTGGGTTTCGGATTGAGTTGGAGATTGGGCTTTCGATTTCGCCTCAGAAAGCTTCAAATTATTCTGATGTGAACTTGTTAGGCGCAGCAGTTGAGTTTCCGTTAGGGCATTAGGTAAGGGGGTTTGGGCGGCGTCCACCATCAAATCGCCAATAGGGCGCACTTTGGAATTGGTCTTAGGGTTAGGGGCAGCCGTAGTTGTGGGACGGGCGATCGCGGCGCCGTCAATCCACGACAACCATCGCACTTCCCGCTCCGCATAGGTCAAAATTCGATAGCCAAGGCGTTTGCCAATAACCACGGAGAAAAACTGATCGCCCCCCAAAAACAGCACCACGCCGCGATCGCTCCAGTCCCAGTTTTCAGCAGTTTTGCCCCACAATAAAAACCGCCAAAAGTGCTCCGGTCCCTGTACCCGATCCACTTCGGGGAAGCTCTCCACCACGCGTTTTTCCGTTCCCATAGCATGGGCACAAGGGGACAGCACCACAGAAATTCGCAATTTTTTAGGCTGACCGTTGGCAACCTCTGGTAGCTGCTTCAGCGATCGCACCACCGGACGAACCCAGGTACTCACTTCCCCCGGTCCATTAGACAAAATCAAAATATCTTGAACTAATTCCCCTGCCATCAATTTCGCCAATTACGTCCCGCAGGCTCTCACTTTTGCAGACTTCCACTGCCTCCCCATTGTTGCCCGTACACTAGGGGCTGTCATTATTTCAATCTCAAAGTCAGTAATCACGAGGGTTTCAGCCCCTAATAGGCTTTGTTTTGAAAGGGCGTAGACTCCCCCCGGTTAAAGCTTCTGGCATTTAATGATGACCCGCCCTACTGTCCCTGTACTGCCCGCTGACCTTCCTGGGATAGGGCAAACCCTAAAAATGACTGCACCGCTGGATTAGGTGGCTGTCGGTAAGCGTAGGATAAAACTCGCTGGAGAGGGTAGTCCTGGGCGAAAACGGTTTTGCCATTAATGGGCACCACACGTACCGTTTGCTGGGTAGCCACTTGGGCAGAGGTGGCATAACCAATGCCGTCGCCGCCGAGGGCTCGCAACATTGGGGTGGTGGCGTCTCGCTCCATGGTGGTGATATTTCCGGTGGTGCCGAAGGGTTGCCCACTTAACACAATGCTTTTAAATGCTTGGTGAGTGCCGCTGATAGGGGGGCGATTAATAACGCGAATGGGCTGGTTGGGACCGCCCACCTCTGCCCAGTTTGTTAGGCGCCCTTGGAAAATTGCGGCCACCTGCTCCGGACTAAGGCTACCGGAAAAGGGATTTTCCTGTCCCACCACTAGGGCGATCGCATCTCGAGCCACCGGCACTGAAGTTAAACCCAATTGGCTTTCCTGGGGGCTAAGGGCGCGGGAAATGCCGGCCACATCGAGAGTACCCTGGGCGATCGCCGCAATACCAGCCCCACTTCCCTGGGCATCGGCAGCCACCGTTACTCCCCCATATCGCGTTTCAATGCCCCGTTTTAAGGCTTGGGAAATTTGCACCATACTGGTGGATCCGCCAACGCGAATAGTGGTGCCAGCGGGGATGGACTGGGGCAGAGCAAAGGTGGCGGGGGCAGCGGCGGGTTGGGGTGCGCTGGGAACGGGGGCAGGGGGCAAGGACGATAGATTAGTAGAGTTAGGAGCAGCAGAATTAGGAGCACTATTGGTCCCAGGGGCAACGGGTGCCGGAGCTTCCACGGTGGTGGTGGTGAAGTCGCCGCCGGTGCCGAACAGCTCTAACCGGTTAACTAACCACCACAGCCCCATCCCCAATAGTCCAAGGGAAATTAAAAAGGCTAGGGTGGATAGGGGGCTGCTGCTATTCTTCTGCGACATAACTTCTGTTTATTGCTATCTACCGTCTTGGGGCTGTTATCCATTAAATCTCAAAGCCAGCCGGGCACGGTGTTCCCTATAGAATAAGGCTTCTGAATTGTTTGATCATGCCCTCTAGGTTATCTGCCGTCACTAACTCTTTGCGGCGAACAACGGTTTGTCTGGACTGTTAATTGTTATCTAAGAATTGTTATCTGAGAATTGTTATCTGACTGCCACTTACTTGATCGCCATTGGTTAGCCATGATTTATCACCATCGTCTGCTCTTGGCGATCGCTCAACGGCTGAAACTATTGCCACAACTGCTGCCCATAACGCGTGTAAATATTGATCTTGCCCACGCCTTTTAAAATTTAAGTGGGTTAAGAGCAATGATTCGAGCTCTTCTATTGTTTAGTGCGTTTCAGTTTCATTTCAAACCATGGTGTAGCTTGGCTCTGAATATAGTGTGCCAAAGCTGGTGCATCGTTTAACCACAACAACTTTACGGGGGATTTCCACGGAGGTCTCCCTTACTAACGGCTGTGATTCCCAACCAAAAGCCTAACTACCCCCCCCATTCCAAGGACACCAACGGCGTGCAGGTCATCGTTTGTGGCTTGGGACGAACGGGGTATCGCATTTTTTCCTTACTGCGACAGCAAGGCATTGCGGTGTCGGGCATTAGCGATCGCCCTTTCCCTCGCGATCCTTCAAAAATCATCGTGGGCGATCCGCGTACCCCTACCACGTTAATTCGGGCGGGGATTCGCCAGGCAAGGACGTTGATTATTGCCAGCTCTAAGGAATCAGATAATTTGGCTGTGCTGATGCAGGCGCGGCTATTAAACCCCAAGATTTTCGTTATTAACCGTCTGTTTAATTCCAAGCTGGGCGATCGCCTGGATCAAACCCTGCCCTACCACGCCAGCCTAAGCGTTTCTAAATTGGCGGCGCCGGTGTTTACCTTTTCGGCCTTAGGCAGCAAGGCGATCGGCCAGTTAGAGCTATCGGGGCGCACCTGGCCCATTCACGAAGAATTTATCCATCGGCGGCACCCCTGGCGTGGGAGATCGCTGTATGACCTGTGGGTGGATCGAGACACGATGTTGATTTATTACTTGCCCAACCAAACCCACATTAACGAAAGTGCTTACTCGGAAAGCTACCCATCGGTGCCCCAGCTAGTGACTCCCGCTGAGAATGATGAATCCTACGGTGAACTAGAGGGTGAGTCAAACAGCGGGGAGGATCATTCCGCCAGTGGTCCCAACGACAACGGGGACAATGGTTTTACCAGTGATGCTCGTACGTTGGTGATTCCGCGAAAAACAGATCTGGTGGGGGCAGTATTAGCTCGCCAGTCTTTGGAACCAGGCGATCGCATTATTGTTGCCACCCATCCGAAAACTAACCGGGTACGCTATGGGGTTCAGCGCCAGTGGACCAAGTTTTTAGCGGGGGTGCGATCATTTCAGAATTCTGGGGAGCCGGCGATCGCGGCGGTGGTGGCCTTGGTGGTGGCGATCGTAGTGTCCGTTAGCGTTTACGTGGGCACCACTGACTCTTCGCTAGTGGATGCGCTGTATTTTGCGGTGGGAATGATTACCGGAGCCGGCGGACAAGAAAAGGTGGCGGAACAGTCTCCAGAGCTGGTGAAGATCTTCACCGCCGTAATGATGTTGATGGGAGCGGCGATTATTGGCGTTTGCTACGCCCTGCTAAATGACTATATTTTGGGCAGTCGATTTCGGCGCCTATTAACGGTGGCTCAAATGCCCACGCGGGACCACTTTATCGTTTGTGGGCTGGGGTCCTTGGGGGTACGCATTGCCCAGGAGCTACACCGGTCGGGATACGAAGTGTTGGTGCTAGATCGGAATCCCAATAACCGTTTTTTAAATGTTATTCGCGCGTCAAAGATCCCTGTAGTCATTGAAGATGCATCGCTGCCTGCGGCCTTAGAAGCGGCGAATATTACCCATGCCGCAGGGCTGTTGGCGGTTACCAGCGACGACACCACTAATCTTGAAATTGTTCTCAGTGCCCGCACCTTAGCGCCGAAGCTGTCCACAACGATGCGATCCGAAGATCCCCACTTTGCCCTGATGGCCCAGCAGGTGTTTGATTTAGATTCAGTGCTCAGTCCAGTGGAGCTGGCGGCTCCGTCCTTTGCGGCGACGGCATTGGGAGGGAAAATTCTGGGGAATGGACTGACGTCGGATACCCTGTGGGTGGCGCTAGGGACGTTAATTACACCGCGCCATATTTTGCACGGAAAAGTGGTTAGCGAAGCCGCCCAGTCATCAGACTTTGTGCCGTTATATTTGGTGCGAGGCAACCAAGAAATACGGCGAATTTTATTGTTAAATACCCGGCTGCGCGATGGAGATGTGCTGCACCTGTCCATTCCCGCTAACAAGCTTGCCCAGTTGTGGCAAGCAACGCCGCACCCGTTCAAAATTTAAGAGGCGCCATCAAAACTACGGGCTATGGTCAGCTCGACAAAAAACAGGACAGTTTTGAGTCCCGTAATCAACGCTGAATCCCCACTATTGGCTTTGCCAACCCCTCGCGAACGATGCCCCTCAGCGATCGCTGAGGGTTTGCCAATTCAAGGGTCAACCATAAAACCATGAAAAAGCCCTTGCCCCAATTGAAGTATCGGGAGCAAGAACTTTTTCCGAACTAAAGAATCTGATCGACGCTAGCCGTCAAGGTTCCAGATTCATAGAACCAGATGTGGGATACCCTTTAAAATCCCAATTCCGCTGCGGTGATCTGAGCCACGTTAACGTTTAGCAAAGTTACTGACCATCGCCCATCAGAAATAACGGTATTTAGGTCTTGCTGAGTAATCTGGAAGCTAGAGAATTGAGTTTCTTCCGGCCACTGGAGCACAAGGCGATCTTCACCGATGGAGAAATCAACCACAAGGTCATTGCCACCTTCAGGGAAGAACAAGAACTGATCTGCACCGGTATCTCCAATTAAGGTGTCGTCGCCTAAGTCGCCGCTCAGCAAGTCGTTACCGGTGGCACCCAGCAAAATATCGTTGCCTTGACCGCCGTTGAGGGTATCGTCATCACGATCACCACTTAAAAGATCATCACCAGTGTTGCCGTATAGATGGTCATTTTGCTGTCCGCCAAATAGAACATCATCGCCGCGATTCCCCAAGATCGTGTCCTCTTGCTCGTTGCCAAACAACAGATCACTGCCACGACCGCCAAAGATCAGGTCATCCCCTTCGCGACCCAAAATTTGATCTGCCCCCTGATTTCCGTAAAGGGTGTCGTCTTGCTCCAAGCCGATAACACGCTGGTTGCCGGGTCCTGCCAGAATTTCATCGGCCGCCTCGGTACCAACAATTTCAGTAAATTGATTGTCCAAAGCGATCGCCGCACTCACTTCCCGTAGCCGCTGCAAGATTTGAGCTGCCAACCCCAGACCATCTTGTCGATCTACGCCTAGATTATCTAGCAGCGCACCAATACTCCCATCAGGCGGTGGAGCGAGACTATCAAGGGGAATGGAACCGTTTGCCAGCCCTTCGAGAACGTCCGCCAGAGAACCAGCATTTTGCCCTTGAATATCGATCAAGTTGTTCAAAATTGATGCTGGTGTCCCCCCCAAACTGACCGCACTTTCAAATTCGCGACCGCTTTCCGCAATCAACGCAGAAGCCTGCGAGAGCAAATTGGAGGAATCTCCCCCTACCACTTCAGGTAATGCCTTGCTGAGAACAGTGAAGATTTGATTTTGATCCGTGAAGTTGAAGGTTGAGCTTTCTCGCAATATGTCGATCAGGACGTCGATCGCAATTTGACTGGAATCGGAGATGCCAATATCTCTGAAGCCTTTAATAACTCGTCCGACTTGGGTCAACGCCGTTTGCACCTGGATTTGGCGTAGGTAGATAGGAATACCGTTGCCGGATGTATCGCCGTTGTCCACCTCTACCTGCGGATCAAAGTTATTTAGGTCAACGTCGGGTAATCCCAAAACGGCTTCGATTTTTGCCTCCGACGCAGCCAAGTCCACCGGGGGCACGACTTTGCGGGTTAGGGCATTTAGCGGGCGCAGGGCGGCGCCTTGGAAGCCGGTGGCTAATTCTGGCGACGATATGACGTTAGCCAGTAGGGTCAAGAATGCTTCGGTGTCGAGACCGCCACTGCTGGCAATGGTTGAGTTTTTGCTGGCAATGGTGCCGATCGCGGTGGTTACGGCTGTGGAATCCACTGAGTAGCCGCCAAATTGTCCCTGAAGGTCGCTGATGGTGGCGTCGAAAATGCCTTGCAGGAAGTCGCGATCAGTTAGGTCGACGGTGCTGCCGTTGCTGATGCGATCGCCCAGGGCGCCGATGATGCTGTTGGCGATCACCCCAACGGTGGGGTCACCGCTGCCGGGGAATAGGGTGCCAACGCCTTCGATCACCAGATTTTGTAGCAGGGCCTGCTGGACCACTGCGCTTCTGGCTCCAGGGGTATTGGCGACTAGACCTTCAACGGCTTCACCATTGATAAAGTCAAAGTCTTCTGTGATGCCTAAGGCTGCTCGGACCAGTGCCGCTGAGTCGTTAATGTTGGGAACTTCCAGACCGAACACTAGCGTTGTTAGCGGAGTGATGACGGAGCTGCCGAAGCCACCGGTTAGGGGGACTTCTTGATCCAACAGGGTGCCGCTGTCGAATCCTTCGATGATCACCACCTGACCGTCTTCGTTATTGATTACCCCGTCGCTATTGGCATCAAAGGGATTGAGGGGAACGTTGAGGGTGTAGTTGCCTTCGCCGTCGGTGATGGCAAAGGCCCACTCGTCTTCATCCTGGATGCGGTTGAAGTTGGCGTCGAAGAAGACTAAGCCGCCCACCACCGGGGGATCCAGGGCCCGACCGCTGGCATTGCCCTGGGGACCTAGGTTGAATTCCAGCAGCGTAGCTTCAGCCAGGTCACGCTTGTACTCAACCTTAAAAGGTTTAACACCTGCTTCTGCAAAGACACCGAGGAAGGCGGAGATTCGACCAGAGAATTGGAATAGTTCCCAGGGGCGCTCCAGGCGGGGGGCGATTTCTGAGACTAGGCGAATCTTGCCATCATCCCGCTGGAAGATTTCACCACCGTCCAGTAAGTCCGCTGCGACTTGACCCCGTAATCCGCCCCGGAAACCTGCACTTGCAATCAGAGCATCGAAGGCGAGGGTTCCGAAGACTTCCCCTTGGGCGGTTAGCTCGGGCACGTCTTCGCCGGTGCCGTTGGCTTCTTCGCGATCGCTGACGTAGAGCCCATCTAGAACCAAGCCGATACGATTTGGATCGTAGTCAAAACTCTCTGCCCACTGTCGTAACCCGAAGGTATCAAAGCCGAAACCTAGATCTAGGTCCGCCTCTACTTCTGCGCCAAATCCAACACTGATAAAGCTGACCGGCGGGGGCAGTGGGAAGTCAAACTGAACTTCCGCGCCAAGCCCCAGAGCAGGCAAATCAACTACCGCCAAGTCCACATCCTGTCCCAGCAGCAGTGCTACCAGGCTCTCGCCCTGCTCAATGATGGGGAAGCTAAACAGATCCGAGCTGCCGATGGATTGGCTGGCCTTTGCTTCTAAGGTGGAAGGTTGCTTTCCACTTGCCTTCGGCGGCTTGGATAGCTTGGTCTCCTTAGTGGCGGTTGATACGGGGGGGACTGAGGGGCGGATTCCAGCGCTGGGGGGCTCCGGGGCAATATCAAAAGAGCCCAACGGAATCAAGAATCCACTGTCAGGTTGCGCTGCAATCTCATCTAGGGTGTCTGATAGTTCTGTGATGTTTTCTAGGGCCACCAAGAGGTCAGTAGAGACAGGCTTATTGCTCAGCCAGGCTAGTAGCTCAGCGACGGTCACCTGACCGTTACCGTTTTCATCCAGGGTGCGCCCCGCTAGCCGAAGGTCTGTGGCTTCTAGGGTGGCGAATAATCCAATGTCTCTGTTTAAGAAGTCAAGTATGGGGCGAACGGGATCGACTACGTCATCCACGGTTTTGAGTACCGGGGCAAGGAAGTTTTCAGCGAAGGAGCCGAAGTCTACCTCTAAGTCGTTAAACGCCAGGTTGTCGACGACGAGGCGATCTCCAAATTCCCCTTCCTTAACCTCGAAATTCTCCCAGTCCATTACCAGATCAAAAAAGAAGCGCGGCATGACTTTGGCATTAAAGTCCGCTACCGCATCAAAGCCCACATGAGCGTCTCCCGTCAGCAGGGTCTCGCTGATGTCGGCAATATCAGCGGTGTTGTTGATGTCATCGAGGGTGAGGCGATTGCCCCCTAGTGGAGAGTTATCGGGGACAGTGAAGTCCACCGTGAAGTCTGCATCTAGCAAAGTGGGGGCTAAATCATCAGCGGGCTTTTGCTCGTGATCCGTTAACCCCAGGGGAACAAAGCCGAAACGACCGCTAACGCCGGTGGGATCCTTGGCTTCGATATCCACCTTCAGACTGCTGTTGGGCGCACTTAAGTCAAATGCGCCGCCGATGCCGTTGCCAATACTGCCCGCTAGGCTGAGGTCATAGGCGAGGTCGAACTGTGCGGTACCACTGAGTTGTAGGCCAATTCCTTCCAACCCCAGGGAGCGATCTAAGTCCTTCGCTCCGAGGTCGTAGGACTGGGCGATGTCAATTTCAAATAGGGTGACAGACGTATTACTTGGGTTAACTTGCAGCATCACATTCACCGCTGGGGTGGGTAACCCCTGGTCGGTAAATGCCTGCTCCACTGCGGTTTGGACTAGGGATTGGGCGGTGGTCAAGATGGCGGGATTGGCGGCGTCATCGATTTCGGCCAGGGCCGCGGATAGGCTCCCCTGGAAAGTGCCAAAGAAATCTGGGAGATCGTTGTCAATGGAGCCTATGAGCGGGAAGAGGACGTTCGATAGGTTGTTGTCAAGGGACTGTTCGAGGACCCGAAAGCTTGCTTCCAATCCACTGGCTAGTCCTTCTCCGCCGGAGAGGGCTTCACGCACTTCCACATCAATGGGGTCAACCGCCAGGGAACTGTAGCGGGTGTCGGTGCTGGTGACGCCGAGCTGCACCTGGACGTTTTCAATTCCTTCATCCACCCCGTCGATGGGGGCTTTGAAACGGACGGTTTGGGGTTGGTCCCAGTTAGCTGGGGTGAAGGTGATGGGATCCACGGGACTTAGGTCGCCGGGGGTGGTGAAGTTTAGGGTGACGTCGTCGGTGGGTTGGATGATGAGCTGGAATTGGACACCGTCTCCAAGATTCCCTTCTGCAACGGCGGTGACTCCCAGGGTTTCCTGGATATCAATCCCCACATCGCCATCGTCTTCAATTAGTAGGTTGGTGGAGGTAGTGCCTCCTAAGCTGAAATAGTTCAGGTCATCGCTACGATCAATGGTGAAGGTAACGGTCTCGCCATCGGGTTCCGGAGCGTCATCGTCGGGGGCTTCCACCCGGAATTGTCCTTGGGTGCTACCGGCGTCGATTTTGACGAAGAATTCATCCCCGGTGACGGTGTTGTCGCTTTGGTCTTTGACCACAAAGTCATCACCTTGGGTCGCATCTGTTGTGACAAGGGTGACGGGGACAAAGACGGAGAACGGTAGCGCTTGGTCCAGGTTGACGTTGATAATGCCGTCGGTGCCGCTGCCTTCTGTGACGCCTTGGCCCAAGCTGATGGATGCTTTGGGTTGGATGAACCCCTCTCCCACCGCCGCCGAACTAGTGGACCTGGTGTCGTTGGCGAAAGCACCGAAGGAGTTGAATCCAGTGGCGTCGAACAGTAGCGGTGAAGGTTCGCTGGCGCTGACGGGACCGCTTCGGTAGACAAAGGCATCCGCACCAACGCCCTCGCCATCCAACTGAGAAGATCCGGTTCCAGTAGCATCTATAGACGCGCCTGAAAAGCGCAGGGGACCCCGTGCACGATTGGTAGTCTCATTATTTGAAAACGTTGTGTTGAGGGTGACTAGATTTCCGTCCTGGACAAAGATTGCGCCGCCCAGGGCTGCACCATCGCCCCCCGCCCCTGCTCCCGCGTACACGTCCTGAGGAAAGACCTGACTAGGGCTGCCAGACCCGCCATATTCACCGGGTCCTCCTGGCACCTGCAGGGTGAGTGAAAGGGGGACTGCCCCCAAGAGCGAGCCTCCCCCAGCACCACCGCTACCGCCGCCGAAGCCGCCATCTCCGCCTTGACCTCCCTTAATCACGGCAGAACCGCCAGCGGCACCACCACCACCACCACCACCGGCTCCAAAGCCACCGGCGCTGCCAGCCCCTCCGAGCTGTTCTGGTAGAAACCCGATGGGATCTACAGTATTGATGGTCCCTCCGCTTCCCCCACTGCCTGCGGATCCTGCCGCCAAGGGAGACTCACCATTATTCAGAATTCCCCCATCGTTACCATCGCCACCCTGGATGCCACTGAGAGCATCAGCGACCGTCGATCCACTGGTGCCCGGAGGAGCCACGGTCATCGAGATTCGATTCGGCGCTTTGTCGGTTAAGTCAGCGCCTAGACCACCCTCCACTTCATTGTTGCTAAAAGTTGTACCATCGGTGACCAGCGTTGCCCCTGATCCCACATAAACAGCACCGCCGGCTCCTAAACCTCCGCCACCACCCCCTTGGGAATCCGCATCGCCCCCTTTGGCAAAGCCATCCCGTAACGTCCCGCCTTCGATGATGAAAGCCAGATCTCCGATGTCAGCGTCAGAGCTAAATAGCTGAAAAATCTGATTATTGCCCTGCCCCGAAAACGTCGTCCCGTTAGCGATTAACTTAATCGTCTTCTTTCGCCCCGACGTATTGTTCACCACAATGTCATCGGTGAAATTAATCGTCCCCGCGTTGGAAATATCAATAACGGTTAAATCTTCGCTAGCACTAAGGGCGCTGCTAATTTCACTGCTGAGGCTGTTGAAATCGGAAGCGGAGACGCGACGAATGCTCATATCTAGAGAGGAGGTGAGTAATTAACTTTCCAGGCGACGGCAACAGAAAAAAGCACGAAAGTGCTGCAGGATTGAAAGTACAGATACGGGGCTAACTCGGACACAGGTCCAATAAGAGCCAAATTCGTCACCTTAATCCCTTCGAAGATGAGATATCTCAGCCAATGAAGTGCCTGGAACTCAAAGCGCAAGACGACTTAAACAAGACTACTTAAAACGGCCCAATTTCCTGAGCAAAAATCCCTGGTAAGACTTACTTTTTATACTTATTGCCACTGATTCTGTAAGCATGTTCGCATACCGTACCTAGATTAAGCCAACCAAAATCCGGTCGGAATTGTGATTTTTTCATGAGTGATCGCTCCGATTTTTTAACGGTTTCGCCTAGCCCTCAGCAAATCCCGGAAAGCCGGAGCTGTATAAAATTATTCTTACCCTTTGGTCACAGGTCCATCACAGAATGGGGAGGCTTTGGACACTGCCCTTACAGCCACTCGCAACCTTAATGAAATAGTCAATAGACCTCTTGCATGAATCAGAAAGGCAAGCATTTGTGCCCTGAGGGTTGTCGAAGGGCAGTGTCTTGACCAGGCTATCTGCGATGCAGACGCTACGCGAACGACGACCCTCAGCCTTCGCATTAAACAGGACTTACGCAACATCGCTGGTCGCCCTCATCCCCCAGCCCTCCTTCGGCTTCGCTCAGGACACCGCTTCTCCCCGGGGAGAAGGGGAGCAAGAAGGTAGGTAAAGCCATCGCACTATCTCCGAAGTCCCTCTCCCCAGGGAGAGGGATTTAGGGTGAGGGGCTTCAGGGGGTTTGCGTAAGTCCTGATTAAAGCCTTTTGATAGAGCTACGTCATTTATGCAAGAGGTCTAATCAATCCTCTACATCAATGCCAAATTGTCGCGATGAATCACGGTATTAGGGGAACCACTGCCCAGGATTTTGCTGACATCCTGCGATCGCCGCCCCAGAATTTTCCCCAACGCCTCACTGTCAAAATTCACCAGCCCTTGGGCAACGGACTTTCCTTGGCGATCGCACAAAATCACCGCATCCTCCGCCTGAAACTCCCCCTCAATTTCCGTAACCCCCGCCGCCAGCAACGACTTTCCACCCTCACAAATCGCCCGCACCGCCCCCGAATCCAAATACAACCGCCCCGCCGGCACTAACCCATGGGCAATCCATTGCTTACGGGCACGATTAGGCTGCGCCTGGGGCAAAAACTGGGTACCCAAATCTTCCCCATCAATAATTTTCAAAATATTGGCAGGGGTCTTGCCCTGGGTAATCACCGTGCAAACCCCAGCGCTAGTAGCAATTTTTGCCGCCGTAATCTTGGTGACCATCCCCCCCGTGCCCCACTGGGAACCACGACTCCCCGTATCCACCCCCATCGCCTCAAACTCCGCCATATCCGCCACCACCGAAATCGGCTTAGCATCAGGATTTTGGCGCGGATCCGCCGAGTACATCCGATCCACATCCGTCAGCAAAAACAACCACTCCGCCTCCACCACGCTAGCCACCAGCGCCGACAGGGTATCGTTATCGCCAAACTTCAGCTCATCCACCGCCACCGTATCGTTCTCGTTCACAATAGGCACCACCCCCAATCGCAGCAGCGCCTGGAACGTTTGATAAATATTGATATATCGACTGCGCTGGGTGAGATCTTCCCGCGTTAGCAATACCTGGGCGATGGGCTGTCCGGCAGTGGTGAAAAAGTCATCGTAAATCCGCATCAGTCGCCCCTGTCCCACGGCGGCAACGGCCTGTTTCTCTGCGATCGTCGCCGGTCGTTCCGCCAACCCCAACCGTCCACAGCCCACCCCAACGGCCCCTGAGGATACCAACACCACCGGGTAACCGCGATCGCGCAACACCGTCAGCGTTTCCACCAGGGCGCCAATGGTAGCCAACGCTAACCGCCCAGTATCCGGCTGAGCCAAGCTGGAGGTGCCAATTTTAATTACAACAGGGCGTAGGGAACTCATGGCAACGAAACCGTAGAATGCTCAAGAACGGTCAAGCTATTGTCCCCCACTGGGGGCTGTCAAAACCTAAACGTCAAAGTCTTCAGTGGTAGGGTCCAGTCGCTAATTTTTTTGCTTTGAAAGGGTGTGGACTTCCCACGGTGTAGACCTTCTGCCCATTCATTGATGACACACCCTGATCGCCTATTTTCGCCTAACTGTCTTGCCAGTGAATACAGCGCCTTCCGCCCCCATGCCCACGGTAAAAATTCTGCCTAAGGTGTCTCTCTTTGATCGCTTCCAAGGGGCGTTCGTGGGAGCCGCTATTTTGGGAAACAGTGAGTCGTTCCCTTGGGAGGTGCTGGAGGCGATCGCTCTTAACTACGAACGCCCAGAATATCGATACAGCGACCCCCATCGACATCAACTACGCCACTGGTCTCCCGAACAATGGCGGCTAGCGGAGGTGCTGTGGCAGAGCCTTGACCAGCCCCCATTTGTAGGTTCTGGAAGCCTTTGGCTGGGGCGGGTACTGGCAGGATGGCAATCGCTCATGCCGACGCCGGACAATACTCAAACATTGGACACTGGGAAAACTGCAAAACAATTAATAGAAAGCCGCGCCACCTTACCCCAGTGGCGACTATGGCTAGGGCAATTCGATGCAGCGTCCACAGCCGTAATTTCCGCCACGGAAACAGGAGAAACAGCCCTACTTAAGGAGCAAGAGTTTTGGACTATCGTAGGGGGCCTTGGTCGTACTGGAGGTGAGATGTCTACGGCGATCGCTCAAACCACAATGCTGCTCAACGATGAGAGCAGCTCCCTCGGCTGGATTGGCGCAAGTTTAGGACTGACCCATGGCGCAGAACGGTTTCTAAGCAATTTCTCGGCTGATTATCTGGACCATAAGAATCAAAATTTTTTACAACGTTCAGCCTTAAATACGAGTAAAATTTATGACATCGTTGAGAATGAGCGTTTATCCTCTTCTGTCGACGCAGCCCGAAACCGAGCGATCCAATGTTTCAACCAGTGGAGCGGCGCGGCCCCTTTTACTTCACCATCATTAACGCCCTGGACCGTCACATTGTCCCGTTAGCGAGAGTACGAAATATTACCCGACTGACTTGTTTACGGAGAGATTTTTGCACGATATAGCCGCAGGTCACAACACTGGATAATCCTGGGCGCGCGAAGTAATCGTGCTGAGTCGTGAATTGGGGCGTCTGTATAAATCCCTAAATAAATTCCTAATAAATTCCTGTAAATAGGGGGGCGATCGCATCCCTTCCCTCAAACCCTAAAGCTAACTATAAACAGGCTATAACTACAGAAACCGTCAGCAACACTTACTTCAAGAGCTTGGTGCAACGTTATATGTTGTAAAACAACACCATCTAGTTACTGTTTTACTAAGGGCTGTCGTCATTTAAGTCTCAAAGCCTTTAACCGTAAGAGTTTCAGCCCTTAGCGCTTTTTGTGTTAAAAGGCGTGCACTTTTTACTACGTAAGACTTTGGTTGCTCAATTAATGACACGTCCTAAGGCTTGGATATTTTTAGATATCCAAAGATTGCTTAAGTTAGGAAAAGGCTAAAGCCACCTCAGCCAAAAGTCAGACTTTGAATCGCAATTCTTACGGCAATCTCCTCCAATGGACTGCGTGACCAATGCGCCGCACGGGATTATCCTAGTTCACGCCTATTCTTGATACGGTTCCACCCCCACAAGACCTCGACTGTTATCAAGTGCTGTTCAATTAATTGTGTTGTCTACCATCAATGTAGAAGGGCTTTAGAAATTTGTCGGAATTTTTTGTCAGACATTGGCTGCCGTTGCACCGCTTTCCCATTGTTATGCTCTGGTCTTTGTTATCCCGTCCCTTTCGTTCCGCCTCTAGTTATTTTGTCCCGAAAAACGCCTTCTCCTTTCTCTAGGTTGTTTTTTACTCTCTTTTAGCGTGCTGGAAACTGTCTGTTATGGGAATGCCGAAATCCTTTATCCGAAAAGCTGGGCGATTTTGGCGAAGGTCGAAATCGCGCCCTCCTTTGCGGAATGGTGCCGTGAGCAAATTTCCCTTTCTTCGCCCCGGTCAATGGATTTGCTATGGTCGCCGTGCCCTGCATGATTTGCGGCGGCGTCTATCCCAGGCCCAGCGTTTGACCTATAACTTCAACGCAACGGGCAACGGGCAACCCTGCTCAAAAAAACATCGCCAGTCCCAGCGCACCCGAGCCCATGGTCGCCTGATGTTGGCCCTCGCGCTGGTGTCCTTAACGGCGGCAATGAGCTACCCACTTCTGTCTCAGCCGTTGTATGGCATTGGTGAAACAGCTCCCCAGGATATTCGGGCCCCCTTCGATGCCACCGTGCCGGATCAGCGCGGCACTGAGGAGCGGCGTAGGGATGCCCGCAATGGGGTGGTGCCGGTGCTGTCGGAAGATTCTGAAATCACCAGCCAAATTATTCAAGATTTACAACGCTCCTTAAAGGAAGGGGATGAAATTCGCAAGATCACCGAGCCGTTCCCCATTGTGTCCACCAATACCCTATCGGAGCCATCCCAGGTTTTACTGCGGGAGCTAACGCCGACGCTTTGGCGATCGCTGCGGTCCCAGCTTCAAAGGGGAATTTTTGAGGCGAGCTGGTGGGTCCAAGATGCAGGTCCCGTTTTGGCTACCGAGGAAGGACGTGAGCTGGAGGTGCTGCGTGAAACGGCTCAGCAACTGGAACGGTTGCAGGGGCAATGGCCGGCGGCGGGCGTTGTGCGCCTTGATGCAGAGGTCACTTTAGGGCGAGATATTACCTTTGAAGATCGCTCTCCAAGTTTGACGTACCGGTCCCTTGATGAATTATTGCAAGGGTTAGATCGGGCTCGCGGTCGCTACCGCCGGGCGATCGCCTCTTTGGATCAACGTTCGGAAAATGGTGGCAATAATCAGACTTTTAATGGACAAGTCTTGAATGGGCAACTTAATGGATTGCCCTTAAGCAAACAGCCATTTAATCAAACCTTACTGTCCCTATCCCCCTCCCAATGGAAAGAGGTGAAGGACGCTAGCACCCTAACCATAAGGCGGCTGTTAGTGCACGGCTTGCCTCCAGGACTGACCGATGAACACTTAGATCGGGTTATTTCAACGGTGCTGAAGGATTACCTTAATCCGTCGTTACGTCCCACCGCCCAGCGTATTTTGGTGGCTGTAACAGGCGATCGCCATAACCTGGTGCAAGATGACGATAAAACCCAGGAACTGGCGGCGGCGGCGGTGGAGGAAATTGACATCATCACTGTGTCGCGCCGCCAGGGTGAACTAATTGTTCAAGCTGACGAAACCATTACCAGCGAACAATTTGCCTTGCTAGACCACTATGGTCTGAGTCGTCGGGGAATTAACTGGCGCGGGCTGGTGGATTTGTCCGGCTTGATTACCGTGTCCCTCGGGTGTTTTTGGGTGGTGGAACGACGGTTCGGCCAGCGACTACGGCGTCCAGACCATATTGTGTTGCTGGTGCTGGCGGTTAGCGTGCCCCTTAGCGCCTGGGCGGGCACCCTATTGCCTGACGCTTGGGAAAAAGATTTGATTATTAACCTACCCCTGGTAGGGCTGCTGACAGGGAGCTTTTATGGACCAGCAGTGGGCAGCGTTTTATGCGTTCTGATGGGCATTGTGATGCCCTTGGCACTGGATTTGGATTGGCCCACATTGATTGCCATGACGGCGGCGGGGATGTTTGGGGCCCTAATGGCCGGGCGGCTGCGATCGCGGGAGGAATTTGCGTTCTTAGGATTAGGGGTGGGCTTTGTGCAAGGAAGCACCTATCTGGTGCTGAGCTTAATTAACAGCGCCGCTGCCAGCTCTGTATGGGTTACCCTCTTGGGCACGGTGGCGTTTCACGGCGTCACCGGACTGATGTGGAGTGTGGTGGCCCTAGGGCTCAGTCCCTATTTGGAGCATTTATTTGACTTGGTGACTCCCATTCGCCTAGCGGAATTATCCAACCCCAACCGTTCCTTGCTAAAGCGGTTAGCGTCTGAAGCGCCCGGCACTTTTCAACACACTATGTTTGTGGCTTCTTTGGCAGAGGCGGCAGCCCGTGCCCTGGGGTGCAATGTGGAGCTGGTGAGAGCTGGAACGCTCTATCACGATATTGGCAAAATGCATGACCCCTTAGGCTTTATTGAAAACCAAATGGGGGGCCCCAATAAGCACGACACCATTAATGACCCGTGGAAAAGCGCCGATCTTATTAAGCGCCACGTTAGCGAAGGCATTGTCATGGCGAAAAAGGCGCGGTTGCCTAAGGCGATTCAGGCATTTATTCCTGAGCACCAGGGCACCATGTGCATTAGCTATTTTTACCACCAGGCGATGCAGGCGGCCCAAGCCCAGGCGGGGTGTGTGGATAAAGCAGAAATTGTGGGCTCGGGCACTGGGGCATCGGTATTAACGGCGGTGCGATCACAGCCAGTGTGTGAAGCAGATTTTCGCTACAACGGTCCTATCCCCCAGTCGCGGGAAACAGGCATTGTCATGTTGGCCGATTCCTGCGAGGCGGCGCTACGCTCCTTGAAGGAAGCTACCTACGAAGAAGCATTTTCCATGGTGAACCGGATTTTACGGGCACGATGGACTGATAATCAGCTGGTGGACTCTGGATTAACGCGCCCGGAAATGACCAAAATCGCCGAGGTTTTTGTACGGGTTTGGCAACAGGTCAACCATCAGCGTATCGCTTACCCTAAAGCTGCCTTACCAAAATAGAAGCGCTGAAAACGCCGCAGATTCGAGGAATGGGCAAGTAACGGCCAAATGGGTGACGCCCTTAATAAAGTGCAGAAAAAGGGAAGAATTGTCGGCGCAAACATTAAGGCGCGTAAAGGTAATTGACGTTTATTTTCGGATTTTAATGGGTTCGGAAAGGGTCTTTCTTTTGGGTGATAGCTTGAGTTGGCGCTTCTGGGGATCACCCAGGGGTGTTTATTCCTTTCAGGTTTTCCCACTATGCGAACTCCCAACTCAGAAAAGAATTTGGTTGATGGCGTGATTGCAGCAGCAGTTGGTGCCGGCATTGCGGCTAGCGTGGCGATCGCCATGGGGCAAAGTTTAGGCACGGCTATGGGGGTTGTTGCCTTCGCCACCTTGGCAACTTTAGTGATGGACAAGCTTGGGGTTGTCTAGGATTGGTCCGCTGCTCGGTTAGAGGAATTGAGCGCGGAGTGTTGATTTGAGAATATCGGCGAGGATACCGGCTTTGCATTGACATTAACTTGATATCCACAAGCCAATTTCAACCATCAAATTCAAGGATCAAGAAATTAGGGATCAAGAAATCAGGGCTCAAATTTGTCGTCCGTGATGGACCCACCCTCCGTTTCGCCATAATCCTCCTCTTCCCGATCCATTTCATCTTTAAACCCTCGCAGCATCTTCCCGAGAGCATTTCCTAGCTCCGGGATTTTTTTTGGTCCAAAAATCACCACCGCCACCGCAGCAATCAAGCCCACTTCCAACCAACCTAAACCGAACATAATCGCCACTCCTGTTGATTTTTGCCCACACAGTTTTGCCAATACAGCCTTGTATCTGCGCACCGCTCTCTAACGTTGCGGTTTTCACTGTATTAGTCCCTAATATTTTGCGCCCTTGTTTTATGTTCTACGTTTTTACGCCTCAAATTTTTATGCTCTGAATACCTTGCCTCGTATTTTTGGCAATTGCCCAACCTGAGGGCGTGCCACCAATGATGCTTCAGAGAGTTGACTGGGCAGAAAGTGCGGGTCCTTTGAGGATAGACAATACCGGAGGCTGTCATCATTTAAACCTCAAAGTCAGTAACCACAAGGATTCTAGCCCCTAACTGGCTTTATTTTGAAAGGGCGTGGGCTTCCTACAATGTCAGGATTTTGGCGTTTACTTCATGACACGCCTCAGGGGCTAAACCGCTTACAGCTATTGATTTTTGGGCGTCATCCCAAAGCGTAGTTGATGGCCAGTCATCGCAAGGCGCGCATCACGGATCCGTTGGAATTAACAATTGACCTTTGTTTGTAAGATATCGCTAAATTCTTGCCACGATATCGCTAGAATCGCGTTGAATCATTTTGCAAGCCTCTCACCACTAGAATCCACGGTCGACCGATGGGCAAATGCCTGCGTCGTCCGGATTCCGGCTTCCCTTTTTGTTACAAAGTGGGATAGTAGGGGCAATAGCACTAAGTTGTAACAATTACACCGACACAGCAAACGGGTACCGCCAAAAACATGGCTAAGGGATTTTCAACTCAACTCCGCAATCTTTTTGGGGGCGACCCTACGGATAATTTGCCCCGGCGAAACGTTCTTAAGTCCGGTGTTAGACGCGGTGTTAAACGCCACATCAAAGGTAACCTGAAGCGCTTAAGAACCAACCGCAGCGGGCGATCGCCCAAAATTGCCGCCTTAGGAGTGGCGTCCTTGGGTCTGTGGATCGGTGGTGAAATGACTCGAAACCCCAATGCGATGGCGACGCTGCCCTTGATGACGCCGCCGGGGCAGTCCACGCCTGACGTGCGCCCAGTGCCCGATCCAAACCGCGATCGCGATCTTCAGCCTTTGCCGGACCCGACCCCTTTGCCGACGGAACCAGGACCTTTGGATTCGGAGCCCGTACAGCTTGACCCCGGCGCCGACCCCGATGCCGAAGCCATACGCTTCCGGGTAGATCGCATCGAAGTGACGGGCAGTACCCTGTTTACGAGAGAAGACCTGCTGGAATTAATTGAGCCGCTGGAAGGGCGGGATGTGACCCTGCGCGAGTTGCAACAGCTTGCGGACAGTATTACCCAGCGATATTTGGACGGCGGCTATATTACTTCCCGTGCCTTGGTGCCTGAACAAACCATTGATCCCAGCTCCCGCAGCGTCGAGATTCGGGTGATTGAAGGATCCCTCGAGGACATTCGGATTGAAGGGCTGGACCGACTTAATGAACGCTATGTGCGATCGCGGGTGGAGCTGGGAGCAGGGACACCCCTCAACACCACGGAACTAGAGGATCAGCTACGACTATTGCGCTCCAACCCTCTGCTGGATAGCTTGGAAGCCAGCATTCGTCCCGGCGAGGGCGCTGGCAAAAGTATTTTGATTGTGCGCGTTGCTGAAGCAGACCCCTTGGGTGGCAACGTGGGCGTGGATAACTACTCCCCACCCAGCGTGGGTTCCGAGCGTTTTAGCGTTAACCTGTTCCATCGCAATTTGACCGGAAACGGCGACCTGATTTCCCTAGGCTATAACCGCACCCTCCAAGGGGGGACAGATGTGCTGGACTTTAACTACCGCATTCCCCTTAATCCCATGGACGGGACGCTGCAGGTACGGGTGGCGCCCAACTGGAACCGGATTATTCAGGAAGAGTTTGAGGAGCTGGAAATTCGTGGTCAGTCTCAGCTTTACGAACTTAGCTTCCGCCAGCCTTTGGTGCGTACCCCGCGCAATGAGTTTGCCCTGTCTTTGGGATTGACGTACCAAACGGGACAAACCTTTGTGTTTAACGACATTGGTACGCCTTTTGGTTTGGGACCCGATGAGGATGGAATTAGTACCACGGCGGTGGTGAAATTTGGACAGGATTATATTCGTCGGGATCCTCGCGGAGCCTGGTCCTTGCGATCGCTTTTCAACATTGGCACGTCCCTATTTGATGCCACCGATAATGACGGTGACTTGCCAGACGGACAATTCTTTAGCTGGACCGGCAGCGTTCAACGGGTGCAGCGGTTGAGCGATCGCCATTTGCTGATTATGGGCATCAACGGTCAGCTTTCTACGGATCCCTTGCTATCGTCCCAGCAGTTTGTGATTGGTGGCGGGCAGTCGGTGCGCGGTTTTCGGCAAAATGCGCGTTCAGCAGATAATGGTTTTCGGGCCTTTATTGAAGATCGAATTACCTTAGCCAAGAACAGCTCGGGGCTACCGGAATTGATTTTGTCCCCATTCTTCGATGCGGGCTATGTGTGGAACCACGACGACAATCCCAACCCTCTACCGGACCAGCGCTTTCTAGCCGGCGTGGGACTGGGGCTCACCTGGCTGCCGGTGGATGATTTTGTAATTCGCTTGGACTACGCGGTTCCCTTGGTGGATTTGGACGATCGCGCCACTAATGTGCAGGACAATGGATTTTACTTCAGCGTTAATTACCGGTTCTAGGAGCTGATCATGGCTAAGCTTCAGGGGGCTGCGTCGTTATTGACATCGATAAAGGGCGGACTAATTGTGTCTTGCCAGTGTCCCTACGGCTCGCCCACCAATGATCCGGTGGTGATTGCGGCAATGGCGATCGCTTCACTCAACAATGGTGCGGTGGGGGTACGTATTGAATCGCCGGAGCGAGTCGCCGCCGTGCGTGCCCAAACGGACCGCCCCATCATTGGGCTATGGAAACGGACTATCCCTGGCAGCGACGTTTACATTACCCCCCAGTTTGAACATGTGCAGGCGGTGGCTGCCGCTGGCGCCGATATGATTGCCATCGATGCCACCGGGCGATCGCGACCGGGGGGCGAAACACTAGCAGAGATTATCCGGCGAACCCATGAAGAGCTGGGGAAACCGGTGATGGCGGACATTGATACGGTGGCGTCGGCAGAGGGGGCGATCGCAGCTGGTGCAGATTGCGTGGGCACTACCCTATTTGGCTACACCGAAGACACTCGCAATCAGAAACCGCCGGGATGGGATGTGCTAAAAACCTGTGCTAATTCTTTATCGATGCCGGTGCTGTGTGAAGGGGGCATTAGCTCGGCAGCGACGGCTCGTCAGGCGTTAGATTACGGTGCCTGGGCAGCGGTGGTGGGGACGGCGATCACCGGTATTGATTTGCAAGTGCAAGCCTATTGCAAAGCCATGGCAAATTCACGGACGGCTTAAAACAGCATATTTTTAGGACAGCATGCCTTAGGACATCACACCTATCACATCGCCCTAGGCAGCAGAGGGAGGCAACGAGGTATCACTCAGGTCTATAGCAATGGTGCCAGCAGGCGCGGGAACCGGATTTAAAGGAGGCTGCTGGTTCTTAGCGTGGGCAGCCCAAGCCATATCCACCACCTGACTCAACCAAGCACGGCGATCCTCGGTTAATAGCTGATCATCGCTAAGTACCGCTGCGCGCACTTCGCTGATGGACTGGTTCCGGGCGATCGCCGCCTCAATTACCACATCGATAGCACCAACGATTTCGCGCACGTAATCATCATTAGACCGGGTGGAACCCCGAACGTCCTGATCCAAAATATCAACGTACCAACTGGGAAAAATCATGACTTCTAAAACACTTCACAGGAAAATATGAACTATTATTAAGATTATTAAATCTATCATTGGGGGCACATTAGCGCAGGATCAATAAATTCACTAAGCTTTCCTAATTTGCTTAAGAAAGCAGCAAAGAAACGTGACCTGACGTGTGTTCGCAAAGGGCGATGGGGGTGAAGTAGGTCCAGGGTATAGAAATTTTGACCCGCAAGTGGGCTTGGTCTCCTAAAGTTTTGGCAGAAATTCTCTTGCCCGCATTCATATTTGCTTGCAATGCTAAAAGATTTGCTCACAACGCTAGAAGCGCCAATGGAGATTTCAGCCTCAGAATTCGGCTTTTGTGGTGTTTCTGGAAACTTTCCCTCGATCGCCATATATGGAACTTTGGGCATTGGTTAGGGGGGTTAAATCTCGCAGCCAGTAACTACACGGGTTTCAGACCCTAATAAGATTCGTTTGGGAAAGGTATGAACTCCCCACCCTGTAAGACTTCTGGCACTTAATTAATGACACGCCCTAAACAATGTGCCCTGGGAAATTTAAGAGAGGAGTACACTATTAAAGTCGGTGAAGCAAAATTAATTTGTTTACTGAGTGCAATTTCAGTCATAAATTTTTGGTTGTTTTAGAATCGCGATTTATCCAGAAAGCTGGATAAATTGACTAGGTATAAGGTGACTAATTACGGGCTGGGTGATGTTGCGGCTTGGGACATTTTTTGGATTGCCTGCGATATTAGGAAACTTAAGGCGTTTTTGCCTGAGGGCTGCAGGGGCTTATATCTTAGGTCTGTCCTAGTATTGGCATTCCAGAACCGGTATTTAAGCCGGTATTTAATAACTTCTTGATTCACTTTGCCCGCTTAGGGGTGTCTAATTACTTTTTTACTTCCCATGAAAGAGTTGCTTTACCGCGAAGTGCCAACCCCAGATATTGATGCAGTCTGTGGATGGTTACAGGCGGATTTTCAGCCTTCGATGGGGACTAAGGTGGCCACGGGGTCGGGGTTTCGCTGGTATGGGGCGGGTGAGAGTGGGGCAGATTCAGCGACGGCAGCGTTAGTGGGTTTTGTGTGGACGGTTCAGCGGACGACCTATCTAAAAGTATTTCAGTGGAACGAAGCGGCGGGTGGGCAGAAAATCTTGGCGGAGCTGGAGGAGGGGTTGAGCGATCGCTTTCCGCCCACGTATCCAGAGCCACCGGAGATTGATCTAAGCCAGCACTCTATCTTTGAGGCACTGGAGTCTCACTATCCCGAGACTGTTAAGTATTTCCAGAAGATGGAGCGGGGAGAGTACGACCTAACGCGGGTGTATTGGTGGGAGCGGCGTTGGCGAGAGGGGGTGCGATCGCCCCAGAATCCGAAGACTATCGTGACGCGATCGCCGGGCAACTTGCCAGAGACCGGGGACGCATCAGCATTTGACCTAATTTACGTGGGCGGCGCATTGGGAGTGGTTCATGCGGCGGCAATGGCCCAGTTGGGTTATCGGGTGTTGCTGCTGGAGCGAATGCCCTTTGGGCGGATGAATCGGGAATGGAATATTTCCCGGGCAGAGTTTCAAAGTTTAATTGACTTAGGATTGTTCACCGCAGAGGAATTTGAAAGCATTATTTCCTGTGAGTATGAGGACGGTTTTCATAAGTTTTTTGATGCTAATAATCCGCCCCAGGCTCGGGCAAAGGTGCTCCATACGCCGACGGTTTTAAATGTGGCGATCGCGGCGGATCGATTTATTCAGCTTTGTGGGGAGAAACTGACGGCGGCGGGGGGTGAAATTTGGGATGAAACAGAATTTCAGCGATCGGAAATTTTTGATGATGGCACGTTGGTAACGGCGACCCATTTGCCCACGGGACAAGGACGGCGGGCGACGGGACGGGTGTTGATTGATGCTATGGGAACCGCTTCACCGATCGCTTGGCAGTTAAACCAAGGTCGCCCTTTTGATAGCGTTTGCCCTACCGTTGGGGCGGTGATTAATTCAGGGTTTGAACCGCAGGTTTGGGACGCTACCTACGGGGATGTTTTATTTAGCCACGGCGATATTTCTCGTGGTCGCCAGCTAATTTGGGAGCTATTTCCAGCGGAAAATGGAGCCCTAACTATTTACCTATTTCACTACCATCAGGTAAACGAAAAAAATCCCGGTTCGCTGTTAGAAATGTACGAGGATTTTTTCACCATTCTGCCGGAGTATCGGCGCTGCGATATGGATGCGCTGGATTGGGGTAAGGCGACCTTTGGCTATATTCCTGGCTATTTCAGTTTGGGAGAGAGCGATCGCACCGTGGCGTTCGACCGGTTGATTGCCCTGGGAGATGCGGCATCGTTGCAGTCGCCGCTGGTATTTACGGGCTTTGGGTCCATGGTGCGTAACCTAAGCCGACTGGTGGATCAGTTGGATACGGCGCTGCGCCACGATTTGGTATCGGCGGAGCAGTTAGGGCAGATTCGGGCGTATCAGAGCAATATTGCGGTGACCTGGATGTTTTCCAAGGGCATGATGGTGCCGACGGATCGGCAGCTACCGCCCCAACGGGTGAATGCAATGTTGAATACATTCTTTGGGCTGTTGGCGGAAACGGACCCGGAAATTGCTGATGATTTCATCAAGGATCGCGCCCAGTGGAGCATGTTTAATCGGCTGGCGCTAAGGGCGGCGTGGCAGAATCCGCTAATGCTGTGGTGGATTTTAGATTCGGCGGGGCCGGCGGATATGCTGCGCTGGGTGGGCAGCTATTTGAATTTCACTTGGGTGACGTTTTTGGGTTGGCTGTTTGGTTGGCTGCCAGCATTTTCCCAGCGAGTGCAGTCGTGGCTAGAGCCGAAATCTCCGCAGGTGTGGTTCTGGCTATTAACCCGTGGCTATGCGCTGACGGATGGGTTAGGTAGACCGCAGCCGGTCAAGCCTTTAAAGGTGCGATCGCAGTCCAATATTTCCAAGGGCAAAGGGGGCGATCGCGCGTTGGAGCAGTCCATCCGCTAGGGCTAACATTAGGGCTAAGCTGCTCTGCCTAGCTATCCCTAATTAATGAACCTTTTCAGTCTTCCCCATGGAGCAAGTCGTGCTCTAAGTTATCTCCGGGGGCTTTGCGTCAGTCCTGTCGATTTTGATGACGTTGTCCGTGATGCTGCGGTGGTCACTGTTTGGCGAGGTCACAAGGGTTAGAATTTAGTGTGGTTTGGTTAGCTTGGGCACTCCATGGATTGGACGGCGAAGGATAAAAAAGAATTTCGTAAGGCGTTGCAAGATTGCTACCGGGATTACGATGCCTTAGAAATTTTCGCCGCAGAAGAGTGTGAATTACGGCTGAGTGAGGTGGTTGATAATTGCAGTCTTCAGAAAGCTGCGTTTGAGCTAATCCAACGTGCAGAGGCTCAGGGTGAATTAGAGGATTTGTTTGAGGCGTTTCGACAGGAGAATTTGAAGTATAAATTCACTCCTGAGTTTGAAGCTGCCCGATCGCCCCAGCTAGCAGGAATCGAGGACTGCCTTGGGGAGTGCGAAGAGGCGGGGAGTTATTTGTGCCAAGCGCCGCCGGTGCCGGGGTATTTTGTGCCGCGGCCAGAGTATTCGGATTTGATTCGCGATCGCCTCCTTTCAGAGGAAATTGATGAGCCGGGGACGTTGGTGGTTAGTGCGCTTCAGGGGTTGGGCGGCATTGGAAAGTCGGTGTTGGCGGCAGATTTGGCGCGGCAATTGGAGGTGCGATCGCGGTTTCCCGATGGGGTGTTGTGGGTAACTTTGGGGCAGACGCCGGATTTATTGAAGTTGCTGGGGGGATGGATTACGGCGCTGGGCGATCGCGAGTATTCGGCGACTACGGTGGATGCGGCGTCGGCGTATTTGCGATCACTGTTGGCAGACAAGACGATGTTGCTGGTGGTGGATGATCTGTGGAATGTGGCGGATTTTGAGCCGTTTCGGTTGTCGGGGAAGGGCTGCCGGGTATTGGTGACGACGCGGGAGGCGAAGGTGCCGGGGATTCCGGAGCGGGCGGAGGTGCGCTTGGGGGTGATGTCCCTGGAGGAGGGGCTGCGGCTGGTGGAGTTGCGGTTGGGGGAGGCGTTGTCGGCGGCGGATCGGGGGGTGTTTGCCACTTTTGCGGAGGAGGTGGAGTTTTTGCCGTTGGCGTTTGATTTGATTACGTCCCAGGTGGCGGATGGCTATGACTGGCTGACGTTGTTGGAGGATTTTCGGGACGAGTTTGATGTGCTGAGTGTGGCTCGCTCGGGCGGGGATGAGGTGCGGCGGCTGCGTAGTTTGCGGGCGTGTTTCAATTTGAGTTTGCGGCGGTTGGATCGGGAGGTGTTGCGGCGGTTTGCTTGGTTGGGGGTGTTGCCGGAGGATGTGGCGGTGGATGCTCGCATGGCAACAGTGTTATGGGAGGTGTCCCCCGTGGAGGCGCGGCGGCAGTTGTTGGATTTTTTGCGGCGGGGGTTGATGTTGTCGGGTCCGAAGGTGTCGGTGGCGGGGCGGTCAATTCCTACGTTTCGGCAGCATGATTTGCTCCATGATTTGGCGACGGATTTGTTGGCGGCTCCGGTGGATCCGCTGGGGGATGGCGATTCGTTGCCGGGGTTGGGGTTGTCGGTGGAAATTGCCCACGGCAGTTTGTTGGATCGGTATTTGCCGGAGTCGGGGTGTTGGGCAGACCTAACGGACGACGGCTATATCCATGGGCGCTTGACTTGGCATATGGAGCGGGCGGGGCGGGTGCGTGAGATTCACCAGCTAATTCGTCAGGCGCGGGAGGATGGGCGCAACGGTTGGTATGAGGCGTGTGAGGAGTTGGGGCAGTTGACGATTTTTGTGGAGGATGTGGCGCGGGCGTGGCGGTTGGCGGAGGAGACTTACGGGATTATTCCCAGGGAGCCGGAGGGGTGGGAATGGCAGATGTGGTGTGCGTTTGTGACGGTGTCGTTGAATAGTTTGGTGGGGAATGTGCCGGCGGCGTTGATTGCGGCGTTGGTGGAGAAAGGGGTTTGGAGTGAGGCGCGGGGGTTAGCCTATGCCATGCAGAAACGGCGGGAATATGATCGGGATAGGGCGATCGCTGCTTTGGTTCCCCATTTTTCTAGTCGTGAGTTGGTGAATGAAGCCCTTAAGGCTGCGCGGGCAATGATTGCTGGGGGTGATAATATTTTGTCGGCGGTAGTTAAGCATCGGTGGGAGTTTGTAGAGGATCCTGTGGCGATCGCCAGCGAAATTTCGGATGAATTTGCCCGAGCCAGCGCATTATCCAGCTTGGCAGACAAACTAACGGTGGAGCTTTTG